>NZ_JAAUVM010000023.1:0-105953 GCF_012030485.1 Pseudomonas sp. B14(2022)
TCCAACTTAACAAACCACCTACGCGCGCTTTACGCCCAGTAATTCCGATTAACGCTTGCACCCTCTGTATTACCGCGGCTGCTGGCACAGAGTTAGCCGGTGCTTATTCTGTCGGTAACGTCAAAACCATCACGTATTAGGTAATGGCCCTTCCTCCCAACTTAAAGTGCTTTACAATCCGAAGACCTTCTTCACACACGCGGCATGGCTGGATCAGGCTTTCGCCCATTGTCCAATATTCCCCACTGCTGCCTCCCGTAGGAGTCTGGACCGTGTCTCAGTTCCAGTGTGACTGATCATCCTCTCAGACCAGTTACGGATCGTCGCCTTGGTGAGCCATTACCCCACCAACTAGCTAATCCGACCTAGGCTCATCTGATAGCGCAAGGCCCGAAGGTCCCCTGCTTTCTCCCGTAGGACGTATGCGGTATTAGCGTCCGTTTCCGAACGTTATCCCCCACTACCAGGCAGATTCCTAGGCATTACTCACCCGTCCGCCGCTCTCAAGAGAAGCAAGCTTCTCTCTACCGCTCGACTTGCATGTGTTAGGCCTGCCGCCAGCGTTCAATCTGAGCCATGATCAAACTCTTCAGTTCAAACATCTTTGGGTTTTTAAGAAACCCTAAACTTGGCTCAGCAATCGTTGGTTATTCTTTGATTTCTCGCGGAGTAACTTGTGATGCTGATAATCTTGTTGACTATCAGTCTGACTCCACAAGCACCCACACGAATTGCTTGATTCAGTTGTTAAAGAGCGGTTGGTTAAGAGCTTTCGTCTCAACCGAGGCGCGCATTCTACAGCAGCCTCATTTGCTGTCAAGTGATTATTTTCAGAAGCTTTCGAAGATTTCTTCAACAACTTCAACCACTTGCGCTTCCGATCTCTCGTTAGCGGGAGGCGAATAATACAGTATTGAATTGCGTGGTCAACCCCCTTCTGGAAAAACTTTCCTTAACAAAAGCCCCACACACCACGACGCAATAAAGGCCTTCTTATTAAAGGGGGCGTCATTGCTTCTATATAGAAGGTGTACTTGGCCAGCAGCCAAGAACCACGGCCGTGTTGTCAGTGACATCGAACCGTGAAGTCAGGCCGGCCGCATACGGGTTCTCATCAATACTGCAGAACATCCGAAACCCGGTACGCACCAGGTCTTTTTTTTCACGCCCAGAACAGTGATCATCGCCCTCCGCCCCGAACCCTGAGGAACCGACACCATGGAATTGACGCTGGAAGCTGTTGCGCTCTTTGCACTCAAGCTCGTGCATGAGGAGGACGGCGGCAGCCCGGTGTTGAGGGATGACCTGGTGATGGATGGGTATGAGCGGGAGGTATTTGGGTTGCTGGTGCGGCAGGGGGATCTGTCGGGAATTCTGCTGAAGATAGATGAGTGTGTGGTGCAGGCGCTGACCACTTTGGGTGGGGCCGATACGGTGTTGGGGCGTGAGTTGCAGTGGTTGTCTAGCGACGTACAGCAAGTCAGCACGCTGGAGGAACTCAACCCACCGCTCGTGGCACTGAAGGACTACCTTAAAGCCATCCAATAACCGACTCACCACAAGGACCGTCACATGATCGACTTCAACAACAAAGGTTTCTTCAAACTCAAACAAAACAACGAATACGCCGAACGCGTCGCCGCCCTGCTGCTGGACGGCGAAGAAGTCGTCGACGCCTACAAAGCCATGCGCGACGGCGTGGTCTTCACCACCAAACGCATCATCGCGGTGAACGTGCAAGGCATCACCGGCAGCAAGAAGGACTTTACTTCGCTGCCGTACAAAAACATCGTCGCGTACTCGGTGGAAACGTCCGGCACGTTTGACCTGGATTCGGAACTGGAGATTTACTTTTCGTCGCTGGGAAAAGTGAAATTTGAGTTCACCGGCAAGACCTCGATTGTCGAAATCTCCCGCCTGATCTCCAAGCACCTGCTGACTTGATCAGCGGGCATGCTTGAGGGGATCACGGATGACGCTGACTGATCGTCATCCACGCTGTTGAACCGAGCCCGATTAATCTGCCACGGCAATGTCGGCTGCGAGCCGACTTTCTTGTGTTTGTCACGAAATCTTGTGGAAGGTAATCAAACCACACCAAAAATTCTGGCGCATTGCGCTCAACAGTTGATCAAGGTTGCAGGCCACCTGGTTGAAGCACGATCAGACGAAGACCCTGACGGAGAGCGCTGGAAGTATCAAACCTTCAGGCCATTCCAAGCGCAGCATCCGCATTTGTTCGGCCGTCCACCTAACCCTCTTTCGCCTCACTCCCCTCCCCCCCAATCAGAACCCGTTTCCCCGGATCCGTAATATCAAACACCTGCTGCGCACACGACGAAGGTTTGAACTGGAACTCCACCAGATACACCTTGCCCTTTTCAGGCTGGAAGCTACTGAACAGAGGCCCGCAAATGGCGTAGATGCCAGGGCGTGAGTCGGTGGACGAACTGGCAACGGTCAGCTTCTTGCCAGGATCTGCCTGGATCTCCAACTGCGGGAAGCGCTTGAATCCCGCGCTGGCCACCGTCTGGTTGAGCTTTGCAATCCAGTTGAAGACGCGGCCTTCACCTGTATCCATCACCGTGCCCAGGGTTTCCATGCGTTCATCGGGGTCGCCTTCGCGGCGTATCGAGAACTCGACGGGAGCGGTGCCGCCGTAGGCTTTCATGATGACTTTGGCGTGCTCAGCATCGACGGCCACGGTTTTCTGGCGCAGTTGAATACCATCCTTGAGCAGGCTGGGGGATGAGTCGCGTTGGTTGGATTCGCAGGCGCACAGGGCCAGGGCGAGGGAGAGCAGTACGATTCGCTTCACGGGAGGATGTCCTTATCAGGGTGACAGATCATGAAGACTGGACCAGTGATTAGACAAAATGTTCCGCAGTGGAGCGACCGCGATGCAGGGGCTCGACAGCTCCCACATTTGAGCAGTGATCGCTTCAGGCCTCGTTAAACACCAAACGCGCGCACAACCCGCCCTGCTCCCGGTTATGCAGCGCCAGCCGGCTGCCGATCTTGCCCACGATCATCTCCACAATTGCCAGCCCCAGCCCTGCGCCATTGGCATTGCCACGGCTGTAGAACCGCTCGAACAAACGCCCCATTTCCGCCTCATCAATGCCCGGCCCCTGGTCCTCCACGCTGAGGCAATGGGCACCAATCACCACTTTCACTTCGCTGCCCGGCGGGGAGAAGTTGAGGGCGTTGGTCACCAGGTTTTGCAGGGCGATGGCCAGTGCTACCGGCTCGGTTTCGATCCAGCAGTCTTCATCCCCTTCCAACACCAACTCCACGCCTTTTTCCATGGCCAGCGGTGTCAGTTCGGCGAGTTCTTCGCGCACCAGCTCGGTGAGTTGTACGCGGCTGCGCTTAGGGTTGTTCAACTGCGGCTCGATGCGCGCCATGGTCAGCAGTTGGCTGCCAATGCGGGTGGCGCGGTCGACGCCGTTGACCAGGAAGTCCAACGCTTCGCGCCGCTGGGCCTCGGTGCCGGCACTTTGGGCGTTTTGCGCGTGGATGCGCAGGATTGCCAGAGGGGTGCGAAGTTCGTGGGCAGCGTCAGCGATGAAACGGCGTTCGCGTTCCAACAGGTCATCCACTTGCACCAACAGCCGGTTGAGCGCGGTTTGCATCGGCTCCAAGTCGCTGGGCAGCGGCTTGAGGTGCAGCGGTTGCAGGGTCCCGGCAGTGCGCCCGCGAATCTTGCGGGCCATGGCGCGCAAGGGCTTGAGGCCCCAGCCGATCACCAGCCAGATCAATACAGTGAGCAGCGGCACGCCGATCAAGGTGGGCCAGAGGGTGTGGCGCATGATGCGCTGGATCACGTCCTGACGAATATCGTCGCGCTCGCCCACCCAGATCAGCAGGCCCTGTTGCGGGTCGGCAAGGAGAAAGGCGCACCAGTCGTTGCCGTTGTCCAGGATGTCGTGGGAGCCGAGGGTAGCCGGCGGTGCGGCCAACACTGGCGCTTCGGCGGAGCGTACGAGTAATTGGCCGTCGCTGCGCCACACCTGGAAGGTCAACCGCGTTTCATAAGGGTGGGCGACACCGCCCTCGCCGACACGGCTCATCGCCTGATCGAAGGCCTGATACAAGCGGTCCCAGTCGGCTTCGCCAGGGTCGCGCTGGCGCAATACGCCTTGCAACAGGCGCGCGCTTTGGGCGAGTTGGGCGTCGTAGACTTCCTCGATTTCGTGGTGGCTGTCGCGCAATACCAGCCAGCTGATCAGGGCGTCGCCCAACAGGATCAGCACCAGGACAGGGATGAGGATGCGTGCACGCACGGAGGTCATGGTTTAAGCGCCAGTACATAGCCAACACCGCGCACGGTGCGGATCAGCTCGGTGGATAACTTTTTACGCAGGTTGTGGATCAACACTTCCAAGGTGTTGCTCTCGACCCGGTCCTGCCAGCCATACAACGCGCGGGACAGGCGCTCGCGGGTCACCACTTTGCCGGGGCGTACCATCAGTTGGTGCAGCAGTTGGTATTCCATGGGGGTGACGATGATGTCTTCATCCAAATACCGCACTTGCTGAGTGGCCGGATCGAGGCTGACGCCGGCATGTTCCAGCATCGGTTGCGCGCGGCCCTGACTGCGGCGCAACAAGGCGCGCACGCGGGCCTTGAGTTCTTCCACATCGAAGGGTTTGACCAGGTAGTCGTCGGCACCGGCGTCCAGACCGGCGATGCGCTCGGCGGTGCCGTCGCGGGCAGTGAGGATCAACACCGGCAGGTCGTGCTGCTCGGCGCGCAGTTGCTGCAACAAATCCAGGCCATCGAGGCGCGGCAGGCCGAGGTCGAGCAGCAACAGATCGAAGTTTTCCGTGCGCAGGGCATACAGGGCCGCAACGCCATCCTGCAGCCAATCCAGGGTGTAGCCTTCAACGCCCAATGCCACGCGAATCCCTTGGCCAAGGGCACGATCATCTTCGACAAGGAGTAGGCGCATAGCAAAGTCTCTGTGGGAATCGGCGGCATCATGCCGGGTTCTGGCCGAGGCTATTTCGGCAAAGATGTTACCGCGCGTTGCCAACTAAGGTTGCGCTAAGGTTGATTTTGCATTGTGAAATCTCCCACATCTGCTGAGAGCTTTTCCATGCGCAAAATTCTCCTGCTGTCCCTGATTATCGCCAGCCCCCTGGCCGTTGCCGGTCCGCAATGCACCACCGCCGAACGCTCGCAATGGCAAGACGAAAAAACCTTCCAGGACAAGCTCAAGGCCGAAGGCTACGAGATCAGCAAGTTCAAGGTCACCGACGGCAACTGCTACGAGATCTACGGTTTCGACAAGGACAAGCGCAAGGTCGAGATCTACCACGATCCGGTGACCGGCAAGGCTGTGAAGACTGAGATCAAAGGCTGATGCCAGGCGAATCCCTGCGCCTGTGGGACCCGTTGGTAAGGCTGTTTCATCTGTCGATCGCCGGGGTCTTTGTCGCCAATTACTTCTTTAACGAAGCGGGCGATGACTGGCATGTCTGGCTGGGCTATTACGCCATGGCCTGGCTGCTGGTACGAACGGTGTGGGGATTCATCGGGCCGCGCAGCGCACGCTGGGCGGACTTCTGGCCGACCCCGAAACGCTTGAAAATCCATCTGCGCTCGCTGCTCAACCGCCGCCCGCAGCATCGCCTGGGCCATTCGCCCATCGGTGCGCTGGTGATGCTGTTGATGTTGCTGGCGTTGCTGACCATCGGCATCAGCGGCTTTTTGATGCAGGAAGTGGATGCCCTGTGGGGCGCCGATTGGCCCCTGCAAATCCATGAGACCGCCGCCAATGTGCTGCTTGGCCTGGTGTGCATCCATGTGCTGGCCGCGGTGTTTGAAAGTATCCAGGTGCGGGACAACCTGCCGCTATCCATGCTCACCGGTCGCAGGAAGCGCCTGCCGGATGAACGTGCGCAGTAATCCTTTTCTCGACAGGTCCTCTATGCGCTCCGCCTTACTGATCTGCAGCCTGCTCGCCGTCTTCGTGGCCGCGTGGCTAAGCCACCCGCCCCATGTGCTGGCCCCCTTTGCCCAAGTGGCGCCGAACACCATGAAGGTGGCGGCGGCGCCACAGTACACCAGCCGTTTTGTGTCTTCGCAGCTCACTGACTTTGTGCATTCATCCTCTGTTACCGCCCTGCCCGGTGGCGACCTGATCGCCGTGTGGTTTGCCGGTTCCCGTGAAGGCGCCGCCGATGTGCAGGTACGCACCGCACGCTTCGATGCGCGCAGCGGCGAATGGGGCACCGAGCAGGTGCTGGCCACGCGGGAAAGCACCCGCGACGGCACCCAGCGCTATATCCGCAAACTCGGCAACCCGGTGATCGCCCTGGGGCCGGATAAACGCCTGTGGATGTTTTATGTCTCGGTGTCGGTCGGCGGCTGGGCCACCAGTGCCATCAACCTGATGGTATCGGATGACCTCGGCACCAACTGGTCGGCGCCCCGGCAATTGGTGACCTCTCCGTTTTTCAACATCAGTACGCTGGTGCGCGCAGCGCCGGTGTTCCACGCCGACGGCTCCATCGGCCTGCCGGTGTACCACGAGTTCATGGGCAAGTTTGCCGAGTACCTGTACTTGAGCGCCGACGGCGCGGTGATCGATAAATTCCGCATCAGCCGCGGCAAGAACTCCCTGCAACCGACCATCGTGCCGCTGGATGGCAAGCGCGCGGTGGCGATGTTGCGCTACGCCGGCGACACCCACCACCGCGTCCTGGCCAGCCGCACCGAAGACGCCGGGCAAACCTGGAGCGAGCCGTACCCGCTGGAACCGGCCAACCCCAATTCGTCGTTGGCGGCGGTGGGCACGGTAGATGACGGGTTACTCGTGGCCCTCAACGACCTGCAGGATGGCCGCTTCAAGCTCAGTCTCTACGGCACCGACGCCCAGCTCAGCCAATGGCGCACCGTGGCGCAACTGGATGAATCACCCGACCCGCTCGGCCAACCCTTCTCCCCCGAGGCCTATAAAGAAATCATCGGCGAAGGCTTCCGCGCCTCCAGCGGCGCCAAACGCCTGCCGCTGGAACAGCGCTTTCTCAGCAACCTCGACTACCGCGTGTGCAAACCCCGGGGCTGCGATTTCGAATACGAGTACCCGTACTTCAGCCGCAGCCCGGACGGCATGTACCACTTGGTGTACTCGTGGAATAACACCTTTATCAAACATGTCAGCTTCAACGAAGCCTGGCTGGCGGAACGTCTGTGATGGTTTCTCTGTGGCAGGCCCATTTGAGTTTTGTGCTGCTGGGGTTTGCGCTGTTAAGCACGCTCAGGTTTACCGCACCCTGGCGGCCATGGCTGCTGCCGGCGCTGGTGGCGGTCAGTTTTATCCCGGTCAACGAGCTGCCGCTGGCGGCGTATGTGCGCAGTTTTACCGATGACCTGGCGATCAGCACATTGGTGTTGTTGGCCTGGGTCGTGCTCAGCCGTCTGGGCGTCGTGCAGCCGCTTGCTCGCCGGCATCAGGTACAGATGTTGCTGCTGTTTGGCCTGTTGAGCCTGGTGTTGTATCCGGCCACGTTGGGCCTGACCTACTTCGACCCGTACCGTTGGGGCTACAACCCGCGGCCGATGATCGTCCTGGCGGCAGCGGCCGCACTGTTGATGTTGTGGCGGCGTAATACGCTGTCGGTGTGGATGTTGGCGATGGGCACGTTGGCTTTTGCGTTACGGCTCAAGGCGTCAGAAAACTATTGGGATTATCTGGTCGACCCGTTGCTGACCGGTTACTGCCTGATCGCCGGCGCGGGGCTGCTGATCAGCGCCGCCTGGCGCCCTCTTTTGAAATGGCACAGGGGTCAATGATGAGTGCGTTGCAATCACGCCGCCTGCGCTACGGCGTGGGCGCGATCGGGTTGGTGTTTGTGTTGCTGGCTGCGTTGCGGCTGGTGTTTGTGCTGGGTTTTTCCGGCCTTGACTTGAACACTCCGGCGCTATTGGAAACCCTGGGTATCGGCCTGCGTTTCGACCTGCGCCTGGCGGTGTTGATCCTGCTGCCGCTGGCCGTGGTGGCATGGTTGCCGCGCTGGAACCTCACCACCCTGCCGGCCCTGCGTTGGCTGGCGCGCGGTTATCTGGTCATCGCACTGGCAGTGGTGGGGCTGGTGTACATCATCGACTTCGGCCACTACGCCTACCTCGGCGTGCGTATCAATGCGACGGTGCTGCGCTACCTGCAAGACGCGCAGATTTCCCAACAGATGGTGTGGGAAACCTACCCAGTGCTGTGGATAACCGCCAGCTGGCTCGCGGCGGTGGCGCTTTGGGTCTGGGCGTTGGTCTGCCTGGAGCGGTTGACCCTGGATCGAGCGCCCGCCGCTATCAGCAAGCCGACACTGACGGTGGTGAGTGTGATGGGCGTCGTCGCGGTGCTGCTGGCCCTGCTCGGCCGTGTCGCCCATCTCAACCTGGAGAACCCGGTGCCCCTGCGCTGGAGCGATGCGTTCTTTTCCGGCAACAGCCAACTGGCCGCCGTGGGCCTGAACCCGGTGCTGTTTTTGTATGACACGCTCAAGGTCGGCCAATCGCAGTTCGATGAAGCCCAGGTTCGCGAGTATTACCCGCACGTCGCCCAGTACCTGGGCGTGGCCCAGCCCGATGCCCAGTCCCTGAACTTCATTCGCGAACAAGGCGTACAGCCCTATCGACTGGCCGGCGAGCGCCCGCCCAACGTGATTTTCGTGATGCTCGAATCCCTCGGCACCAGCGCCGTGGGTGCCTATGGCAACCCGCTCAACCCCACGCCGAACCTGGATAAACTGGCGACGCAAAGCTGGTTCTTCAAACACTTCTACGTCCCCGTCACCGGCACAGCCAAAACCGTATGGGCCAGCATCACCGGTGTGCCCGACGTCACCCGCCAGGAGACCGCCACGCGCAATCCGCTGATCACGCGGCAACACACGTTGATCAATGCATTCGAGGGCTACCAGAAGTTCTACATGATCGGCGGCAACGCCGGCTGGGCGAATATCAATGCACTGATCCGCCAGAGCATCGACGATGTGCAACTGTTCGAGGAGAGCGACTGGCAATCGCCACGGGTGGACGTGTGGGGGATTTCCGACCTGGACCTGTTCAAGGAAGCTGACGGACTGTTAAGCGCGGTGCCCAAAGACCAGCCGTTCTTCGCCTATCTGCAAACCTCCGGCAACCATCGTCCCTTCACCATCCCCAAGCACAACGATGGCTTCCAGCTCAGCGACGTGACGCTGGAACAGGCCCAGGCCGCTGGTTCCCGCAGTGTCGAGCAGTACAACGCCGTGCGCCTGCTGGACTACAACATCGGCCGGCTGATGGACATCGCCAAGGCCGGCGGCTACTACGACAACAGCATTTTTGTGTTCTTCGGTGACCACAACACCCGCATCAGCCAGATCCCGCACATGGCGCCGGCCTTCGAACAGCTGGGCCTGGAAAGTAACAACGTGCCGCTGCTGATCCACGCCCCCGGCCTTGAGCCCCGGGTGATCGAAGAAGCGGTGGGGCTGGCCGACCTGCTGCCCACCGTCGCCGGCATGGCGGGCGTACCGTTTCGCAATGGCGCGATGGGCCGGGACATCCAGCAACCGGCGCCCGAGGGCGAACGCGTGGTGCCGCTGGTGTTGCGCGAGGGCACCTTCCCGATCATCGGCGGCGTGACCCAGGACTTCCTGCTGCAGATGCAATACGACGGCAGCTCTCCGACCTTGCATGACCTGGCATCACTCACCCCGCGTGACGATGTGGCCGCGCAGCACCCCGAGGAATTTCAGCGTTTGCAGGCGCTGACCCGTGGGCTGCATGAAAGTGCGCGGTTGATGCTGTTCAGGAATGTGCGTGAGTGATTACTTGGGCTGGAACGTCTCAAGGTACGCCAGGATGTTGTCGATTTTTTCCGGGTCGCTGATGCCCCAGAAAATCATGCGCGTACCACTCACCACCTTTTTTGGCGCTTCGATATAGGCCGCCAGCTTGTCGCGAGTCCAGACCACGCCGGAGTTTTTCATCGCGTCCGAATATTGATAGTCGGCGGTGGTACCGGCGGGTCGGCCGATGATGCCGTTGAGCTCCGGGCCAAAGCCACCGCGCGCGCCTTCGCCGACGCTGTGGCAGCCGCCGCAGGTCTTGCTGAAGAGCTTGGCGCCAGCCTCGGCATCGCCGGCCGCATTAGCCGTGCCGGTGTTGAGGATGAGCGCGAGGGTCAGTAGGACGTACTTCATAGGTGACTCCACATCGGGCTTTGCCGGCGATTATGCCTGTTTGTCAGGAGCGCATGCCCATCCAGATCACCGCTTCGGTCCACGCCGTAACCACCGGCGTCAGCGCACGAAACCAAGGGTCGCGAACATCAATCTGCGCTGCCGAGTGATCGTGGTGGTGTTGTTCTTCTTCGACGATGGAGGCAATGGCCGCCACGGCCAGCGGGTCTACGTCGCGTAAAGCGTGAAGTTGATGAGCCAGGTGCTTGAGCACCACGCTTTCCACCGCCACGGTGGTGGCGACGATAGCCTTGCGCCCGCACACCCCGGTGAGCAGGCCCAGCACCAGCCCGCCAAGGCCACACAGCCAGTAGCTGCGGCAGCGTCGGTAGCCTCGCCGTTGCAACTCAGCCTGAAACACGGCGCGGTGGCGGCGCTCGTGGGCGAGGAACTCCTGGAGCTCCCCCACCATGCCGGGGGCGAACAACCGCGCCATAAACAGCTGGCCACTGTAGATACAGATCGCGCCATGTTCGCCGGCGTGGTCGACTTTGATCATGCGGTTACCCAGGTTCGGGTCGATCAAGGGGGCAGCGGAAGCGTTCACGGTTGACGACCTTGTGCGAAGGCCCGTGGGGTTCGGGCAGATCCTGATTGCAGAGCGCCGGTATCGTGCCGTACCACCGCGCAAATGCGCAACCTAGACCCTCGAATCGACCACCCATCGCCCCGTGCAGATCCAATAGAACCTATCCAACCCTATTCCACTCCACCCTACTGAACCCTGATGGTGGAGTAACGATCATGGCTCAGCCATCGATTTTGGTATTGGAAGACGACGAGATCATTCGGTCGTTGATGGTGGATGTACTGGAGGATTTCGGCGCGACGGTGACCTCTTTCCCTTCGGCCGATGAAGGGATGATTTACCTGGAGCGTGGCGATGACCCGGTGGATTTGATTGTCAGCGATGTGCAGATGCCGGGGTTGCTCAACGGTTATGACCTCAGCCGGGTAGTTGCACACCGCTGGCCGTCGGTGCCGGTATTGCTCACCTCGGGAAACGCCAGACTCGCAGAGCAATTGGGAGGCTCCGTGCGGTTCCTGCCCAAGCCGTGGAGCACCGAACATCTACTTGAGTGTGTGCAAACCGCGTTGACCCAGCAGGGGTCGTCCATGCATTGATAGCGTCGCGATATCATTTATGCCGAACTTCACAGCTGGCCTTATGGTCACTTAATTAAGCAGGGAGCGACTTTTCTGATCCACTGGTCAGCCTTTTCGCTTTGTGCGTTCAGCTGATGCTTACGTGTTGTGTAGAATCGTCGCCTTTTTTAACGCGTCATTCATGGCCGAAAGGCCCACAGTTCGAGCTCATTGAATGCATTCACAGGCCCATGATGGTGGTACGCCCTCATTGCTGGAAGCGTTGCGCGCAGGCACTGGCCTATTGCACGTAGCGCTGGAAAAACGCCTGCCGTTTTTTTCCGAGCACCTGGATGCCGATTGGTACCAGCGCTTGATCCAGGCGTATTACGGGTTTTATGGGCCGATGGAAGCGGCGCTGTACGGCTGCGACTTCATCCCTGAAGGCTTCGACCCGGCGCTGCGTGTGAAAACACCGACCCTGTTGGACGATCTTCACGCCCTTGGCCTGGATGCCCCCGCGATCAATGCCTTGCCACACTGTGTGCAACTGCCCTCCTTCGACACCCCCGCAGCCTGCCTCGGCGCCCTGTATGTGCTGGAAGGCGCAACCTTGGGCGGCCAGGTATTACGCCGGGAAATGGCCCTGCGCCTGGATCTGGACGCCGATAACGGCGGTGCGTTCCTCGATGTATACGGTGCCGAGACCGGTCGGCGCTGGAAGGATTTTCTCGACTATCTGGGCCGTCAGCCGCTGGACGCGCCAGCCAAACAGCGTGCGGTGAACGCGGCACGTTCGACATTCAGCTGCTTTGAGCAATGGCTCGACAGCCAGGAGGTACTGCTATGAAACCCGAAGACTTTGAAGAGCTGCTTGCCAACTGTGCCGACGAGCCCATCCGCTTTCCGGGGGCGATCCAACCCCACGGCGTGCTGCTGACGCTGTCGGAACCCGACCTGAACATCATCCAGGTCAGTACCAACGTCGCCACCTTGTTCAACCGCGCCCCCGAATCGTTGCTGGGCCAGCCGCTGCACACGCTGGTGGGTGCCGAGCATGCCCAGGCCGTGCAGGTCATGGCGGAACACAACAGTTTTGTCGATGCGCAGCCGCTGCATGTCACGTTCAACGGCGCCGAGTTCGAAGGCCTGTTGCACCGCCATCAGGATGTGCTGGTGCTGGAGTTCGAGCCGCGGCTCAAGGACTTCCGGCCACGGGCGCTGAAGGGTCGCAGCAGTGACTTGGGCAAGATGCTGCAACGTCTGCAATCAGCGAAAACCCTGCAAGCGCTGTACGAAATCAGCGTGACTGAAATCCAGGCCATGACCGGTTACGACCGGGTGTTGATCTATCGCTTCGAAGAGGAAGGCCATGGTCAGGTGATCGCCGAAGCGTCGGCACCGTCCATGGAGTTGTTCAACGGCCTCTTCTTCCCTGCGTCCGACATCCCGGAACAGGCCCGCGAGCTGTATCGCACCAACTGGCTGCGCATCATCCCGAACGCCGCCTACGAGCCGGTGCCCCTGCTGCCCCGGTTGCGTCCCGACACCGGCGAGCCACTGGACTTGAGCTTCGCCACCCTGCGCAGCGTGTCGCCGATTCACTGCCGATACATGCAGAACATGGGCGTGTTGTCGTCCATGAGCATTTCGCTGATGAAGGGCGACAAACTCTGGGGCCTGATCAGTTGCGGCAACCGCGAACCACTGTTGGTGCCCAATGACTTGCGCATCACCTGCCAGACCATCGGCCAGGTGTTGTCATTGCAGATCAGCGCCATGGAAGCCCTGGACCTGAGCCGTCAGCGTGAGGAAAAAGTTGAGGCCTTGGCGTTGCTGGATAAAGCCATGAAGGCGTCAGAAGAAAACGTGTTCGACGGCCTGGCCCAGCGCGGTCAGTTGCTGATGGACCTGACCTTGTCCAGCGGCGTGGCGATCATCGAAGACAAGCAACTGCACCGCTACGGCAACTGCCCGGAACCCGCTCAGATCCGTGCATTGCACAAGTGGTTGCAAGACAGCGGCGAGCCGGTGTTTTCCAGCCACAACCTGGTGTCGGTCTACCCGCCAGCTGCCGAATTTCAACAGGTGGCCAGTGGTGTCCTGGCAATGAGCCTGCCAAAGCCTGTGGATAACGGCGTGCTGTGGTTCCGCCCGGAAGTGAAAGAGAGCATCAACTGGAGCGGCGACCCGAACAAGCCGCTGGCCCTGGAAAACTCCAGCGCCGGCCTGCGCCTTCGCCCACGCACCTCGTTTGAAATCTGGAAAGTGGAAATGGCCGGTATCTCCACCAAATGGAGCCACGGCGACCTCTTCGCAGCCAATGACCTGCGCCGCTCGGCCCTGGAAAACGATCTGGCCCGCCAGGTGCTGCGCGAGCAACAAGCCGTGCGTGCCCGCGATGACCTGGTGGCGGTGGTGTCCCACGACCTGCGCAACCCGATGACGGTAATCTCCATGCTCTGCGGCATGATGCAAAAGGCTTTCAGCTCCGACGGCCCGCACACATCGCGCCGCATTTCCTCGGCCATCGACACCATGCAACAGGCCGCCGGGCGCATGAACGTATTGCTGGAAGATTTGCTCGACACCTCGAAAATCGAGGCCGGACGCTATGTGGTCAAACGGGTGGCCCTGGACGTCAGCCAAATGTTCGAAGAGGCCTATTCCCTGCTGGCGCCACTGGCGATGGAAAAAGGCATCGACCTGTCGTTCAACGCCGAGCCTGGCCTGCAGATCAACGGCGACCCGGAGCGACTGTTTCAGGTGCTGTCGAACCTGATTGGCAATGCCATCAAGTTCACCCCGCGCCAAGGCCATATCGGCATCAGCGCATTGAGCAATGGTGAAGAGATCGTGTTTTCGGTGCGCGACTCCGGTGAAGGCATTGCGCCTGAGCAGTTGCCGCATGTGTTTGATCGCTACTGGACCCAGGCCGAAAACAACCCCACCGGTACGGGTCTGGGGCTGTATATCACCCAGGGGATAGTCCAAGCCCATGGCGGCAAAATCGTTGCCGAGAGTGAAGTCGGACGTGGCAGTGAGTTCCGCTTTACCGTGCCGAGAGTGATCGAGGACTCCCATACCTGACCGCTCCTGTGGCGAGCCTGCTCGCCACGCAAAAATGGCGGGATGACGTCTGAAGCCGGTTGCCAACCGCCGTCATATCTTGCAGCAGGGCGTTTATAGCCCACCTTCTCCAGGCTCTATAAGTTTGGCGCCACTTCGCGCCAAGGGGCGAAGTAACCCACGACTAATAGAGAGAAGGACACGTCCATGATCAGCTCCATCAACGCCGTACAACTCCCCCCTCAATACCCCACTGCGCCACAGGATGATGCAACCCTCCAACGCAAGAAGCGCAGCATCGAAGCACCTCAGTCGCAACTGGAGCCTCAAGAAGCCGACGGTTCGGCGCGCAACCGCCGAACCGGAAGTGGCGGCCTGGACAGCCTGGGCAGAGGAAACCTGCTCTAAACCGTAGGAAGAAGGGCAGCACACTGCCCTTCTTCTTTACTGACCGCCGCGCCTTAACAAAACACTGACATCCGTTGCGCTAACCTTGCCGGTTCAACCCTGGCCGGAGCCTGTTACTGCATGCCACATCCCGACACATTGCCCGCCGTACTCGCCGGCCCTCTGCTGCGGCGCCTGGAACCCCGGCGCCTGGTGCTGTGGCTGGTGGGAAGCCGGGCATTGCCCCTGACCCTGAAGCTGCACTGTGCCGAACGGAGCCTGGAAATACCCCTGGGCCAGGACCAGTGCCAGATCGTGCCAGTGGGGCGCCAGGCGTTTATCCATCTGATTGATGTACGGTTGGACGAGGCGCTGCCACAGGACGTGGTCATCAACTATGACCTGCTGGTCGACGATGCCGGCATTGCCGAGTGGGCACCGCACCTGCTGTACGCCGACACGCGATGCCCAAGTTTCGTACTGCACAGCCATATCCATCAGTTGGTACACGGCTCGTGCCGTAAACCTCACCACAAGGCCGACGAAGGCCTGCTCTGCCTCGATCGCCTGCTGGCCGATGCACAGACCCCAGCCGACCGCCCAGCTTTGCTGATGATGAGCGGCGACCAGGTGTACGCCGACGATGTCGCCGGCCCGATGTTGCGGGCGATCCATGGGCTGATTGCGCGTCTGGGCCTGTTCGATGAATACCTGGAAGGCGCCGTGGTAGACGACAGCGCCAGCCTCTACGGGCATCACGCCAGCTACTACAACCGCGCGGATCTGCTACCTGCGCTGGACAGCAACGAGACCCTGCGCGAACGTTTTTTTGGTGGCGTGAAAAAGCCGATTTTCACCAGCAGTACCGCCGACAATCACCTGGTGACCTTCGCCGAAGTCATGGCGATGTACCTGCTGGTGTGGTCACCTACCCCCTGGACACTGATCACCCTACAGCCACCGCAACTGAACGCCGATGAAGCCGCGCGCTATGCCCGCGAACAGGTGCAGGTGGATAAATTCCGCGATGGCTTGCCGGGCGTAGCGCGGGTATTCGCCCATCTGTCCACGTTGATGATCTTCGACGATCACGACATTACCGACGACTGGAACCTCAGCGCGCAATGGGAAGAAACCGCCTACGGCCATCCGTTCTCCAAACGCATCATCGGTAACGCCCTGCTTGCGTACCTGTTGTGCCAGGGCTGGGGTAATAACCCGGACGCCTTTGATGAGTTGGTGGGCCACACCCAGGCACTGGCCACCCAAGCGCAGAACGATCACTTGGACGCCCAGGCACAGGATGATTTACTCGCGGCGCTGCTGAAGTTCCAGCAGTGGCACTACGTGCTGCCCACCACCCCGGCCCTGGTGGTACTCGACACCCGCACCCGGCGCTGGCGCAGCGAATTCACCCTCAAACAACCGTCCGGCCTGCTGGACTGGGAAGCCTTGAGCGAACTGCAACAGGAACTGCTCGACCACCCTTCGGCCATCATCGTCTCCCCCGCGCCGATCTTTGGCGTCAAGCTGATCGAGACTGTGCAGAAAATCTTCAGTTGGTGCGGCCACCCCTTGCTGGTGGACGCGGAAAACTGGATGGCCCATCGCGGCGCGGCCCAGGTGATCCTCAACATCTTCCGACACTCGCGTACACCCGGTAACTACGTGATCCTCTCGGGCGACGTGCACTACTCGTTCGTCTATGAAGTGCTGATCCGCCATCGCAACGCCGGCCCCAGGATCTGGCAGATCACCAGCAGCGGCATCAAGAATGAATTCCCAGCGCGATTGCTGGAATGGTTCGACCGCCTCAACCGCTGGCTGTACTCGCCGCGGTCGCCGCTCAACTGGTTCACTCGCCGCCGCACCATGCAGGTAGTACCGCATATTCCGGAGCATGCCGAAGCGGGTGAGCGGCTATGGAATTCGGCGGGGATTGGCCAGGTGTTTTTCAATGAACACGGCCAGCCGGAAACGATTTACCAGCACAACGCGGATGGGAAAGCTCGGACGAGGATGATGGCGCCGAAACAATAGCCTATTGCCACCCCTCTATAACCGGCCATCCGCCCTATTCAAAGCGCACAAGCCCCGTTGTACAGTAGCCCCAGCCACGGAGTATCGGCATCAATATGGCTGGCCCTGGACGCCAGCCCATGCAAGGAGCGCGCAGATGGACGATACCTCCGACGACGGCAACCTGAAGAGTGATTTCTCTCACCTCAACGCCGACATGCTGCATACCGTGCTGGAGCTGGTCAGCGACGGAATCTGGGACTGGAACGCCAATACCGGGTTCGTCTACCGCAACCCAGGCTGGTACGAAATGCTGGGCTACCCCCGCCACTCCCTCGAAAACAGCGTGTTCACCTGGGAGACCGTCATCCACCCGGAAGACTACCCCCAAGTGATGACGCTGTTTGATGACTACATCAACCGTCGCGCCCCCCATTATCAAATCGAATACCGTTGCCGCAAAAAAGACGGCAGCTACCTGTGGATCGAAGACCGGGGCTACGTGATTGCACGTAACGCCGATGACTCGGTGGCGCGGATGGTGGGCGCCCATCGCGATATTCATACACGCAAGTGCTCCGTCGAACAGCTGGAGCGGCGCAACCAATCCCTTGAGGCGCTGGTGGCCGAGCGCACGCGCGAGTTGTCACGGGTCAATCAGCAGTTGCAATTGCAGTTGGACGAAAACCGCTCCCTGGCCGAACGGGATGCATTGACCCTCGTTGCCAACCGCTACCGCCTGGAAAAAGTCCTGCTGGAAGAGTGCGACCGTGCCCAGCGCTTTCGCCTGCCAATGGCATTGATCGCGATGGATATCGATGACTTCAAGCCGATCAATGACCAACATGGCCACGGCGTGGGCGACCAAACCCTTTTGCAGGTAGTGGAATGCCTGGAAAGCTGCCTTCGCCAAGGCGACCTGCTGGCCCGCTGGGGAGGCGATGAGTTCATGGTGGTGCTGCCCAAAAGCTCGCTGGAAACCGCCACGGCACTGGCCGAAAACATCTGCCAGACGATGCGCAAGATTCCGACGCGCAGCAACCTCCACGTCACCCTGAGCCTGGGTGTGGCCGAGCGCCGTATGAATGAGTCCCCCGCCGCCCTTATGGCACGTGCCGATCAGGCGCTGTATCGCGCGAAGGCGGCGGGCAAGGATGGGGTGTCGACGTAGCATCGACGGGGCTACGACGTTGCCAAAAACGAGCTTTTGGCAACAGCTCCTTCCGATTTGGAATGACCCGGCGACTTTATTTCGTTTGCGGCAGGGCCTGGTCCACGGCTTAGATAAAAACACGCCCGCCACTGCCGAGTCCGAGATTCATGAGCCGCGAAACCATCAGCCAGTCGATTTCCATCGTTCATCCCATCAGCCTCAGCCATGGCAGGAACGCCGAGGTATGGGACACCACGGGCAAACGCTATATCGATTTTGTCGGCGGGATCGGCGTGCTCAACCTTGGCCATTGCCACCCGGGTGTGGTGGCGGCGATTAGTGAGCAGGCGACGAAGTTGACCCACTATGCATTCAACGCGGCGCCCCACACACCCTACATCGAACTGATGGATCGCCTGACCAGGTCTATCCCGGTGGACTACCCCGTCAGCGGCATGCTCACCAACAGCGGCGCAGAAGCTGCAGAAAATGCCTTGAAGATCGTCCGCGGCGCCACCGGCCGCACGGCGGTGATCGCCTTTGACGGTGCCTTCCACGGCCGCACCCTGGCCACCCTCAACCTCAATGGCAAGGTGGCGCCCTACAAACAAAAGGTTGGCGTACTGCCCGGCCCGGTGTATCACCTGCCCTACCCCAGCGCCGATAACGGCGTGAGCTGCGCTGAAGCGCTGAAAGCCATGGACCGCCTGTTCAGCGTGGAAATCGACGTCAATGACGTCGCCTGTTTCATCATCGAGCCGGTGCAGGGCGAAGCCGGTTTCCTCGCCTTGGATATCGAGTTCGCCCAGGCGTTGCGGCGCTTGTGCGATGAGAAAAACATTCTGCTGATTGCCGATGAAATCCAATCCGGCTTCGGTCGCACCGGCCAGCGTTTCGCCTTCTCACGCCTGGGCATCGAACCGGATTTGATCCTGCTGGGCAAAAGCATCGCCGGCGGCGTACCGCTGGGTGCGGTGGTCGGGCGCAAGGCATTGATGGATAACCTGCCCAAAGGCGGGTTGGGCGGGACGTACTCCGGCAACCCCATCGCCTGCGCAGCGGCGCTGGCCACCCTCGATGCAATGACCGATGAACATTTGCAGGCCTGGGGCTCGCAGCAGGAAGCAGCCATCGTCGGCCGCTATGAAGCCTGGCGTTCGCAGCACCTCTCACCGTACCTGGGCCGCCTGACCGGCGTCGGAGCCATGCGCGGCATCGAACTGACCAGCGCCGACGGCACGCCCGCGCCCCAGCAACTGACCCAATTGCTGAGCCTGGCGCGAGACGCCGGGTTGCTGTTGATGCCCAGCGGCAAGTCGCGGCACATCATCCGCCTGTTGGCACCGCTGACCATTGAGGCTGCGGTAATGGAAGAAGGACTGGATATTCTCCAGGCGTGCCTGAAGCAGTTGGTTTAACCCCCCGCCTCCGCCGGTCGGCAGCCTTGCTCCGCGATAAGGGCATTGTGCTGCCTTGACCTGACCTCCCTCCCCGCTGAAAATGCGCGACGCTTTTTTGTCTCCCGTTTACTGAAGTAGTGAAATTTCAATGTCCGATTCTTACACCGAACAATCCGCCGAAGAATCCGTAGTCGCCTTGCACGCCAAAGCTGAATACGAAAACGCCATCAATCTTTCACAGCATGTGCCAGCCGCCAAGATCATCAGCGAGATGGTGCTGGACGCCTTTCACACCTCCAAGGAAAGCGACCAGATCCGCGAACTGCGCGTCGCCATCCGCCAGGCTCACGACGCCTTCGACGACGACAAGGCCTACGACCTGATGGGCCAGCTCAAGCAGCTCAAGGACGCCGAAGCCGCTGACAACATCGCCCTTGAAGACCTGAGCAGCAAGTTCTCCATCAGCCGCATCCTGTCGAGCTTCAAGGATGATCCGCAGTTTCAGGAGCTGGTCTACGGGCTGGCCCTCAAAGTGCTGAACCAGTCTCACCAGGCCATCAGCAACCCAAGCGCCGGCAAAGGCAAGGCTGCTCGCCCCAAGAAAGAAGCCGAAGTGTTTGTGATCAGCAAGGACGGCATCAGCGTCACCCTGCCGCTGCGCACGCCACGCTCGCGGTTGAACGTCGACCGTGAGGCGTTTGAGTTCCTGGGTTTCAGCTTTGTAGGCGAAGGCGATGAAGCCGAGCTGGAGGTTGAAAGCTTTGTGGATAACGCCGGCGTCCAGCAGCCGCTGAGCCGCAAGAGCGTGATTACTGCGCTGCAACAGCAGACGGCGTTTGAGGGTTACAGCATCGCGCAACAGTGATACCACTGAACTGAATGCGGGGGGGAGCAATCCCCTCCCACATCGGCGCTAGACCGTCGCCGCAAACACCTCGCGAAACCGCTCCATCTCCCGCTTGCTCCCCACCGTCACGCGCACCCACTGCGGCCAGCTTTTCCACAACCGCCCGATCAGTACGCCTTGCGTGGCAAGTTTCTCGATGACCTGCTCGGCCGGTTGCTTCACGTCGATCATGAAGCAGTTGGCCTGGGAGGCCGTGCAGGTGAAGCCACGGCCCTTGAGCCAGGTGATTGTTTCATCGCGCAACTGGGCATTGAGCGCCTTGCGTTGTGGCAGCAGCTTCACATCTTCCAGGCTGGCGAGTCCGCCGAGCAAGGATGAACCTGCCGGCACATTGTCACCGCCGAACACCGCCAGCCGTACCAGCAGCGCCGGGTGGCCGATCGCCAGGCCCAGGCGGGCGCCGGCCATGCCGTAGATTTTCGAGAAGGTGCGCAATACCAACAGGTCGTCATGCTCCTTGACCCAGCTCACCACGCTTGGGGTGTCGGCAAAGTCGATGTAGGCCTCGTCCACCACCAATACGCTGCCCTTGGGTTTTTTCGTCAGCGCCTGGCGAATAGCCTCAGTGGAGGTGATGGTGCCAGTCGGATTGTTGGGATTGCATACATAGAGCATCCCCGCCTGGGGATCGGCGGCGAGCATGGCGGGGACGTCATGGGCGTGGTCGGCATTAAGGCCCACTTCGCGCACCGGCGCCTTACGGGACTCGGCGGCCTGGCGCGGTACTTCGTAGGACGGCGTGGCCATCACCAGGCCACGGGTTTCGCTGGTGAACGCCAGCACCGCGTAGCGCAGCGCAGCCATGGAGCCGGCAAACACCGCCACCTGCTCTTCGGCAATCCCGTGCTGCTGGGCAAACAAGCCGGCCAAGGCGTACATGTGTTTGTACGGATACCGCCCGGCTGTCGCGATACCGCGCTGCATCGCTTCGCGGGCCGCCGTCGAAGGCCCGTAGGGGCTTTCGTTGTAGTTGAGCAGTACCTTGTCAGCGTTGGCCGGCGCGGGCGCGGCGACCGCCCAATCCAGGCGCCCGAGCAAAGGCAGGGCGGCGCCCAGGGCGAGAAGGGACCGACGACTAACGCTGACCATGGTGACTACTCCTTGTAGGCGGGTGATGGATTCGCACAGCTCGTATAGAAGGGTATGACGAGACAAGGAACGAATGATTTAACCGAGCCGCCATGAAAAAGCCCCGTACGACTTGCGAAGACGGGGCTTTTTCTGGTGCCTGCTACGTATTGGGGTTAGTTCAGCTGTAACTTCCGCTTCAGGCCCTGCATGACCGCTGCTTTGTTCTGCAGGTAGTCATTCAAGCCACGTGCACGCAGGTTGCAGGCATCACATTCGCCACAGCCGGTGCCGATAACGCCGTTGTAGCAGGTCAGGGTCTGCTCGCGGACCAGGTCCAGTTGCTGGTGGTAATCCGCCAGCGCCCAGGTCTCAGCCTTGTTCAGCCACATCAACGGGGTTTCCAGGCGCACGTCGTACTCCATGCCCAGCTTGAGGGCCTGGTTCAAGGCTTTGACGAACTCATCACGGCAATCGGGGTAGCCGGAGAAGTCGGTTTCACACACGCCGGTGATCACCGTCTCGGCCTTGACCTGATACGCGTAGATAGCCGCCAGGGTTAAAAACAGAATATTGCGGCCCGGCACGAAGGTGCTCGGAAGGCTTTCGCCGGAGCTGTTCACGGTCGGCACCGGGATGTTGTCGCGGGTCAGGCTGCTGATCGCCAGTTCGTTGAGCAGGGACACGTCCATCACTTTGTGAACGGTGGCCCCCAGTTGCTTGGCCAGTTGCTGGGCGACTTCGATTTCCGCCACATGACGCTGACCGTAATCGAAGGTGATGCAGTGCACTTCGTCATACAGCGGCAGCGCCTGGATCAGACAGGTCGTCGAATCCTGACCGCCACTGAACACCATAACGGCTTTTTTACTCATCACTTGCTTCCTGCCAGGGTAGGGTTGGGTCGTAGTTTAAAGCTCACTCAATAAAAAACCCCGCGCTTCTTTCGAAGGCGGGGCCTTTTTACTACTCGGACACTCAGTGTGCGTAGGTCAGCAACAGCTCTTTCGGTACTTGGAAATCCAGGGACATCATCACGCTGAGCGCGGTGATGGTGAAGATCGAGAACACGAACAGCTTGCGCGCCCAGACGGTGTCGTCCACCGCCTTGTAGCCGGTCCAGGCCATGTACAACCAGTACATGCCCATGGCCGCGGCGACGGCAAGGTAGCTCATGCCGGCGTAGCCACTGAAGGTCAACATCAAGGTCGCCACGAGGAAGGCCAGGATGTAGAGCAGGATGTGTTTCTTGGCGACCTGGATGCCACGCTTGACCGGCAGGACCGGAATCGAAGCAGCCAGGTAGTCGTTGAAGCGGAAGATCGCGATGGCGTAGGAATGCGGCATCTGCCACAGGCTGAACATCACCAGCAGCACCAGCGCAGCCATGTCGAAGCTATTGGTCACAGCCACATAACCAATCACCGGCGGCATCGCCCCCGACAGACTGCCCACCAGCGTGCCGTGAACCGACTTGCGCTTGAGGTACAGGCTGTAGAGGCCGACGTAGATGACAAAACCGATCACGGCAAACAACGCCGCCAGCGGGTTGGCCACCTGGTACAACAGCGCCACACCGGCAACACCCAGGACGGTCGCGAAAATCAGCGCCAGTTTCAGGGAGATAAGGCCCTGGACCAGCACGCGATTCTTGGTGCGCTCCATCTTGATGTCGATGTCACGGTCGATGCAGTTGTTGAAGACACAGCCGGAAGCCACCACCAGGGACGTACCGATCATCGCAGCCAGGAAGATGGCCAGATCGACATGTCCCTTGGAGGCCAGGAAGAAACCGCCCGCCACAGAAAGCACGTTACCGAAAATGATCCCCGGTTTGGTGATTTGGATAAAGTGCTTAAGCGACATCGGGTCTTACCTCACTTCGCCATCATGAACGTATGGATGCTGAACATGATCCATATCGACAGGCCAACCAGCAGCAGGATTACTATGCCTGCGAACACGAACGCAACCACGTTATCGCGCTGCTCTTTAGAGCGATCCAGGTGCAGGAAGTACACCAGGTGAACCAGAACCTGAATCACCGCGAACGCCAGCACGATCATCAAAGTGATCGACTTCGGCAGGGTCGGGTACATCACCAGACCGAACGGGATGAGCGTCAGGATTACCGACAGGATGAAGCCGATGGCGTACGACTTAACGCTGCCGTGGCTCGCATCATGGCTGTCATGGTCATGGGAGTGTGCATTAGCCATTACAGAGTCCCCATCAGGTAAACAACGGTGAAGACGCAGATCCAGACCACGTCCAGGAAGTGCCAGAACAGGCTCAGGCAAGTCAGGCGAGTCTTGTTGGTGTTGGTCAGGCCGTGTTTATTGACCTGATAAATCATCACCGCCATCCACAGCAGGCCGGCAGTAACGTGCAGACCGTGGGTGCCGACCAGCGTGAAGAACGCCGACAGGAAACCGGAACGGTGCGGGCCGTAGCCTTCGGAGATCAGCAGGTGGAACTCGTTGATCTCCATGCCGATGAAGCCCAGGCCGAACAGGAAGGTCATACCCAGCCAGGTCAGCACGCCTTTCTTGTTGCCCTTGTAGAAGGCCAACATGGCGAAGCCGTAGGTGATCGAACTGAACAACAGCAAGGCGGTTTCGCCGAGCACGTAAGGCAGTTCGAAGATGTCGTGGCCCGACGGGCCACCCGCTACGTTGTTTACCAGTACCGCGTACACCGCGAAGATCGACGCAAACAAGATGCAGTCGGTCATCAGGTAGAGCCAGAAACCGAAAACGGTCATCGGCCCCGAGTCGTGGTGATGGTCATCGTGCCCATGGTCATCGACATGGGCGTGTCCAGCATTGGTCACTAAGTTCGACATGGTTTAAGCCTGTTCCAACGAGGTTTCTACACGGTTGGCCGGGATTTTCTTCTCGGCGACCAGGCGAGCGTGCTGCTCGGCTTCGATGCGCTCGATCGTTTCGACCGGCACCATGTAGCCTTGATCATCACGTGCTGCGTGGACAATGAAGTAGCCGATGGTGCCCACCAGGCTCACGATTGCCAGCCACCAGATGTGCCAGATCATCGCGAAACCGAACACGGTCAACAGCGCACCCATCACCACGCCAGTGGCGGTGTTGCTTGGCATGTGGATCGGTTCGTAGTGCTTAGGTTGCTGGTACGCAGTACCGTCTTCCTTGGCTTCGGTGAACGCATCGATGGTGTTCGCAGTCGGGATCACCGCGAAGTTGTAGAACGGTGGTGGCGACGAGGTCGACCATTCCAGGGTGTGGCCATTCCATGGGTCGCCGGATTCGCAAGCGTTCTGCTTACGGTCACGGATGCTCACGTACAGCTGGATCAACTGGCAGGCGATGCCCACAGCGATCATGATTGCACCGAACATGGCGACGTACAGGTACGGTACCCACTCAGGGTTGGTGGTGGCGTTCAGACGACGGGTCATGCCCATGAAGCCCAGTGCATAGAGCGGCATGAACGCGACGAAGAAGCCCGAGATCCAGAACCAGAATGCAGCCTTGCCCCAGCCTTCGTGCAGCTTGAAGCCGAACGCTTTCGGGAAGTAGAAGCTGAAACCAGCGATGTAGCCGAATACAGCACCACCGATGATCACGTTGTGGAAGTGAGCGATCACGAACAGGCTGTTGTGCAGCACGAAGTCAGCGCCCGGGATGGCCAGCAGTACGCCGGTCATGCCGCCGATGGCGAAGGTCACCATGAAGCCCAGGGTCCACAGGACCTGGCTGGTCATGCGCAGACGACCGTGGTAGATGGTGAACAGCCAGTTGAATAGCTTCACCCCCGTCGGGATGGAAATCAGCATCGTCGCCAGGCCGAAGAAGGCGTTGACGCTGGCCCCCGAACCCATGGTGAAGAAGTGGTGCAGCCACACCATGAAGCCCAGTACAGAGATTGCGCCCGATGCGTAAACCATCGAGTGGTGACCGAACAGGCGCTTGCCGGTAAAGGTCGAGATCACTTCGGAGAAGATACCGAACGCCGGCAGGATCAGGATGTACACCTCAGGGTGACCCCATGCCCAGAACAGGTTCACGTACATCATTGGATTGCCACCAAGTTCATTGGTGAAAATGTGGAAATCCAGGTAACGGTCAAGCGACAGCAGCGCCATGGTAGCGGCCAGGATCGGGAACGAAGCCACGATCAGCACGTTTGCCCAGGTGCAGGTCCAGGTGAAGATCGGCATGTCCATCAGTTTCATGCCAGGGGCGCGCATTTTCAGGACGGTGGCCAGGAAGTTGACCCCCGTCAGCGTCGTCCCGAGTCCTGATAACTGTAGCGCCCAGATGTAGTAGTCCACACCCACGCCAGGGCTGTATTGCAAGCCAGACAGTGGCGGATACGCAACCCAACCGGTCTTGGCGAACTCGCCGACGCCCAGGGACACGTTGATCAGCACCACGCCGGAAACCAGCAGCCAGAAGCTCAGGGAGTTCAGGAACGGGTAGGCAACGTCACGCGCACCGATCTGCAGCGGCACCGCAAGGTTCATCAGGCCGGTGAAGAAAGGCATCGCCATGAAGATGATCATGATCACACCGTGGGCGGTGAAGATCTGGTCATAGTGTTCAGGCGGCAGGTAGCCAGGCGAACCTTCGGTGGCCATGGCCAACTGGGTACGCATCATGATGGCGTCGGCAAAACCGCGCAGCAGCATGACCATGGCAACGATGATGTACATCACGCCGATTTTCTTGTGGTCGACCGACGTCAACCACTCGGTCCACAGGTAGGTCCACTTCTTGAAATAAGTGATTGCTGCAAACAGTGCCAGACCACCCAGCGCGATCATGGCGATGGTAATCATCACAATCGGCTCGTGGAACGGGACCGCATCCCAACTTAATTTACCAAACATCGTTTACTCCTCTGCCCCAGCAGTTGAATGCGAGCCCGTGTCAGAACCTTCAACCGCGGCCACTTCTTTCTTCTCGTGCTTGACCGGCTTGCCTGGTTTCATACCTTCGTACTTGTCGACGATTTTCTGAAACAGGTTCGGCTCATACGCGGAGTACAGGGCGACTGGGTTGTTCTGGCTTGGTTTGGTCAGGGCATCGTATTCAGCTTGATCAAGCTGTTTAGGTGCGGCCTTGACTTCGGCTACCCAGGCGTTGAAATCTTCCTGGCTCGTCGAGATCGCTTTGAATTTCATGCCGGTGAAGCCAGCGCCGCTGTAGTTCGCGGAGATGCCTTCCATTTCAGCTTTTTCGTTGGCGATCAGGTGCAGGCGTGTCTGCATGCCGGCCATCGCGTAGATCTGACCGCCCAGGGCTGGGATGAAGAACGAGTTCATCACGGCGTCGGAGGTGATCCGGAAGTTAAGCGGGGTGTTTTCCGGGAAACGGATCTGGTTAACCGTGGCGATACCCAGGTCCGGGTAGATGAACAGCCACTTCCAGTCCAGCGCGACCACTTCGATGTTGATCGGCTTGACGTCGGACTCCAGCGGACGGTACGGGTCCAGCTCGTGGGTCGACTTATAGGTGATGTAACCCAGGGCGATGATGATGAGGATCGGAACCAGCCACACCGCGATTTCAATCTTGGTGGAGTGCGACCACTTCGGCGCGTAGGTCGCGCTGGTGTTCGACGCGCGGTATTTCCAGGCGAAGGCGAAGGTCATGATGATCACAGGCACCACGACCAACAGCATCAGCAGGGTGGCAGTGATGATCAGGTTTCGTTGATCCAGACCGATCTGTCCTTTCGGGTCCATCAAGGTCCACTTGCAGCCTCCCAGCATTAACATCATGCCAAGCAGCGGCAAAAAGCCTAGTAATCGGGGGTACCTGTTTTTACTCATCTCACGACCTCTAAAGCAGCTTGCGCAATGCAGTTGGGTTTTGATCGCCAACACTTCACCCTGCCAAGGGTTGGCATTTCTCTTCGATTGAATAAGAGCCTGCCCGTCACGTCATATAGGTACGCTTCACGAGCCTGCGGTGAGTTCTTATTCGATTTCGTGGTTAAAGGCCTTGTTACAGACCAATTCCCTTTGGTGCGGATAGTTGAAAGGCTGCCGGAACCTTGGGGTCGCACAGAGCCGTCCATCTGCCCCTCGACCGCTCCAGTGCTCAAAGATTGAGCAGCACCGGACATTCAGTGCGGGCGATTGTAGTTAGCTGGCGATGTATAAACCATGTCTTATAAAGAAATAATTTTTATCGATTACAGCAATAATCCTTCACCAATATTGCAAAGGTTCGCGATCTTATCGCGTTCGATTCCCAACAAAAACCACAAAAATTGCCGTGTTATAGGGCAATCCGTCACGGCCCTTACACCCCGTAAGGGCCTGCAAAACCTAACCAACCCCCCAGAAAACAAGGCATTCGGACATCACTCAAAGCCTTGTACGGCGTGAGGTACGCGCCGTCACCCAAACCACGAACTGACAGCACATCTTGGAGGTTTCTTGCAAATTTAAGCGCTGGTTTGGCAGGTCAGAAACGTCCTGCGGCGGCTTCCGTGTGACAACATGTCGCACATTGCGCGCACCCAAAATTGTCCGGCGTCACGTTCTGTTCACAAAACCCTACATGCAAAACGCCCCGGCCTTCCTTGAAGAAGGACCGGGGCGTTTTGCTGATGGATTCAGGCCTTGCGCTGGCGATTACGATAGATACCCAGGGGCACCAGGATGACCGTCAGCACGAACGCCACCAGCGCCCATTGCGCCAGGGACAAGCCGAGTACCGGCGGGTATGGGGTGCTGCAGAAACCGTCGACCTGGAAGCCCAGCGGGAAGACCTTGGCCAGGGGCAGGTCGTCGACGATAGGTTGCAGCACATCGATGCCGCAGCTGACCTGCGGGAAGAACTGGGTGTACACATGGTGGCCGGCTGCGGCCACCCCACCGAGGGCGCTGAGTACCACCAGGCCTTCGAACAGCGTGATAGCACCTTTGCTGCGCATGGCCGCGCCAATGAACGCAAAGATCGCAATCAGCAGCAAAGCGTAGCGCTGCAGGATGCACAACGGGCACGGCGCCTCGCCCAACACCACCTGCATGTACAACGCACCACCGATCAGTGCCAGGCAGATGATGCCCAGCAACACCAGAAAGCGCCGCTCCCTGCCTAAACGCAATTCGTCACTCATCCCCGTATCCCTTTGTTTGGTTGTGCCAATGGCCGCAAGTTTACACACAGAGAGTGGTTTAAACAGAGAGGGGTTAACAGGGGATTAATCGGGAAGAACAGAGATCCAAATGTGGGAGGGGGCAAGCCCACTCCCACATTTTTGACCGTGTTACTCCAACGCCGCAGCCGGGCCGAAGAATTCGTAGCGGCTTTGTTTTTCCGGTACACCGAGGGCCTTGAGGTGGCGCTTGATCGCCGCCATGAAACCTTTAGGGCCGAGGAAGTACGCGTCCAGGTCACGTTGCTCCGGCAACCACGCCGCCAGTTGCTCCTGGCTCAGCAGGCCGACTGTATCCGCCGCCGGGCTCACGCCGTCGTCCTCGGCATAGCAATAGAAGCGCTTGAGCTGCGGGTGCTTGGCCGCCAGTGCATCCACCCAATCACGGAACGCATGCACCCCGCCATTGCGCGCGCAGTGGATAAAGTGCACCGGACGCTCGGTGGCCAGTGCCGCTTCCAGCATCGGCAAGGTTGGGGTGATCCCTACCCCGCCGCTGATCAGCACCAGCGGTTTATCGCTGGCCGCCAGAGTGAACTCGCCCGACGGCGGAAACAGGTCAATCGTCGCACCGACCTGCAACTGGTCATGCAGGTAGTTGGAAACCCGCCCGCCGGCCTCGCGCTTGACGCTGATGCGGTACTGACCCGCATCACTCAACGCCGACAATGAATAGTTGCGGCGCACTTCCTCACCGTCGAGCACCAGCTTCATGCCGATGTATTGGCCCGGCGCGGCAGCGAGGATCGCCCCGTTGTCCACCGGCGCGAAATAGAAGGAGGTAATCTCGGCGCTCTCTTCCACACGCTTGACCACGGTAAACGCCCGCGCACCGCGCCAGCCGCCGGGGGCCTGGGCTTTCTCTGCGTAGATGGCTGCTTCGGCGCCGATCAGAATGTCTGCCAGTTGGCCGTACGCGGCGCCCCAGGCACTCATCACCTCAGGGGTGGCGATCTCGCTGCCCAGCACCTCGGAAATCGCCCGCAGCAGGCAAGCGCCCACAATCGGGTAATGCTCCGGCAGGATCTGCAGGGCCACGTGCTTGTTGATGATCTTCGCCACCAAGTCGCCCAGTTGGTCGAGCTGGTCGATATGCCGTGCGTACATCAATACGCCATTGGCCAGGGCGCGGGGCTGATCACCGCTGGCCTGGTGGGCCTGGTTGAACAGCGGGCGGACCTCAGGGTACTCGGAGAGCATCATGCGGTAGAAATGGGTGATCAGCGCTTCGCCGCCGCTTTCCAGCAGGGGCACGGTGGATTTGACGATGGCACGGTCTTGGGCACTAAGCATGGGAGCCTCCTGGGCTTCTTTACTGATTACCCTTAGCTACTCAGTATTCATGCCAACTAATAAATCCTTCCATTTCAACGATTTGAATAATATGTAGTCAGTATGACCTCCTACACTTTATAGTCATAAGGACTACAAGGAGTCATTATGACTGCACACTCGCTGCTCACCACCCTGCTGCCGCTGGTCGCCGACCTGTCACGGGAACTGCCCGAAGGCGAACGCTATCGACGCCTGCTGCAAGCCATGCGCGCCCTATTGCCGTGTGATGCGGCCGCACTGTTGCGCCTGGACGGCGAATCGCTGGTACCGCTGGCGGTGGATGGCCTGAGTGCAGACACTCTGGGCCGCCGCTTCAAGGTCAGCGAACACCCGCGCTTCGCCGTGCTGCTCAGCAGCCCCGGGCCCACACGCTTTGACAGTGACAGCGAATTGCCCGATCCCTACGACGGCCTGGTCGATGGCTTGCACGGTCATCTGCAAGTGCACGACTGCATGGGCTGCCCACTGTTCGTCGACGACCAGCCCTGGGGCCTGCTGACCCTGGATGCCCTCGATACCGAGCGCTTCGAACGCGTGGAGCTGGAAGCCTTGCAAGCCTTCGCCAGCCTCGCCGCCGCCACCGTCAACGTGGCCGAACGTATCGAACGCTTGGCGTTGCGGGCCGAAGACGAACACCAGCGCGCCGAGATCTACCGCCAGGCCAGCGGCCAGCAGCACAAGGAACTGATCGGCCAGAGTAAAACCCACAAGCGCCTGGTGGATGAAATCAAGCTGGTGGGTGGCAGCGACCTCACGGTGCTGATCACCGGCGAAACCGGGGTGGGCAAGGAACTGGTGGCCCAGGCCATTCACGCGGCGTCGTCCCGGGCAGATAAACCCTTGATCAGCCTCAACTGTGCGGCCCTGCCGGAAACCCTGGTGGAAAGCGAGTTGTTCGGCCATGTACGCGGCGCCTTTACGGGCGCGCTGAATGAACGGCGCGGCAAGTTCGAGCTGGCGAATGGCGGCACGTTGTTTCTGGATGAAGTGGGCGAGCTGTCGCTGAGCGTGCAGGCCAAGCTGCTGCGGGTGCTGCAAAGTGGCCAATTGCAGCGCCTGGGCTCGGATAAGGAACATCAGGTGGACGTGCGCCTGATCGCCGCCACCAACCGCGACCTCGCCGACGAGGTGCGCAACGGCCGCTACCGCGCCGACTTCTACCATCGCCTGAGCGTGTACCCGCTGCAAGTGCCGGCCCTGCGCGAGCGCGGGCGTGATGTGTTGCTGCTGGCCGGCTTCTTCCTGGAGCAGAACCGCTCACGCATGGGCCTGGGCAGCCTGCGCCTGACCAGCGATGCCCAAGCGGCGCTGCTGGCCTATAACTGGCCGGGCAATGTGCGGGAGCTGGAACATTTGATCGGGCGCAGTGCGCTGAAGGCACTGGGTAACTGTCGCGAGCGTCCAAAGATTCTGAGCCTGAGTGCCCAGGACCTGGACTTGCCCGATGTCAGCGCGCCGGTGATCGAAGCACCGACAGAAGCCGCCCTTGCCGTCACCGGTGACCTGCGCCAGGCCACCGAGCACTACCAGCGCCAAGTGATCAACGCCTGCCTGGAGCGCCACCAGCACAACTGGGCCGGCGCCGCCCGCGAACTGGGCCTGGACCGCGCCAACCTGGGCCGAATGGCCAAGCGCCTCGGTATGAGATAGCAAGGCCAACTCAGTCAAATGTGAGAAATGCAGGAAATATGGGAGGGGCTTGCCCCCTCCCACACTAGACCTGCTTTGCCTGAAGGATCGGATTCACCGGCTGAGCCACCTTAGGCTTACGAAACACCAACACATTCCCCAGCATCACCAGCACCAACCCCGCCAACGCCGGCGCGGTCCACTGGTAGCCTTCGGCAAACGCCGACACATTCAGCGCCACCACCGGGAACAGCACCGTGCAATACGCCGCACGCTCCGGCCCCATGCGCCCTACCAACGTCAGGTAAGCGGTAAACCCAATCACCGACCCCGGAATAACCAGGTACCACAGCGCACCGATGTACCGTGCGCTCCAGTCCATCTCAAACGGAATGCCCCGCACCACGCAGTAGGTCGCCAGCATCAAGGATCCATACAACATGCCCCAGGCATTGGTGGTCAGCGGCCTCAGGCCAGCCTTCTGCTGCAGACTCGACAGCATATTGCCCGCCGAGAAACACATCGTCCCCAGCAACGCCAACCCCAACCCCAGCAAGGTCTGCGGGCTGGCGGTGTGCCCCACCAGTTCCGGCCAGAACAGCAAGCCCAAGCCCGCCAACCCGAGGCCGCCGCCCATCAACACCGTGCGCGCCACCCGCTGGCCGAAAAACACTCGGGCGTTCAGCGCGTTCCACAGCGTGGCAGTGGAAAACACCACCGCCACCAGGCCGCTGGGGATCCACTGGCTGGCCGTGAGAAAGCACATGAAGTTGACGCAAAACAGGCACAACCCCTGGGCCAGGCAGATGAGGTGCCCGCGCCGGTTCATCACCTGCAACTTGCGACTGACCAGCAGCAACGCAAACAACACCAGGGCCGCCAGGCCGAAGCGGTAGACGATGGACACGGGAATCGCCACCACGCCCAGCTGCCATTTGAGGGCGATCCAGGTGGTGCCCCAGATCAGCACGGTGAGTAAATACAGGGAAAGGTTCATAGCGGGCTCCATCGATTGAGCCACAGTGTCGCCTTCACCCCGGGCAAGGCTCTTGCACAATCTTGCGCTTTTGTCGGGCGATGGGATCACAGCGTCCGTATCGCGGAGTAGGATGCAAGGCGTCGGAGAACACACCATGTCAGACCTGGAATCCCTGCAAGTCTTCCAAGCCCTTAACCGCTCGCCCAACGCACGCCTGGAAGCCTGCGCCGAGCTCGGTGACGGCTTGTCCGCGGCCTTGTGGAGCAACCATCATGATTCCCAGGACTACCAGGCGCCCAGCCATCACACCTTGTCCTGCTATGTCGGTGGCGGCACCGGCACGTTTCGGCGGGACCAACCGGGCACCAAGGGTGGACCGGACAAGCTGTGCATCCTGCCTGCCGAGCACCAATCGGCCTGGGTGATCAACGGTGAAATCCGCCTGGCCCACGTGTATTTCAGCCCGCAACAATTTGCCCTGGGCTGCGTTACCCTGCTTGACCGCGAACCGCGCACGCTGGAACTGCGGGAAAGTACCTTCCTGGAAGACCAGCGCCTGGCCCGACGCTTCCACCAGTTGATCGCCCTCAACTGGCACGAGCCCGCCGAACGCCTGCTCACCAGCAGCCTCGCCCATGAAATGCTCAGCCACACCCTGCTCAGCCAGGTGGGCGCCCGCGAAGGCCTGCGTTTAAAAGGCGGGCTCGCCGCCTACCAACGACGGTTGCTGGTGGACTACATCGACCAGCACCTGGAAGACCCCATCAGCCTTGGGCAACTGGCTGGGTTATGTACGTTGTCGGAGTACCATTTCGCACGGATGTTTCGCCAGAGTTTCGGCCTGCCGCCCCATCAGTACCTGCTGGCGCGCCGGCTGACCCGCGCGCAAAACCTGCTGCGTGGCGGCGCCCTGCCGTTGGGCGAGATTGCCTTGCTGTGCGGTTTTTCCAGCGCCAGCCACTTTACCCATCGCTTCCGCCAGGCCATGGGCGCCACGCCCGGCGAATACCGTCAGGCGTTCATCTAAACCATCAAGCCCAAGGTCTTGGCCTTGGCCACCGCCTGGGTGCGCCGCTCTACACCGAGTTTGCTGTGAATGCGCCGCGCGTGGGTCTTGACGGTGTGCAGGGAGATAAACAGGCGGTCGGCGATCTCGAGGTTGGAACTGCCCAGGGCGATCAGTTGCAGCACTTCCAGTTCGCGCTGGCTCAAGGGGTTTTCCACCGTTCCGGGGGTTGATGCCTGAGGCTCCAGGCCCAGCTCACTCAGCAATCCCGGCGCACGCAAACGCAGTTCGCGAATCGCTTGTTGAACCTGGCAACGCCCGGCCAGTTCCAGGCCGGCTTGCAGCGAGCGGCGCGCCGAGGCCGGATCCCCCAGCTGCCAGGCGACTTCGCCCAGCACCAGGTGCAGTTCGATTTCCAGGCAAAGCATGCCGCGCTGATGGGTGGCTTGCAGCAAGGCGTTGAGCCGTTCCACCGGTTGATCGGCGCAGCCCAGTTTCACCTCCGCCAGCACCAACAGGTATTCAAGACGCGGGATCAGTTCCAGGGTGGCCGGCGGTGCTTGCTTGGCCTGCGGCCCACGAAAGTGACGCAGCACGCGGCGCACCGCTTCCACGGTCAATTCGGCGCGCCCCTGCTGCAACCAGAAGTGCCCGCTGACCAACAGCAGCACCGCGCGGTACACCGTGTCCGGAACCTGGCGTTGCTGCATCAGCCGCTCGGCCTCACGCAACTGGATAAAGGCCTGGGCGTAATCGCCACGGTTGGCAGCCAACAGCGCCAGGCCGAGAAAGCCGTAGAGCACGCGCTTGTCCTGGCTGTGCAGGCACATCTTCAAGCCCGTGTCGAAACACTCGGCCGCCAGGCTGTCCTGGCCTTGGCGCAAGGCCAGGTGCCCGCGTCGCAAGGCAATACGCCCCACCAAGGGACCGGCCTTGAGCCGCTGTTCAAGCAATATGGCTTGTACATTTTCCAGCAGGCTCTGAGCCCTGTACGGTGCACCGCGCTGTTCCAGCAATTGAGCGTGATCCAGCTCAAGCAGCGCCTCCAACAGTAACGAACCATGGGCGCGCGCCAGGCACAGCGCTTCACGGTTCAGGCCTTGGGCCACGTCCAGTTCGCCGCGCAACAAGGCTTGCTGGGTCAGGCCCGACAGGCACATCAGCCGCGAGGTCCACGCGCTGTCGGGCAAGGCTTGCAGCGCCTCAAGAAAATGCAGGCGCGAGCCCTCGGCATCGCCGCCCAGGTGCAGCAACCAGCCCCATTGCGCCTGCCAGCGCGCCAATAAATACCGCTGTTGCGCCGCCGTCGGTTGCGGGGCAAACCGGGCCAGTTGATCGATGCACACCGCCGCCTGTTCGAAGCGCCCGGCAAACAGCAACGCCGCCGTCACCAGCCCCACCAGTTGCGCCGAGCCGAGCATCAATTCATCGCCATGCTGCTCATGCAGGTGCAACAGCAAGACGGCATTCTGCTGGCGGAACAGGTCCTCGAAGCTGAAGTGCTGCAACAGGCTCACCGCCATTTCATATTCTTCGGCCAGCAGCGCCTGTTCGAAGGCGGCCTGCCAGTCCTGTTCGGCGCAGAACCATTGGCAGGCGCGCCGATGCCAGGAGCGTTTGGCCGGCCAGGGCTCGTCCTGCATCAGGCGCGCCAGGGGCGGAAAAACCTGCAGCCAGCCGGTGTCTTCCCACGGTTGGATAAAGGCGCCGAGCACCTGCAAATCCCTCAGGTACTGGTCACCGTCACCCGCGCCGAACAAGTGCTCGCACAGGCCGGTGTTGAAGCGCGGCAGATGCGCCAGTACGCGCCAGGCCTCCGCCAGTTCCGGCGGCAGTGTGCTGAACAGCTCGTGTTGCAGGTAGTCGAGCAAGGTCTTGTCGGGGTGCCCATCGCCCAGCAGCGCGATGCGCACACCCGCGCACCAGCCGGCGCTGAACTGCAGCACGCTGTCGACCGAATGCGCGGGCGCATGGCTGAGCAGTTGCTGGATTTCCGCAGGGTTGAAGGCCAGTTCTGCGCCACATTCGAGCAACTCATCGTCGAGCAGCAGGCGCGGCCAGTTGCACGCCGGTCGCCGCCGCGCGCCCAGCCACCAAGTCAGGGCCGGGCTACTGGCGGTGAGCAGACGGTCGAGCAAGGCGTCGGTGTCGGGCGTTGGCAAGCGGCAAAAATCATCGAGGAACAGCCATGCCGAGGCCTGCCAGCGGCTGAGGTCGAGCAGCAAGGTGGTTTCATCGGTAAACGTCAGGCCCAGGTTTTGCGCGAGCCGCAGGCACAGGTCGAGGGGGCTGAGGGTCGCGCCATTGAGCGGCAACCAGTACACCTGGCAACCCGCAGGCGCCTGCAATGCACATTCGGCGAGCAGCGCGCTCTTGCCACTGCCGCCGGGGGCGCAGAGTAATTTGACCCTGGCCGGGGCCGTCAGCAAAGGCTCGGCCAGGCGGGGGCGCAGCAGATGGTGAGCGGACAGCCGGGGCATGAATCCAGGACGGTCCAGGCAGCGTGTCATGGCAGTCATTGCTGCATCCTGCTTTTTTATTGTTATGCAACCTGGTGCTTACCCTAGTCCTGTGGCGGGTGGTTGTTGAAGAAGTATTCAGCAGGGTGATTGAAGGCCATGCACAAAACCCCATGTGTAAAAAACCCACTGTGGGAGGGGGCAAGCCCCCTCCCACATTTGACTGCATTTCATATTGGGATCAGCGTACGCCTTCAGCCCTCAACGCCGCCGGGGTGTAGTCCGCTGCCTTGGCCGCAAAGCCGAACACGAAGCTGCTCTTCTCCTCGTTTTTCATGCCCAGTGCGATATAGCGCCCGGCAATGATGTCGTACAAGGTCTCGACGGTGTAGGCCGGCACCTGGTGGTCGTAGTAGAACTGCGAATGACCTTCGGCGACACGCCACAGTTGGCCACGACCGTCGTAGTGATCCACCAGCGCGACTTGCCAGCTGTCTTCGTCGATGTACATATGGCGCTTGGCGTAGATGTGCCGCTCGCTTGGCTTGACCGTGCCGATCACTTCCCACACGCGGTGCAGTTCGTAACGGGTCAGGTCCTGGTTGATGTGACCGGCCTTGATGATGTCGTCGTATTTGAGCGACGGCGAATCGAGCTTGTAGCTGTTGTAGGGGATGTACATCTCTTTCTTGCCCACCAGCTTCCAGTCATAGCGGTCGGGGGCGCCGGAGAACATGTCGAAGTTGTCGGTGGTGCGCAGGCCGTCGGACGCGGTGCCCGGGCCGTCATAGGACACTTGCGGCGCGCGGCGCACGCGGCGCTGGCCGGCGTTGTAGATCCAGGCCAGGCGCGGTTCCTTCACCTGGTCGAGGGTCTCGTGCACCAGCAGCACGTTACCCGCCAGGCGCGCCGGGGCGGTCACCGATTGCTTGAAATAGCTCAGCACGTTGGCCGCCTTAGCCTGGTCGATATCGGGAATCGCCTGAGGCACCGCCACTTCCTCCTCGAAGCGGATCGGCGTGTAGCTGCCATTGGTCTGCGGGGTGGCCTGGGTAATGATGCGGCGCAGGTTGCCGCCGTGATAACGGGTGATGTGGTTCCACAGCACCTCCACGCCATTCTTCGGAATCGGGAAGGCGTAGTAACGGTTACCAGTGAAGTTTTCCAGGCCGTTACCGTCGTTGATCGCCTTGACGTTCAGCGCGCTGCGCTTGATCGACTCGTAGATATCCGGTGGTAGGTTGACCGTACGGTGGCTCGGGTAGACCGGGATCTTGTAGGTCTCGGGGTAACGCTTGAACATCGCCACCTGGCCGTCGGAGAGTTTGTCTTTGTACTTGTCGACGGTGGCCGCGGTGATCACGAACAGCGGTTTTTCACTGGCGAACGGGTCGGCGAGGAAGCCCTTGCTGTCCACCGCGCCTGCGTTTTTCGGGATGCCACCGGTCCACGCCGGGATCGAGCCATCGGCGTTGCCAGCCTTTTCAGCGCCGACCGGGGTCAGAGTAGTGCCCAGCTTGGCCGCCTCTTCCGGCGACACCGCCGCCATCACGTGGGAGGCCAACAGGCTGAGGGCCAACACTGCAATTGTCTTACGCATGGATTCTTGTCCTTCTTTAAGCCAAATCAGAAGTTCACGCCGAAGCTGAGGGCGAGGAAGTCGCGGTCGGTCAGGGTGTTGTAGTCGCCACCAAAGAAGTCGGTGTAACTGAGGCTGGCGGTGTAGGTGCTGCGGTAGTCCGCATCCACGCCGACGCTGATAGCCTTGGCGCCTTTGTTGAAGATCCCGTTGGGCCCGTAGCCGGCCACGTCATGGGACCAGGACAGGTTGGGCTTGAGGTTCACCCCGAAAATGGCGTTGTTGTAGTCAAGGATCGCCCGAGCGCGGTAGCCCCAGGAGGTGGAGGTGACGAAACCGTCGGTGTCACCCTCGAAACCGTAAGCGCCGTAGACCGAGTCGCGGCCGTAACGCAGTTTGGATTTGTCTTCCAGGCCGGCGACGTGGACCACCGCCGCTTCGCCTACCAGGGTCAGGCGTTCAGCGCCCAGCACCTGGTCGAAGAACTGCGTCATGGTGCTCTGGATCTGGGTGATTTCCTTGCGGCGGTAGCCTTTGTTGTCGGCGCCGAAAGAAGAACGAATCGGCGATGCCGCATTACCCGCAATCGGGTTGATCAGGGCCAGGGTCAAGTCAGTGGTATTGAGCTGCACCGGTGCATTCGGGCGGTAGCTGATCTCACCGGTCCACGCCGTGCCGGTGGGCAAGGTGGTGGAGAAGCTGGCGCCGAACAGGCGGATGTCTTCCGGGTAGTCGAGGTAGTACTGGCCACGGCCGAGCATGGTGCTCTGGGCCAGGGCCGAACCGAAGCCGGCCGGGGCAGCAGCCGCGATACCACCGATGGTCGCCAGATTGGTGTTGGCGGTAATCGTGCCCACGGTCGGCGTGCGGCTGTGGTAGTTCATGAAGTACAGGCCGTACTCCGTGTCATCGCCCAGCCAGCGCAAGGCTGCACCGAATTGGCCGGAGTCCCGTGCATCGCGGTCACCGGCACGCTGCACCACCACACCTTCGCGGGTCACCACAAAGCCTTGGCCGCGAGCCGCTGCAATCGGTTGCAACGGCGCAATCGCCGGGCTACCAACCGTGTAGTTGCCGGTGCAGCCATCCGCCGCCACGTCACCGCCAAAGAACGTGCCGCAGTTATCCAGCACCGTCTGGTCCCACTCCAACTGATAGAACCCTTCCACGGTCAGTTGGTTGGTCAGGCTCTGGGACGCGAACAGCATGTTGACCGGAATCAGCCCTTCCTTGATCTCGGCACCCGGTCGACGGAACGCCGACACGTCAATCGGGTTGATGCTGTTGATGGAGTTGCCGATGAAGGTACTTTCGCCCCAACTGACCACCTGCTTACCGGCGCGCACGGTGCCCGGCAGGTCGCCCAGGGAATAGTTGTGATAGACAAACGCATCGAGGATCTGCGCACCGCTGGATTTGGCGCCTTCCTTGCGGTTGTGGTCGCTGATCTGCTTGAACTCGCGGTCTTCGTCCTTGAGTTCGAAGTCGTACCAATACTTGCCACGCACGAACACACCGGTGTCGCCGTACTTGAGTTCAAGGTCGTGCAGGCCCTTGAAGATCTTGGAAAAGGTCTCGCCCTTCTTGAAGTTGAGGCGCCCGTCATCTCCCGTGGAAGCCTGGCCTGTGCCGCCATTGACGGTGCCCACGAGTTTTTTATCGGCATCGCGCATGCCCCAGCTCGAGCCGACCGACAGCGAGGAGTCGAATTGCCCTTCGATCTCGCCAATGTTGAAAGAAACAGCCTGTGCCTGGGCACAGCAACCCAACGCAACCGCAGCGGCCAGCGCCTGTGGCGTGAAGATGGCGCGCATTATTGTTTTTGTCATGCGTCTTCCCCGGTGAGTGACAGAAGGCCCCACCCTACTGCCGCGCATCAGGAGCGATAAGCGCACCAAGGAGGGATTCGTGTTGTCGCTCGAAAGGATTACAGGCCGCTCTGGCCTGGGTCTGGGCGAGGGCATGGACCGGGTGGATGGTGGGTTATCAAGAGAATGGATGGCGACGTGGGCGACTGTTGCCATATCGGTAACAGTCCTTGTCCTGAACAGCTATTACTCATTTTGTTACAAGAGACTATTCTTGCCTGGCTTTCAGGGCAAACCGCCCGCTTCCGCTCTCGGGAGAAAAGCCGATCTTGAATAGATTGAAGTGTTTTTTCAGTCTGTTACCCGTGTTCACTGACGTTGATTTGTCGCTCCTTGATCCAACGTCTTACTTCAGCCGCTGCGTTTGCCGCGGCTTTTTTTTGCCTGAAATAAAACGGGGCGCCATCAGCGCCCCGTGGGATTCAATCTTTTTCAAGCAACGATCACAGGCTGTACTTCTGCAAGTTCGCCATCATTTCCTTTAACGCTTCGATATTGTCCTTGGGATGGGCTGCGCCTTCGAAGTCGCAGATCTGCGCCCAATGTGCCGCCACATCGTCTGGCGAGAACCCGGCCTCTGGGTCAAAGCCTACGCCCAGGCTGCGCTCCCAGCGGGTCTTGCCGATCCAGCCGCCACCCACCTCGAACAGCCCTGAAGTTTCCTGGCACGCGTCGCTGCCCAGGTACACCACCAGCGGGCTGACCAATTCCGGCTTGAGGCGCTCGAACACTTGCGGCGGGATCAGGCCTTCGGTCATGCGTGTGGCGCCGGTGGGGGCGATGGCATTGACCAGGATGTTGTTCTTGCGCCCTTCCAGGGCGAGGGTGCGGGTCAGGCCGTACAGCCCAAGCTTGGCCATGCCGTAGTTGGACTGGCCGAAGTTGCCGTAGATGCCCGAGGTGGACGCGGTGAAGATCACCCGGCCGTAGCCTTGCTCACGCAGGTGGGGCCATGCGGCGCGGGTGACTTTGTAGGCACCTTCGACATGCACCCGGTAAACCAGGTCCCAGTCGGCGTCGTCCATTTTGTGGAAGGTTTTGTCGCGCAGGATGCCGGCGTTGTTGACCACCACGTCGATGCGGCCGAAGACGTCGAGGGCGTTCTGGACGATCTTGTCACCGTCGGTGACAGAGTCATGGTTGGCCTCGGCGATACCGCCCGCCTCGCGAATCTCTGCCACGACCCGGTCGGCAGCGGACGCATTGGCGCCCTCGCCCTGGGTGGAACCGCCGAGATCGTTGACCAGTACCTTGGCCCCGTGTCTGGCGAACAGCAGCGCATGGGCCCGGCCCAATCCGCCGCCAGCACCGGTGACGATCACGACCTTATCCTGGAACTGTACTGACTCACTCATACCGAACTCCGATGGCGACAATGGGATGGGTTTGAGTGTCCGGCAAGGCGCCGCCGGTCACAATAAATACGGTTGAGGCTGAATGGTGCTCGATAAGGCTGAGGGATGATGACTCGTCTCTCTGTAGGAGCGAGCTTGCTCGCGAAAAATCCCAGAGCGCCGCGTGGTGTCAGGATTCCCACGTTATCGTTGACGATTTTCGCGAGCAAGCTCGCGCCTACAGAAAAGGATTCGGGATCAGGAATAGGCCACTTGCGAGGCCGGCCGCGCGACCCGATCACGAAACGCCTGGTAGTGCTTGAGCACCTGCACCGGTGCCTCGATCTGCGGGTAGTGGCCGATATTGGCCAGCAACACCGTGTCGGCGTGGGGCACCAATTGCTGGTAGCGCTCGACCATATGCGCGCCGGAGATCGGGTCAACTTCGCCGTCGATCACCCGCAACGGCACTTCGCCGCGCTGCATCGCGCCGACCCAGCGATCACGCAGGCGACGGCGCTGGGGGACGTAAGCGATCAGTTTGTGCAGGATGCGCGTACCGTCGTTGCCGTTGATCAGGCTCCAGAAGTCATCCAGGGCACTTTCACTGGGGCGGGTGTCGGGGCCGAATATCTGGCCGAAGCTGTCAGACAAAGCGCTGCGCCCGAAGGCACGGCCGATCATCCAGCCCAGGGGGCTGAGCAAGAGTTTTTGCACCAGGGCCAGGCGATGGGTTTCGGGGAATAACCCGCCATTGAGGAACACACAACTGGCCATCTCAAACCGGCCCTCGTAGTGCCGGGCCAGGAGTTCCTGGGCAACGCTGTCACCGTAGTCATGGGCCAACACATGCACCGGCTGCTCCACCCGCAAGTGTTCGAGCAAGGCCTGTTGCAAGTCCGCCTGTTCCAGCAGGCAATAATCGTGGTCCAGCGGCTTGGCCGAGTCACCGAAGCCGAGCATGTCGCAGGCGATCACCAGATTGCGCTGGACCAGGGGTTGCCACAGGTAATGCCAGTCCCAACTGGCCGTGGGGAAGCCATGGATCAGCAGCAGCGGTTCACCCTGCCCGGCCACCCAATAGCGAATGGTACGGCCGCGAAAGACGAAATCCTGACCACGCTTGCGCCAGGCTCTGAGCGGGATCTCGGCGAGTGGCATCAGCTGTTATACCCCGGGGCTTGCAGGTCCAATTTGCGCAGCAAGGCCGGCCAGGCCAGCGCGCCACCCATGCCTTGGGCGCTCTTGGTAACACCCGCCACCATCGCCTTGGCACCGGCAAGAATCTGCGGCCCGATGGGGATCAATTCGGCGCCGCCGTTTTGCGCCAGCACCTGGATTTCGCAGGCGCGCTGGAAGATGAACATCATCAGGAAGGTGTCGGCGATGGTACTGCCGCAGGTCAGCAGGCCATGGTTGTGCAGCATCAGGAAATTGTTATCACCGAGGTCGGCCTGCAAGCGGGCTTTTTCTTCGTGGTTCAAGGCCACGCCTTCGTAGGCGTGATAGGCCAGGCTCGACAGCACGAATAGCGATTGCTGGCTGATGGGCAACACGCCCTGCTTCTGCGCAGCGACGGCGACACCCGCGGCGGTATGGGTGTGCAGCACGCACGTCACATCGTGGCGAACTTCATGGATGGCACTGTGGATGGTGTAGCCCGCCGGATTGATTTCGTAGGGGCTGTCCATCAGTTTGTTGCCGGCCTGATCGACCTTGACCAGGCTGGACGCGGTGATCTCGTGGAACATCAGCCCATAGGGGTTGATCAGGAAATCATCGGTGCCCGGCACCTTGGCCGAGATATGGGTGAAGATCAGATCATCCCAGCCATGCAGCGCCACCAGGCGATAGCAGGCCGCGAGGTCGACGCGGATCTGCCATTCGGCAGCGCTGACCTGATCTTTGACATTCTGCGGCGATAGAACGGGGGCTAGGCTCACGGCAACGACCTCCTTGGCGCACTGTCTTATTGTTATTTTTTTGTGTGATGGGCCAGTCTAGTCAGACCTCATGCCTGCCGTAGTTGCCTTGGCAGCCAGCTTGATGACCGAGCGGGTCAGCTCAGAGAATAGTTGAATTTTGTTTAAAGCGCGTCAGAGAAGCGCCGCCAGAAAAGGCACGGCGAACAGGTTGAGCAACCCCGTCAACACCATCACCAGGCCGGCGACCGAGCCCTCTTCGCCGCCCACTTCATGAGCTCGGCTGACACCCGCACCGTGGGCCCCCACGCCAAACAACGCGCCACGAGCCAGGGGCGTACGCAGCGGCAGCCATTTGAGCAATACACCACCGAGCATGGCGCCGAACACACCGGTGAACATCACAAACACCGCCGTCAACTCCGGCACGCCACCAAGGTCGGAAGACACCGGCATGGCGAACGGTGTGGTGATCGAGCGCGGCACCAGCGACATCGTCACCGAACTGTCCAGCGCCAGTGCCTTCGCCAGGCCGAACGAGGTCGCGATCGATGCCACGCTGCCCGCCACCATGCCCAGCAGCAACGCCGGCCAGTGCCGCGCCAGCAAGCGGCGCTGCTGCCAGATCGGCACGGCAAACGCCACAGTGACCGGGCCCAACACCAGCATCAGCCAGTGGGTGTCGGTGGCGTATTCGGCATAGGCGGTGTGCATCGGCACGGCCACCGCCAACAACAGCGCAGGTACCAGGATCAGCGGCGACAGCAGGTAGCGCCCGGTGCGCCGGTAGAGCCAGCGGCTGAACACGTAGGCGCCCAGGGTCAAGGCGAGCCAGAACACCGGCATCAGTTCAAGCTTCATGGCGCAATCTCCAGCGGCACACGGCTTCCACCGTAAACGCCGTGACCAGCATCACCGCCAGCGTGCTGAAGCCGATCACCAACAGGATGCGCCAGCCGTCGTTGCGCAGCAGGCAGCCGTAATCGAGCAGGCTCATCAGGGCCGGGATGAAGAACAGCAGCATCTCGGCCATCAACACCCCGGCGCCCAATTGCAGCGCCGCCGGCTTGACCAGGCCACTGGCGAACGTTGCCAGCAGCAGGCCCAGGCCCACGACGCCACCGGGGATGGGCAAGGCCAGCCAAACCGCCAACTGGGTGCCTAGCAGATAAATCGCGAGCAGCACGACCAGTTCAGTCAGCAAACGGGCAAGGTGTTTGAAGGGAAAACGTTTCATGGGCTTTGGGTCCTCGCAGGCCTACATTTTAGAGAGCGACCTTCCATCCCCATAGCGAATTGTTAGACTGCCAACTATTCCAAACTGGAATCAAGGCAATGGAATTCAAACAGCTGCGCAGCTTTGTCGAAGTGATCCACCGAGGCGGGTTTACCCAGGCGGGGAAAACCCTGCATATCAGCCAGTCCGCCGTCAGCAAGCAGGTCGCACAATTGGAACAAAGCCTGGGCACGCCGCTGCTCGACCGTATCGGCTCGCAGATCCGCCTGACCGCTGCTGGTCAAGTCGTGCTGCAACGCGCCGAAGCCATGCTGCGCTTGCAGTCCGAATTGCTCAGCGAACTGGACGATATGCACCACCTCACCCGCGGTGAACTGCGCCTGGGCCTGCCATTGCTGGCGGGCGACACGCTGTTCGCCGGGTTGTTTGCCGAGTACCGCCGACGCTACCCGAACGTCACCATCCAGTTGCTGGAGGGCGGCAGCCGCAATATCGAGCAGGCGATTCTGAACGGTGAACTGGAAGTGGGAGGCAGCTTGAAGCCCAATGACCCGGCGTTTGCCTGGCAAGCCTTTTGCGATGAACCACTGGATGCACTGCTGCCGATTGACCACCCTCTGGCAGACAACGCCCAGGTACGCCTTGAAGAATTGGCTGACACGCCGTTCCTGATGTACCAGCGCAGTTTTGTGCTCAATGATCGTCTGATGCAGGCGTGTCAGCAGTTGGGCTTTACCCCGAAGGAAATCGGCCGCAGTGGCCAGGCAGATTTCCTCGCCGCGTTGGTGGCCGCCGGCCAAGGGGTGGTGCTGTTGCCCAGCGTGGTCGCCCGTGGGCTGGTGCGACCTGGCGTGGTGCGCCTGACGTTGAAGGCGCCCGACTACCTGCGCTGGGACATTGCCTTTATCTGGCGTGAGGGCGCCTATCTATCGAAAGCCGCCCAGGCCTGGCTGGCGTTGTTACGCGAATTCCCGGTCAAGCGCGCAGTGCAGTGACCAGCTCGGCCAGCCACGGCTCTGCGTCGGTTTCCGGAGTGACACTCTCGCTGGCGTCCAGGCGCAGCATCGGCAGCACTTCACGCACACCCAACTCGCCGAACAGCTCGCGCATTTGCTCGCCGCCGCCGCAGAAGGTATCGCCGTAGCTGGCGTCGCCCAGGCCGATCACCGCGCCGGGCAGGCCACGCCAGGCGGCGGGCAGTTGGTCGCGAAGGGTTGAATACAGGGGTTGCAGGTTGTCGGGCAATTCACCCATACCGGTGGTGGAGGTCACCGCCAGAAAGGCTTGCGGACTGAAGGCTTGTACATCCGCCAAGGTCGCGCGGGGGTTGTGCCAGGCCTCGAAGCCGGCCTTGTTGAGGATGTCGGCGGCGTGGCGGGCGACTTCTTCAGCCGTGCCGTACACCGAGCCGGAAAGGATGGCGACTTTCATCAATCTGATCCTGTAGTTGAGCGAAAGCCTGGGATATTAGCAGCTGGCGCAAATATTTCAGCGCCCGCCGTGCAAGATTCAAGGCATGTCTTAAACTGGCAACTCCAACCCAAAGCCATGGACCGCGCAATGATTAACGCCAAGCTGATGCACATGGTGATCAACGCTTCCAACGACGGCATCGTCATCGCTGAAAGAGAAGGCAAGGACAAGCCGCTGATCTACGTAAACCCCGCATTCGAACGGCTGACCGGCTACACCCTCGACGAAATCCTCTATCAGGATTGCCGCTTCCTGCAGTCAGGCGACCGCGACCAGCCGGCCCTGATAGCCATCCGCGAAGCGTTGGAGAACGACGGTGCCTGCCGGGAAATCCTGCGTAATTACCGCAAGGACGGCAGCCACTTCTGGAACGAACTGTCGCTTTCAACGGTTTATAACGCGGCGGACAAACAGACGTATTTCGTCGGTGTACAAAAGGACGTCACGCTCCAGGTCAAGGCCCAGCAGCGTGTCGCGCAGTTGGAAGGCGAACTGGCGCAGGTCAAGGCCGAACTGGCAGCGCTCAAAGCGACAAATGGATTAAACAAAATTTAGAAAGTGCAGGCATAAGAGCGGATAATGGCACTTTAATACCCCTCTATTGAGCAAGCACGATGCGACGCAATGCGCTTCTGACCCAGGATGAGCTGGATTTCATTCAGAATATGCAACACAACCCGCAACTCAACCTGCGGGATGCTTCGTCGAGCCTGACCGTCAACGGCGGTGCACAGATTCGCGACTTGCTCACCCGCCTGGCCGCCCACGACCATCTCACCATCCAGGCGCAGTTCAACAACCAGCAACTGACCTTCCCTCTGCATCTGGTGGAGGATGAGTTCAATGCAATGCATCTGCGTTTGGGCGTGCCGAGTATTTTCGAAGACGGCCCGATGATACGCCCGTGGCGCCTGGCGCTTGAAACGCCGGTGGCCCTCGAGAACATCCGGGGCAATGCCGGCGCCCTGTGGGTGCATGAGGTGTCATTCAAGGGTGTACTGGTGGAAATTCGCGGCCGGATCAAGCCGCCAAAAACCTTTTCCCTGTGGTTCAGCCCATCGGGCTACGAACGCATCGCGCTGCGCGGCGCGTTCGAGCGGGAAACGGCACGGGGCTTGTTTGCTTATCGCTTGAGCCAAAGCGACGTGGATGAAACCGAGCGCCTGCGTCAGTTCATCCTGCACCAGCACCGCCTGGCCCATCCGCACATGCATGCCTGAAATCAGGTATCCAGCCCGCCGCTGAGAAACTGTTGCAAGCGCCGCCGCATCAGGCGACCTTCATTGCCCAGGCAGCCGATGGACGTGCCGGCCAGGTCGTCCTGGGCAAGATCCGAAGCCGCACCCGCAAGAAGCAGCGGGCAATCCAGGGTCAACGCCAAGCGGTTCAAGCGCCCGGCAAGATCATGGTTATGCGAGTAATTGGAGAAGAGGATCAGGGCCTGTGGGTGAGTTTTCTCGCAGACCAGCGTCAACTCGTCAACCGGCTGCCCCATGCCCAGCACTTTCACGGCCAGGTCATCTCTGCTCATCAGGAGCGCCGCCACCAGCAACTCCAACTTACGGCACTCACCCGCCATGGCCGCCAGCAATACCCGCGGCACGGGTGAAGCGCACGCCAATTGCAGGCGCTCCAAGGCACGTACTCGCAGGAAGTTGTCGAAGAACAACCATTCGCTGGCCTGGCCGAAACGCCCCTGATGACGCAACAGCTCATTCCACAGGGGCATCAGAATGTCCTGGAACACCACGTCGAGTGGGTAGGTAGCCAGAACCTGCCCATACAAACGTTCCAGTTGACGGTCGTCGAAGTCGCTGATGACCTGCATCAACCGCGCCTGCCACTGCGGCCATTCACTTTCCTCGACGGCATCGCGCTGTGCACGAACGGCTTCGGCCTGCTGATCGTCACGAGCGAGAATCTTGCCCACTTTGCTCACGGCCACGCCGCGCTCGATCCAATCGAGAACACGATGGACTGTCTGTATATCGACCTTGGAATAGAGGCGATGCCCACTTTCAGTGCGCGTGGGCTGTATCAGCCCATAACGGCGCTCCCAGGCACGCAAGGTGACCGGGTTGACGCCTGTCAATCTCGAGACTTCACGAATCGGAAACAGCTCATCGGAAGCGGTGGAATCCAGATGCGAAACACTATCAAGCGGAGCAGTAATCACGGGCATTTTAGACCAAAAAACCAACGTTAACTGGGCGCTCATTTAACGCCTTTACACCTGTCTTTTTCAAGTTTCCCGCTTTTCGGACCAATGTCGCTGGTGTATTCGGGTAAAACAGGAATAATCCTTGCCTGCTTTTTACACGTCGCTGCAACACCCCTGCAGCGTCGTCTGTGCGCCACCTACCCGGTTCAGCGCACCCGTACATTTGGAGATACACAATGTCTACCTCTCCCGTCACCTTGATGGTTGCGCGCCGCGTGGCCAAAGGGCGCTATGAAGAACTGATGGCCTGGCTGCGCGAAGGCGAGCAATTGGCCACCGATTTCCCCGGCTATCTGGGCTCCGGCGTGCTGGCCCCACCGCCCAATGACGATGAATTCCAGATCATTTTCCGCTTCGCCGATGAGAAAACCCTGCACGCCTGGGAGTTTTCCGCCTCACGCAGTGCGTGGTTGAGCCGTGGGAGCGATTTATTCGCCGACCCGTCCGAGCACCGTGTACGGGGCATCGATGGCTGGTTTGGCGCAGCGGGCGCCCGTCCGCCACGCTGGAAGCAGGCGGTGGCGATCTGGCTGGCGTTTTTTCCGGTGTCGCTGCTGTTCAACTTCGTCCTGGGGCCGCTGCTCAGTGAACTCGAGCTGGGGCCACGTGTGCTGGTCAGCACAATGGCACTCACGCCCTTGATGGTGTACTGGTTCATTCCGCTGTCGACCCACCTGCTGGCGAACTGGCTGCACCCAGCGCCTGCCCCCCGCAAGGCCTCCGAAGCGGCGGCGTGAGTACAGGGGCGGCCCGTCGCTGGTATGATTTGCGCCTGCCAGCGACGCGAGCCTCCCATGACTGCAACGAACGCCCCGATCCTGATCACCGGCGCCGGCCAGCGCGTCGGCCTGCATTGCGCCGAACGCCTGCTGGACGAGGGCCAACCGGTGATTTTCAGCTACCGCAGCGAACGCCCTGGCGTGCAGGCCCTGCGCGAGCGTGGCGCGGTCGGTGTGTTTGCCGACTTTTCCACTGAAGCCGGGATTCTCGCGTTTATCGCTGAACTGAACACACACACACAAAGCCTGCGTGCAATCATCCACAATGCTTCGGCGTGGGTCGCAGAGGCGCCGGGCGACGAAAGCCGCGCCTTTCGCGATATGTTCAGCGTGCACATGCTTGCGCCCTACCTGATCAACCTGCATTGTTCACCCTTGCTGCAACGCTCGACACCTGCCGACATCGTGCATATCAGCGATGACGTGGTGCGCAAGGGCAGCCGCCAGCACATCGCCTACTGTGCCACCAAGGCGGGGCTCGAGAGCCTCACGCTGTCGTTTGCCGCGCAGTTCGCGCCGCTGATCAAGGTCAACGGCATCGCCCCGGCGATGGTGATGTTCAACGAAGGCGACGACGCGGCCTACCGCGTCAAGGTCTTGGCCAAATCGGCACTGGGCATCGAACCCGGGCCGGAGGTGATTTACCAGAGCGTGCGTTACCTGCTGGACAACCCCTATGTCACCGGGACCACCCTGACCGTCAACGGCGGGCGGCATATCAAGTAAGCCGCTTGTGAGGATGTTGTATGACCTTATCCCTGCCCCACCATTACCGCGAGATCCTCAAGGGCCTGGGCGAAGACCCGGAACGAGAAGGCCTGCTCGACACCCCCAAGCGCGCCGCCAAGGCCATGCAGTACCTGTGTCATGGCTATGAGCAGAACCTCGAGGAAATCGTCAACGGCGCACTGTTCGCCTCCGACAATGACGAGATGGTGATCCTCAAGGACATCGAGCTGTATTCGCTGTGCGAGCATCACCTACTGCCCTTTATCGGCAAGGCTCACGTGGCCTATATTCCGACGGGCAAGGTGCTGGGCCTGTCGAAGCTGGCGCGCATCGTCGACATGTTCGCCCGGCGCCTGCAGATCCAGGAAAACCTCACCCGGCAAATCGCCGACGCCATCCAGGAAGTGACCCAGGCGGCCGGTGTGGCCGTGGTGATCGAAGCCAAGCACATGTGCATGATGATGCGCGGCGTGGAAAAACAGAATTCAACCATGAACACCTCGGTGATGCTCGGCGCGTTCCGCGAGTCGAACACCACGCGCATGGAGTTCCTGCAACTGATTGGACGGAGCAAGTAGCAATGCCACAACTTCAACCAGGCATGGCGCGCATCCGGGTCAAGGACCTGTGCCTGCGCACCTTCATCGGTATCAATGAGGACGAAATCCTCAACAAGCAGGATGTGCTGATCAACCTGACCATCCTGTATGCCGCCCAGGAAGCCGTGCGCGACAACGACATCGACCACGCGCTGAACTACCGCACCATCACCAAGGCCATCATCGCCCACGTGGAAGGCAACCGCTTTGCCTTGCTGGAGCGCCTGACCCAGGAACTGCTGGACCTGGTGATGAGCAACGAATCGGTGCTGTACGCCGAAGTCGAAGTGGATAAGCCCCATGCGCTGCGCTTTGCCGAGTCGGTGTCGATTACCCTGGCGGCCAGCCGCTAACCCCTGAATTGTCAGTGAGCCCTATGAACGATCAACAACGCCTCGAACTCGAAGCCGCCGCCTTCCGCCGGCTGGTAGCGCATCTGGACAGCCGCAAGGATGTGCAGAACATTGACCTGATGAACCTCGCCGGCTTCTGCCGCAACTGCCTGTCCAAGTGGTACAAGGCCGAGGCCGACGAGCGCCAGATCGAGCTGAGCCTCGATGACGCCCGCGAAGTGGTGTACGGCATGCCGTACGCCGAGTGGAAAGCCCAATACCAGCAAGAAGCCAGCGCCGAGCAACAGGCGGCGTTTGCCAAAGGAAAAACCCATGACTGATTTGAACACCCTGCGCGCCAGCCTCAACAGCGGCGCACATGTTTTTGCCGACACCCTGGCGTTTGTCGCTGCCGGTTACGATTATCAGCCGCAAGCCTTCACCAATGGCGATGTGGAAAACGCTGCCGGGCAAAACGAAGGTTCGTGCAAGACCCTGGGCTTGGCGTTGCTGGAAGGCTTGAGCGACCAGGAAGCGCTGCTGGCGTTTGGTGAGCACTACCGCTCGGTGGTGGCGACGCCTGAAGGCAGTGACCATGGCAATATTCGGGCGTTGATTGCCCATGGGTTGGCAGGTGTGACATTCACCGCCCAGCCACTGACCCGCAAATCCTGAGTCAGTTAAATTGCACGCATAAAAAACCGGCCTCGCAGCCGGTTTTTTTATTTCAACAATTTAGAAGGAAGCGTCCTTCAAACCGTCGAGGTAACGCTCGGCGTCCAGGGCCGCCATGCAACCGGCGCCGGCCGAAGTGATGGCCTGGCGGTAGACATGGTCGGCCACGTCGCCGGCAGCGAAGATGCCTTCGATGTTGGTCGCGGTAGCGTTGCCTTCACGGCCGCCTTGCACCACCAGGTAACCGTCTTTAGCTTCCAGCACGCCTTCGAACAACGAGGTGTTCGGGGTGTGACCGATGGCGATGAACACGCCGTCGACTTTCAGCTCGTCGAAGCTGCCGTCGTTGTTTTTCAGGCGAGCACCGGTCACGCCCATGTTATCGCCCAGGACTTCATCCAGGGTGGCGTTGAGCTTGAGGATGATCTTGCCCTCAGCCACACGGGCGTGGAGCTTGTCGATCAGGATCTTCTCGGCGCGGAAAGTCTCGCGGCGGTGAACCAGGGTCACGGTGCTGGCGATGTTGGCCAGGTACAGCGCCTCTTCCACGGCAGTGTTGCCACCACCGACCACGGCGACCGGCTTGTTGCGGTAGAAGAAACCGTCACAGGTGGCGCAAGCGGAAACGCCTTTGCCCATGAATGCTTCTTCCGAAGGCAGGCCCAGGTAACGGGCGCTGGCGCCAGTGGCGATGATCAGTGCGTCACAGGTGTAGACGCCGCTGTCGCCGGTCAGGCTGTAAGGCTTCTTGGAGAAGTCGACCTTGTTGATGTGATCAAACACAATCTCGGTTTCAAAGCGCTCGGCGTGCTCTTTCATACGCTCCATCAGCACCGGACCGGTCAGGCCGTGGACATCGCCCGGCCAGTTGTCGACTTCAGTGGTGGTGGTCAACTGACCGCCCGCCTGCATGCCGGTGATCAGCAGCGGCTTGAGGTTGGCTCGGGCAGCGTAGACGGCAGCGCTGTAACCGGCAGGGCCGGAACCGAGAATAATCACTCGCGAATGACGGGTATCAGACATGACTCACTCCTATCGACCGCCCGGACTACAAGACGGCTGGAATAAAAAAGGGACCACGAAGCACTTGGGGAAGGCTTTAACTCGCAGGCCCTGAAAAATAATGGGTGCAGCGTATCGAGGGGGGCAAGATTAAGGAAATACGGAATAACAATCCAGCTCATAGGTGGTCTCTATGCAGTCAGGCCGATTAATCGACGCCTTTGTTACCGTTGATGTCGTCACACCGACCACGCTTTCGCCTTGAAGGCAAAGCCGGTAAGGTCGGCGCGTTCGTCATCCTGCTCGGAGTTCTCCATGCCCGCCCCTGCCCTTTCCGGCCCGCAATACCTGCGCGAAGGCCTCAGACTGGTGCTAAGCCCCGGCCTGCGCCTGTTTGTGCTGCTGCCGCTGGCGATCAACCTGGTGCTGTTCGTCGGCTTGATCTATTTTGCCGGCCATCAGTTCAGCCTGTGGGTAGACCACTTGATGCCGACCCTGCCCGGCTGGCTGAGCTTTCTGAATTACCTGCTATGGCCGTTGTTTGTGGTGCTGGTGGTGCTGATGGTGTTTTTCACTTTCACCATGCTCGCCAATATCATCGCGGCACCGTTCAACGGCTTTCTCTCCGAGAAAGTGGAAGTGGTGGTACGTGGCACTGATGACTTCCCGGCATTCAGTTGGGGCGAGCTGATTGAAATGGTCCCGCGTACCCTGGCCCGGGAAATGCGCAAGCTGGGCTACTTCCTGCCACGGGCCATCGGCCTGTTTATCCTGTCGTTCATTCCGGTGGTCAACCTGATCGCCGCGCCGCTGTGGTTGCTGTTTGGCGTGTGGATGATGGCGATCCAATACATCGACTACCCGGCCGACAACCACAAGCTGGGCTGGAACGAAATGCTCGCCTGGCTGCGCCAGAAACGCTGGCAGAGCATGAGTTTCGGCGGCATCGTTTACCTGGTGCTGCTGGTGCCGGTGGTCAACCTGCTGATGATGCCGGCCGCAGTGGCCGGGGCGACGTTGTTCTGGGTGCGTGAACAGGGCGCTGAGGCGATGGCGACGTCGAAAGTGGTCAAGTCATAAATCCATCATCTGCATGACACAATGGCGACATGGCCCATAGCGACACTGTGGGTCATGACGACAGCTTCGCTTCACATCACCCTGATCACCGAAACCTTCCCGCCAGAGATCAACGGGGTGGCCAATACCCTTGGCCGCCTGTGCGAAGGTTTACGCGCGCGCGGCCATCAGGTCGAGCTGGTACGCCCGCGCCAGGGCGCCGACGAGAGCCGGCCCAGCGATGATGGTTTACTGCTCTGCCGTGGCTGGCCACTGCCGGGTTACCCAGGCCTGCAATGGGGCCAGTCGTCGATGCACAAGTTGCTGCGCCGCTGGACCCGCCAGCGCCCGGACGTGTTGTATATCGCCACTGAAGGGCCGCTGGGGCTGTCGGCGCTGCGGGCGGCGCGGCGTTTGGGCATCAGCGTGGTCAGCGGGTTTCATACCAATTTCCAGCAGTACTCCAACCAGTACGGCTTGAGCCTGTTGAGCCGCATGGTCACGCACTACCTGCGTTGGTTTCATAACCGCTCGAGCTTGACCCTGGTGCCCAGCGCCAGCCAGCGCCTGGAACTGGAGCGCAGGCATTTCGAGCGCCTGGGGATGCTGGCGCGCGGAGTGGATAGCCAACTGTTCCACCCGGCCAAGCGCGACAATGCCCTGCGCGAAAGCTGGGGCCTGGAAAACGACGATATTGCCGTACTGCACGTGGGGCGCCTGGCCCAGGAGAAAAACCTCGGGCTGCTCAAACGGTGCTTTGATGGGCTGCAGGCTACTTATCCACAGCGTCGGCTGAAGTTGATCATCGTCGGGGATGGTCCGCAGCGCCCGATACTGGAGCGCGACCTGCCCGAGGCGGTGTTCTGCGGCACCCAACGCGGTGAAGAACTGGCCAGGCATTACGCATCAGGGGACTTGTTCCTGTTCCCCAGCCTGACCGAAACCTTCGGCAATGTGGTGCTGGAGGCAATGGCCTCTGGCCTGGGCGTGGTGGCGTACGACCAGGCCGCCGCCACCCAGCATATTCGCCATGGCTACAACGGCGTGCTGGCGATGCCGGGAGATGAAAACGCATTTTGCGATGCTGCTACCTGGCTGCTGGAAGAGCGCGAGACCTTGCGCAGGGCCCGACTGAATGCTCGCCAGCATGCCAGTCGCCAGGGCTGGCCGGCGATTATCGAGCAATTCGAGCGCCAGTTACGCGGTGTGTGCGAGGACGGGCAACCGGTGCCCGTCCTGGCGCCGCTTACACCAGGGTCGTCAACGCCTCACGACTGAACGGCAGAATGTCGCCTTCGCGGCCGTCACGTACCTTCACCGCCCAGTCCGGGTCCACCAGCAGCGCACGGCCCACCGCCACCAGGTCGAACTCGTCGTTGTTCAGGCGCTCCAGCAGCTTTTCCAGACTGGCCGGCTGCGCGACCTTGTCGGTGTTGACCATGAACTGCAGGAACTCGCCATCCAGGCCGACGCTGCCCACAGTGATGGTCGGTTTACCGGTGAGCTGACGGGTCCAGCCCGCCAGGTTGAGGTCGGAACCTTCGAATTCCGGCTCCCAGAAACGACGGGTGGAGCAATGGAAAATATCCACACCCGCGTCAGACAGCGGCTTGAGAAATTCACCCAATGCTTCAGGGGTGTGTACCAGGCGCGCGGTGTAATCCTGCTGTTTCCACTGGGAGAAACGCAAGATGATCGGGAAGTCCGGGCCGACGGCTGCACGAGTAGCTTGGATCAGTTCGATGGCGAAGCGTGAGCGATTGGCCAGGCTGCCACCGTATTCGTCAGTGCGCTGGTTGCTGCCTTCCCAGAAGAACTGGTCAACCAGATAGCCATGGGCGCCATGGATTTCCACACCGTCCATGCCGATGCGCTGGGCATCCTTGGCGGCTTGGGCGAATGCGGCGATCACCTCCTTGATGTCCTGGGAGGTCATGCCGTGGACCACCACGTTGCCATCCTTGAGTTTTTCCATCGGGCCGTAGGCCGGCACACTGGCGTCAGGCTCGGTACCGATGCGGCGCACACTGCCCACGTGCCAGAGCTGCGGAACAATCTTGCCACCTTCGGCGTGCACGGCATCGACGACCTTCTTCCAGCCGGCCAGCGCCGCCTCGCCGTAGAAATGCGGGACATTCGGGTAGCCGTTGGAGGCCGGGTGACCGACCACGGTGCCTTCGGTGATGATCAGGCCCACGCCGGCAGCGGCTCGGCGGCGGTAGTACTCGATGACCTTGGAATTCGGCACGCCACCCGGGGAAAACGAACGGGTCATCGGCGCCATGACCACACGGGTCGACAGCTGCAGTGCACCGAGCTGGAACGGTTTGAACAAGGCTTGGACAGGCATGGGAGCACTCCACGGAAGACGAGGTTTATGATGTGGATAATATGGGGGAGTGCAGCGTGCTGAATAGCACTATTGATTTGGGTGATTAAGGGGTATGAAGGTAGCGTCTAGCTGCAAGTTTAAAGCTGCAAGAGGACCCTTTGTGCTTCTACTTGCAGCTTCAAGCTTAGAACTTGAAGCTGCACCGGCAGGTGTTCAACTCAGGGCTTTTTCGATGGCCTGGACGACCGTCGGATCATCCGGTGCAGTACGCGGCGAGAATCGCGCGAGGACCCGGCCATCCTTGCCCAGCAGGAATTTCTCGAAATTCCAGGTGATATCCCCAGGAAACTCCGCGCCCTCGCCCGCCAGCAAACGGTACAGCTGGTGACGCTCAGGACCGTTCACATCGAGTTTGCTGCCCAGGGGGAAGGTCACGCCGTAGTTCAGGCTGCAGAACTCGCGGATTTCTTCCTCGGTGCCCGGTTCCTGGCCTGCAAACTGGTTGCACGGCAGGCCAAGCACGGTAAATCCCTGGTCCTTGTACTGCTGATAAAGGTTTTCCAACGCCGCGTACTGCGGGGTCAAGCCACATTTGGAGGCGACATTGACCACCAGCACAACGTGCCCCTTGAAGGGCGCCAACGGCAGCTCTTGTCCGTCCAAAGCTTTGAGTTTCAGGTCGTGGAAAGCACTCATGACGAACTCCAGATTTTCCATGTACTTTGCGTTGCAGCGCTTCGAGATTACAACCCGCAAGCCTGCAATCATAGACGCCGATTGCAAAATCCGCCTGCGAATTACTGAGCGGTCGGCCACGGCAGAACAGGAATCGCCGTCACCGCATTCTGCGGGCTGCCTTCGATCAAGCGGTCGCTGTAGACCAGGTACACCAGGGTATTGCGCTTCTTGTCGAGGAAGCGCACCACCTGCATGGTCTTGAACACCAGCGAGGTGCGCTCCTTGAACACTTCGTCGCCGTCCTTGAGTTCGCCCTTGAAGCGGATCGGGCCGACCTGGCGGCAAGCGATAGATGCTTCAGCACGGTCTTCGGCCAGGCCCAGGCCGCCTTTCACGCCGCCGGTCTTGGCGCGCGACAAATAGCAGGTCACGCCGTCGACCTTGGGGTCATCGAACGCTTCGACCACAATCCGGTCGTTGGGGCCGACAAACTTGAACACCGTCGACACCTGGCCAATTTCTTCGGCCGAAGCCAGCAGCGGCATGGCCAGCAGCAGGCCGAGCAATCCCTTCATCACGCGCATCGTGTATTCCCTTTGTTTAGACCAGGATCAGGTTATCGCGGTGAACCAGTTCCGGTTCTGCCATGTAACCCAATAGTCCGACAATCGCGTCAGACGATTGTCCAATGATTTTCTGCGCTTCCAGGGCACTGTAGTTGGCCAGGCCGCGGGCGATCTCACGACCGTCGGGCGCTACGCACACAACCATCTCGCCACGGCGAAAGCTGCCCTGCACCAACTTGACGCCCACCGGCAGCAGGCTCTTGTTGCCTTGAGACAACGCCGACACCGCGCCATCGTCGAGCACCAGGGTGCCACGGGTTTGCAGGTGCCCGGCCAGCCATTGCTTGCGCGCCGCGAGCATGCCGCGCTCGGGCGACAGCAACGTACCGATGCGCTCACCGGCCTTGAGGCGATCCAGCACACGCTCCAGGCGCCCACCGACGATGATGGTGTGAGCCCCGGAACGTGCGGCCAAGCGTGCTGCGCGCAGCTTGGTCTGCATGCCGCCACGGCCCAGGGCACCGCCAACGCTGCCGGCCACGGCGTCGAGCGCCGGGTCATCGGCGCGCGCTTCGTAGATCAGTTGGGCATCGGGGTTATTGCGTGGGTCGGCGTCGAACATGCCGTCGCGGTCGGTGAGGATCACCAGCAGGTCGGCCTCCACCAGGTTGGCCACCAGCGCGGCCAGGGTGTCGTTGTCGCCGAAACGAATTTCGTCGGTGACCACGGTGTCATTCTCGTTGATCACCGGGATAACCTTGAGCTCCACCAGCGCACGCAAAGTACTGCGGGCGTTTAGGTAGCGCTTACGGTCGGACAGGTCATCGTGGGTCAGCAGGATCTGCGCCGTATGACGGCCGTGCTCTGCAAAGCTGGACTCCCAGGCTTGCACCAGGCCCATCTGACCGATGGCGGCGGCGGCTTGCAGTTCGTGCATCGCGCTGGGTCGCGCGGTCCAACCGAGGCGGCTCATCCCGGCGGCAACCGCCCCGGACGACACCAGCACCAACTCCACGCCCGCCTCATGCAAGGCCACCATCTGCTCGACCCAGACGCTCATGGCTGCGCGATCCAGGCCTTTGCCGTCTGCCGTCAGCAGCGCACTTCCGATCTTTACGACCCAGCGCTGCGCACCTGTCACTTTGCTCCGCATCATCTTCAACCTTAGATTGAGGGCCACGCGACCCAGCGCCGCCCATAACGTTATACCCGGATACCAAAACGCCGCTCCAGGGAGCGGCGTTCAAGTTTATCGCAACGGATCAGTCGCGCACGTAAATGATTTCCGGACCGTCTTCATCATCCACGTCTTCTTCGTCCCAATCATCGTCGCCGATGTCATGGACCGACTTCACGCCGCTGCGGCGCAGGGCACGCTGGTCGTCTAGGGCTTGCAGCTGGGCACGGGCTTCGTCTTCGATCTGCTGGTCGAGTTCGGCGAGTTCGGCCTTGAATACCGGGTCGGCCGCCAGGCGGTCGGCGCGGTCTTCCAGGTAGCGCATGATGTCGCGGGTCAGGCGCTCGGTGCCTTCTTTGGCGATGGCCGAGATCACGTAGACAGGACCCGTCCATTCCAGGCGATCGACGATTTCCTTGACGCGCTCCTCGTGCTCTTCCTCGAGGATCTGGTCGCACTTGTTCAGCACCAACCAGCGATCACGCTCGGCCAGGGCCGGGCTGAACTTGGTCAGCTCGCTGACGATCACTTCGGCGGCGTCCGGTGCACTGGTGTCATCCAATGGCGCCATGTCGACGAGGTGCAGCAGCAAACGGGTACGGGACAAATGCTTGAGGAAGCGAATCCCCAGGCCTGCGCCGTCGGAAGCGCCTTCGATCAGGCCGGGAATGTCGGCGATCACGAAGCTTTTCCAGCGGTCGACGCTGACCACGCCCAGGTTTGGCACCAGGGTGGTGAACGGGTAGTCGGCGACTTTCGGCTTGGCGGCCGATACCGAGCGGATGAAGGTACTCTTGCCGGCGTTCGGCAGGCCCAGCAGGCCCACGTCAGCCAATACTTTCATTTCCAGCTTCAGGTCGCGCTGCTCGCCCGGCTTGCCCGGCGTGGTCTGGCGCGGCGCACGGTTGGTACTGGACTTGAATCGGGTGTTACCCAGACCGTGCCAGCCGCCCTGCACAACCATCAGCTTCTGGCCGGCCTTGGTCAGGTCGCCGATCACTTCCTGGGTCGCGGAGTCGATGATCGTGGTGCCGACCGGTACACGCAGTACCAGGTCTTCGCCTTTTTTACCGGTGCAGTCGGTGCTGCCGCCGTTGGAGCCACGCTCGGCATCGAAGTGCCGGGTGTAACGGTAGTCGACCAGGGTGTTGAGGTTTTCGTCGGCCATCATGTAGATGGAACCGCCGTCACCGCCGTCACCGCCGTTGGGGCCACCGTTTTCGATGAATTTTTCGCGACGGAAACTCATGCAACCGTTACCGCCGTCGCCTGCTTTTACTCGGATGGAAACTTCATCAACGAACTTCATAACAAAACGCCTCTCGCCGCACGGACGAGCTTAAGAAACCAAGACATAAGACTCTTGCAAAAATGAGCGCAGCGACCTCAATCAACAGCCGCAAATCCAGCTGCTCGAGCCCATTACAAACAGCTTTGCAAGAGACTCACTCCACAAACGAAAAAGCCCCGTCGCAAGACAGGGCTTTTCCAGCGATCGCGCAATTAAGCGGCGACAACGCTCACGTAACGGCGGTTGAACGCGCCTTTTACTTCAAACTTGATCACGCCTTCGATTTTCGCGAAGAGGGTGTGATCTTTACCCATGCCAACACCGTAACCGGCGTGGAATTGGGTGCCGCGCTGACGCACGATGATGTTGCCCGGAATGATTTTCTGGCCGCCATACATCTTCACGCCAAGGCGTTTGGCTTCTGAGTCGCGACCGTTACGGGTACTACCACCAGCTTTTTTGTGTGCCATGAGTCAATTCTCCTAGTGAGGAATTAGGCTGAAATTAAGCCTGAATACCGGTGATTTTGATCTCGGTGTACCACTGGCGGTGGCCCATACGCTTCATGTGGTGCTTACGACGACGGAACTTGATGATGCGGACTTTATCGTGACGACCTTGGGAGATCACTTCAGCCACAACGGTAGCGCCAGCAACAACTGGAGCGCCGATGTTCACGTCATCGCCATTGGCGACCAACAGAACGCGATCAAAGGTAACGGATTCGCCGGTAGCGATTTCCAGTTTTTCGATCTTCAGGTATTCACCTGGGGCGACCTTGTATTGCTTGCCACCAGTAACAATTACTGCGTACGACATGGTATTTCTCCGATAATCCTGCTCACCCAGCGCTTTATAAGAAGAGGTATTGGCTGGCATGGCTGCATGGGATGGACGTCCCGAATGCAATTGCGTAAGGCAGGTGCTGCCCAGGAAGTTCAGGGTGCGCGATTGTACGCAAGGTAAATGGGTGTTGCAAGTGGCTGTCTATCGCGCCTTGACACTACGGGGTCAGGGTCCTAGCATGCCGCGCAACCCTTCTGGAGCGACTGTCGCTGATGCAACCCCAAGCTTTCTACCGCGCGGTCGCGGACGATTTTAGCGCCGTCGACGGCATCATCAAGCAGCAGCTGACGTCTAAGGTGCCGCTGGTCTCAAAAATTGGCGACTACATTACGTCGGCAGGCGGTAAACGCCTGCGTCCTTTATTAGTGCTGCTGTGTGGCAAGGCCCTGGGCCGCGAAGGCGATGACCTGCGCCTGCTGGCTGCCACCATCGAATTCCTGCACACCGCCACCCTGCTGCATGACGACGTGGTCGACATGTCCGGCATGCGCCGTGGCCGCGAGACCGCCAATGCGATGTGGGGCAATGCCCCGAGCGTGCTGGTCGGCGACTTCCTGTACTCGCGCTCGTTCGAAATGATGGTCGAGCTGGGCTCGATGCCGGTGATGAAGATTCTTTCCCAGGCCACGCGCATCATCGCTGAAGGCGAAGTGCTGCAGCTGTCCAAGGTCCGCGACGCCAGCACCACCGAAGAAACCTATATGGAAGTGATTCGCGGTAAGACCGCGATGCTCTTCGAAGCCTCCACACACAGTGCCGCCGCGCTCTGTGGCGCGACCGCCGAACAGGCCGAAGCCCTGCGTACCTTTGGCGACCATCTGGGCGTGGCGTTCCAACTGGTGGACGACCTGCTCGACTACCGCGGCGATGCAGAGACCCTGGGCAAGAACGTCGGTGACGACCTGGCCGAAGGCAAACCGACCTTGCCGCTGATCTACACCATGCGCGAAGGCACGCCGGAACAGGCGGCCCTGGTGCGCAAGGCGATCCAGAAAGGCGGGATCGAGGACCTGGAAAGCATCCGTGAGGCTGTGGAAGCCTCGGGCTCGCTGGACTACACCGCGCAACTGGCACGTGACTACGTGGCCCGTGCGATCAAGTGCCTGGAAGCCCTTCCGGCCAGCGAGTACCGGGATGCCTTGGTTGAGCTGAGTGAATTTGCGGTCGCGCGGACGCACTAGGTCCTACCTGCAAACGCATACCCATGTGGGATGGGGGCTTGCCCCCCCCACATTCGGATTTGATAAAACCTGCAAGACCACAATTCCCTATATAATGTGCGACTTTTAGCCATCCTGACCGTTAAGGAGCTTTAGTGAGCACGTTGCCACCCTGCCCGAAATGCAATTCCGAATACACCTACGAAGACGGCGCCCAGCTGATCTGCCCGGAATGCGCCCATGAGTGGTCCGCCAATGGCGAGGCCGAAGTGGCCGGCGATGAAACCGTGAAGAAAGACTCTGTGGGCAACGTCCTGCAGGACGGCGACACCATCACCGTGATCAAAGACCTCAAGGTCAAGGGTACGTCCTTGGTCGTGAAGGTCGGCACCAAGGTCAAGAACATCCGCCTGTGCGACGGCGACCACGATATCGATTGCAAGATCGACGGTATCGGCCCGATGAAACTCAAGTCCGAATTCGTGCGCAAAGTCTGAACCTGCTGCATCCATCCCGCGCCCGCGCGGGATGGCGTTTTGCCCTCCCCGTTGACCCCTCTCAATATCCACACAGAAAAACCAGGAAACTGCCAATAGGCACTTGCTATTCTACGAATAAGAATTATTCTCATTGAAACCCATCAAGGAGATGCAACCATGACTTATTTGATAGATGCCTGGCTCGACCGCCCACACCCTTACCTACGCATCCTCCATCGGGAAACCGGTGAAGTCTGTGCTGTGCTGGAAGAAGAAGCGTTGAATGAGCTGCAGGACCAGGGCGACCTGGACGTCAACGGCCTGAGTTCGAGTGAACCTGGAGTACTGAAGGAGGTTGTGCGCAATCTGTTTCTGTTCTGCTATGCCCGAGCGTTGCGCCCGGCCACGGAGCTCAGTGGCAAGTTCCATCCATGAGAAAACCAGCAAAACACTGTAGGAGCGAGCTTGCTCGCGAAGACCGCATAAACAACGCGCTCATCCAGGATGCCCGCGTCATCGTTGACGTTTTTCGCGAGCAAGCTCGCTCCTACAGGTAATCAAAAGCAGGTCTTACAGAACGTCGAGCAGTTCGACGTCAAATACCAGCACGCTGTGCGGCGGAATGCTGCCAACGCCTTGAGCGCCATAAGCCAACTCGCTCGGCACGTACAGGCGCCATTTGCTGCCGGCATTCATCAGTTGCAGGGCTTCGGTCCAGCCGGCGATCACGCCGCCCACCGGGAATTCTGCAGGCTGGCCACGCTCGTAGGAGCTGTCGAACACAGTGCCGTCGATCAGGGTGCCGTGGTAGTGGGTGCGAACCTGGTCTTCACGGGTCGGCTTGGCGCCGTCACCGGCGGTCAGCACTTCAAATTGCAGGCCGGAAGCCAGGGTGGTGATGCCATCACGCTTGGCGTTTTCAGCCAGGAAAGCCAGGCCAGCGCCTGCAGCCGCTTCAGCCTTGGCAGCCGCTTCGGCTTGCATGATTTCGCGAATGACCTTGAAGCTGGCAGCCATTTGCTCTTGATCAACACGGCTTGGTTTGCCGGCGAACGCGTCGGTCAGGCCAGCCAGGATCGCATCCAGGCTCACACCTGGCGGTGGGTTGTCGCGCAGTTGGTCGCCCAACTGACGGCCGATACCGTAGCTGACGCGGGTTTCGTCGGTGGACAGATTAACTTCGGACATGAAGAGGCTCCGCTATAGGGCAGCGCTGAAAACACCGGTTTCCCGCACCGCCCAGAACTAAAAGGGCCAGCAGACTAGCACACAAGACCTGCTCGTGATGAGCCCTGCACGGCAGCGCGGCACCGGGATCGCGACCCTTCGTCGCACACGCAATAAAAGCACTTCAGATTCACAGCCCGTCGCCGATACAGCGCTACACACTTTGGCTGGCTCAAATAACAACACCGTCCAGCAGACAGACATCACCTTTGCGGAGCATTAGATGAACAGCTGGTTCGGTAACATCAGCGTCAACCTCAAACTGGGCCTGGGCTTCGGCCTGGTACTGGTCCTCACCTCGATCCTGGCCCTCACCGGCTGGACCAGCCTGGGCGGTCTGATCGACCGCAGTAACTGGATGAGCGACATCACCCAGCTCAATGCCTCACTGACCAAACTGCGTATCGTGCGTCTGCAATACATGCTGGCCAACGGCGACGAAGCCGTGGCACAAAACGTACAGACCAACCTGGACGCCTTTACTGCCCAGCAACAGAAACTCCTGAACAGCTTCAAGAGCCCGGAAAACGTCAAGCTGCTCAACGAGCAGAAAGCCATCATCACGGCTTATCAGCAATCCCTGAACAAAATGCGCGAGGCTTACCGAAACGGTAATGCCTCTCGCCAAGTAATGGGCGACAAGGCCGATATCGCCAATGCCCAAATCGACGCGCTGGACGCCAGCGTGAGGCAAATGCCCGACAGCGCGGAGCACCTTGCACAGTTCCAGGCCGTGGCCGACGCCAAGATGCAGTTCCAGTTGGCCCGCTACGAAGTGCGCGGCTACACCGGCAACGTCAACCCGGACACCGAAGCCCGCGCTGCCGCACAAATCGAAAAAGCCATCAGTGGCTTGAAAGGCCTCAGCGCCGCCTTCGGCGCCAGCCAGCAAAGCGCCCTGAGCTCCTTGGAAACCGCCCTTGGCGCCTATCGCAGCGCCGTGCAGAACTACAAGGCCGCCAACGCCAATATCGTGGCTGCCCGTGCCGAAATGACCACCCAAGGCGCCGATATCGTCACGATCAGTGACAAGCTGTACGACATCCAGCTGGATCGTCGCGACGCTGAAAGCGCCCAGGCCCGCAGCCTGCAGTTGATCAGCACCTTGCTGGCACTGCTGGTCGGTATCATTGCGGCACTGGTGATCACCCGCCAGATCACGCGTCCACTGCAGGAAACCCTGGCCGTGGTTGAACGCATCGCTTCCGGCGACCTGAGCCACAATATCCAGGTCACCCGTCGCGATGAGCTGGGCGTATTGCAACAAGGTATTCAGCGCATGGGCACGACCCTGCGTGAATTGATCAGCGGTATTCGCGACGGCGTGACCCAGATCGCCAGCGCCGCCGAAGAGTTGTCGGCCGTCACCGAGCAGACCAGCGCCGGCGTGAACAGCCAGAAAATCGAGACCGATCAGGTCGCCACGGCGATGCACGAAATGACCGCCACCGTGCAGGAAGTCGCACGCAACGCCGAGCAAGCCTCTCTGGCCGCCGCCGACGCTGACGGCCAAGCCCGCGCTGGCGACAAAGTGGTAGCCGAGGCCATCGCCCAGATCGAACGCCTGGCCGCCGAAGTGGCGCGTTCCACCGACGCCATGGCGCACCTGCAACAAGAGAGCAACAAGATCGGCAGCGTGATGGATGTGATCAAGGCTGTGGCCGAACAGACCAACTTGCTGGCCCTCAACGCAGCGATTGAAGCGGCGCGTGCCGGTGAAGCCGGGCGCGGCTTTGCCGTGGTCGCCGACGAAGTGCGTGGCCTGGCCCAGCGCACGCAGAAATCCACCGAGGAAATCGAAGGCCTGGTCGCCGGTTTGCAGAACGGCACCCAGCAAGTTGCCAACGTAATGAACAACAGCCGCAGCCTCACCGACAGCAGTGTCGAACTGACGCGCAAGGCCGGTGTGTCACTGGAAAACATCACCCGCACAGTGTCGAACATCCAGTCGATGAACCAGCAGATCGCCGCCGCCGCCGAACAGCAAAGCGCCGTGGCCGAAGAGATCAGCCGCAGCATCGTGAATGTGCGTGATGTGTCCGAGCAGACCGCCACCGCGAGCGACGAGACGGCAAAATCGAGCGTGGAACTGGCACGTTTGGGTAGCCAGTTGCAGCAGATGGTCAGTCACTTCCGGGTTTAAGAAACCAAAAAGCCGCTTCGGTATTAACCGAAGCGGCTCCACTTCTCAGACCTTACAGGTCATCGAAGCTGTCCCGCAGGAATGTCCACACGTGATAAACACGTACGGCATTCACTACGAGGTTCCATGTACGTCGTGCAAACTTAGACATACTCGGCCCTCCGTGAGTTGGGCCTTACCTCCAGCACACTTACCGGAACACGTGAGCCTTTGGATGCGGGTCAACGCTTCCTGTGAGGCGGCCGGGCTTTGGTTCCTCCCGCATGAATCCGGCACGGATTACTAGCCCGTGGCGTTCGGTCCATAATTCCGCGCGCATACCCAGCCACCTACAAAACGACATACTTGGAACGGGGGTGATACTAATCAACATCCGAATCAAAGGTGTGACAGGCGACGATAAACCTGCTGGAAAGATCAACTGATATGTTGCAAATTTTTGCCACCAACTCTAAATAGAAATAAAGTCGACAGATAAAAAGCAACGCCCCTCGTCAAGCCTTGCGCGAGACGATAACCGGCATTAGTATCCCTTAGGCGGGTCAGCGCTTCCTGTAAGAATGCAACCCCAGCCACTAACTGGGGTTGCAAAAAAAAACCGCCTACCAAGGCGGTTTTTTATTGCCTGCGATTTGCCGCTCAGCCCTCGCCTTCCTCAACAAACACCACGCGATTCCCAAACGGATCCTTGATGCTCATCTCCCGCGATCCCCAAGGCGTTTCCTCAACCCCAGGCTTGGCGTAACGGTAATCCTTGCCCAGCAACTGCTGCTGGTACGCATCCACCCCTTGCGCCTGGATCCGCAACGCCGTGCCCGGAGAGGCGTCGCCATGATGCTCGGACAGGTGCAGCACGCAATCGCCCAGCGACACCTGCAGATACAGTGGATAATTCGCCTCGAAGCGGTGCTGCCAATCGACCTTGAAGCCCAGGAAGTCGACGTAGAATTCCAGCGCCTTGGCCTCATCGAAAATCCGCAGGATGGGGGTGACTTTTCCTAAGTGCATGGCAATCGCTCCGTGTATGAAAGCGCCCACTATAGAGTCGAAAACCCACCACGCAAATCCCCACTGCGCGCCAGGAACCGCCCCGGTCGCTGACCGTTCGCCTGGCCATCGCTGTAGCTCAACACGCCGTTGACCCACACGCCATCAATGCCTTGCGCTGCCCGCTGTGGTTCATTGAAGTCCGCCACATCGCGCACCCGCACAGGGTCGAACAACACCAGGTCGGCCCAGTGCCCTTCGCGAATTTCGCCCCGCTCGGATAACCCAAAACGCGCTGCCGACAAGCCGGTCATCTTGTGCACGGCGGTGTGCAACGGGAACAAGCCGACATCCCGGCTGAAATGCCCCAGCACCCGTGGGAACGCGCCCCATAAGCGAGGATGCGGAAACGGATCTTCAGGCAAGCCATCCGACCCCACCATCGACAACGGATGCGCGAGGATACGTCGCACATCCGCTTCATCCATCCCGTAGTACACCGCCCCCGCAGGTTGCAGACGACGGGCGGCGTCCATCAGGGAGACGTCCCATTCGCCAGCGATGTCCTGCAAGTCGCGCCCCCCCACTTCAGGGTGCGGCGTCGACCAGGTGATCGTGATACGAAACGCGTCGGTCACCTGCTTGAGGTCCAGGGTAGAAGAACTGGCCGCATAGGGATAACAATCACACCCCACCGGGCGGGTTTTCGCCGCCGATTCCAACGCTGCCAACAGCTGCGGACTACGCCCCCAGTTCCCCGCTCCCGCACATTTGAGGTGGGAAATAATCACCGGTACCTGTGAGTGCCGGCCGATCAGAAAAGCCTCGTCCATCGCCTCCAGCACCGGTTCGAATTCGCTGCGCAAATGGGTGGTGTACACCGCACCGAAGGCCGTGAGTTCTTCACTCAGTTGCAGCACCTCATCGGTCTCGGCATTGAACGCGCTGGCGTAGGCCAGGCCTGTGGATAAACCGAGGGCGCCGGCCTCAAGACTCTCGTGCAACTGCACACGCATGGCGACGATTTCATCCGGTGTGGCGGTGCGATGCAGATCGTCCATGTGGTTACTGCGCAGCGCCGTGTGGCCGATCAATGCTGCGACATTGACCGCTGGATGAGCACGTTCAACGGCGCTGCGATAGTCGCTGAAACGGGGATAAACAAACGCCGCAGCGCTGCCCAACAAGTTCATCGGGTCGGGCGGATCGCTGCGTAAACTCACCGGTGAGGCGCTGATGCCACAGTTGCCGACAATCACCGTGGTCACACCCTGGCTGAGCTTGGGCAGCATCTGCGGCTGGCGGATGACCACCGTGTCGTCGTGGGTGTGCACGTCGATAAAGCCCGGCGCCAGCACACGGCCTGTCGCATCGATTTCATGCACGGCCGCCGCCGTCGACAAGTCGCCGATCGTCTCGATGCGCCCGTCACGCAGCCCCACATCGGCGACATAACCCGGGGTGTTGCTGCCATCGATGATCAGCGCCTGGCGAATCAGCGTGTCGTACGTCATATCAATCTCCAAGCGGCAGGCTGTCAGGGCCGCCGCGATAATCGTCGAGGGCCAGCTTGATCCGGCGCAGGCGTTCCTGGTTGTCGTCGGGCAGGGCCAGCGCCAGTTCGGTGGCGAGCAGGTCGATGGCCAGCAGCATGCCGTAACGCGCCGCCGTGGGTTTGTAGATAAAACTGGTTTCCGCCGGTTGCAGCGGCAGCAGCACATCCGCCAACTGCGCCAGGGGTGAGTCGGCAAGAGTGATGGCGACGATGCGCGCGTCGTAGTTGCGTGCCAGCGCCACCACATCGAGCAACTCGGGGGTAAGGCCGGTGAGCGAGCAGACGATCAGCGCGTGTTCCGGCCCCAGGGTTGCAGCTGTGACGCGCATCATCACCGGGTCGTGGCTGGCGGCAATCGGATAGCCCAGGCGTACCAGGCGCACCTGCAGTTCATCGCTGCACAAGCTCGATGGCCCGCCCATGCCAAACGCGTGGATCATCCGCGCCTTACCCAGCAGGTTGACCGCATCGACAAAACTGGCCTGGTTGAAACCGGACAAGTGCTGGCGCAACGTCGCTTCGATGTCGCCGAGAATCTGCCGATGAAACGCCGACTGTTCAGGCAACCCCGCCGGGTCCAGGAAGCGGCTGCCGACGCCGCTGGCCTGGGCCAGTTGCAGGCGCAGATCGCGCAAGTCCCGGCAACCGACACTGCGGGCAAAGCGCGACAAGGTGGCGGTACTGACCTCGGCCCGTTGGGACAGCTCTTCCAGACTGGCCGAGGCGGCAAAGCCCACATCCTCCAGCATCAGCCTGGCGATACGCCCTTCGCCGGCGCTGAAGGAATCCTGGCGGGCGCGGATCTGGTAGAGGATGTCCATGGGGGCTCCGGGTTACAAAATACAGGACAGGCCGTAAGTCAGACCGAAGGCAACCACAGAGATCAGCGTCTCCAATACGGTCCAGGTCTTGAAGATCTGGATCACCGTCATATTGAAGTATTCCTTGATCAGCCAGAAGCCACCGTCGTTAACGTGGGAAAAGATCACCGAACCCGCGCCAGTGGCCAGCACCAGCAATTCCGGGTGTGGATAACCCAGGCCCAGGGCGACCGGGGCCACCACGCCCGAAGCCGTAGTCATGGCCACCGTGGCTGAGCCCGTCGCAATCCGCATCAACGCAGCGAACAGCCAGCCCATCACCAGCGGTGACAGGTGGAAGGCATGCGCCAGGCCTAGAATTTCGTTGGTAACGCCAGCGTCCACCAATATCCGGTTCAAACCGCCACCCGCGCCCACCAGCAAGGTGATGCTCGCGGTCGGCGCCAGGCATTCATTGGTGAACCTGAGGATCGACTCGCGGTTGAAGCCCTGCGCCAGGCCCAGGGTCCAGAAACTCACCAGGGTCGCCACCAGCAGCGCGATCACCGAGTTACCGATAAACAGCAGGAACTGGTTGAAGCCCGTACCCGGGGTGGAAATCACGTTGGCCCAGCCACCGATCATCATCAACACCACCGGCAACAGGATAGTGCCCATGGTCAGGGCAAAGCTCGGCAAACGCTCGCGAGGTTCACGCTCGATAAACTGGCGTTCCAGCGGGTTTTCCGCCGGCAGGTGAATACGCGGCACGATGAATTTGGCGTACAGCGGGCCGGCAATGATCGCCGTCGGAATACCGATGAGAATCGCATAGAGCACGGTCTGCCCCACCGACGCGTTATACGCCAGCACGGCCATCATCGCCGCTGGGTGCGGCGGCACCAACGCATGCACCACCGACAGGCCGGCGACCATCGGCAGGCCGACCATCAGGATCGACACCCCCACGCGCCGCGCCACGGTAAAGGCGATCGGCACCAGCAGCACAAAGCCCACTTCGAAAAACAGCGGCAGCCCCACCAGGAACGCGATGCACACCATGGCCCAATGGGCATTACGTTCGCCGAAACGGTTGATCAGCGTGCGGGCCACCTGCTCGGCGCCACCGGACTCGGCCATCATCTTGCCGAGCATGGTGCCCAGCGCCACCACCAGGGCGATATGCCCCAGGGTTTTGCCGACGCCGGCCTCGTAGGAACCCATGATGGTGTCTGCCGGCATCCCGGCCATCAGCGCCAGGCCGATGGACACCAGGGTGATGACGATAAACGGGTTGAGCCGGTAACGTGCGATCAGCACGATCAAAGCAATGATGGCGATGGCAGCGTATGCCAACAGCCCGAAGCCCGGTGATGCGGCCATGCGGTACTCCTCGGAAAGGGTCACGTCGAATGGGTTGTGAAACTCATAAATCATTACCGAGGCGTATTTTCAAACTGTATGAAAGTAACTTTCGCTTACGGATAAGCGCTGTCGCGTTGGGATAAGCCCAAGGGCCGTGTATGAAAATTCGAGGGATGTTCTTACATCAAGATCAGAGAAGGCTGGAAACTCGACGAATAAGCTTGAGTCATAGAATGCACATCCATTGATGCCAGGAAAATCGACTATGACTCGCACGACACTCGCCGCCGGCGCCTTGCTTCTCGCCATGTGCGGCACTGCCGCCGCCGCCGACAACCCGGCCCTGAAAAAATGCATGGACGGCGCCAATACCACTGCCGACATGGTCAGTTGCAACGTCAAGGAAACCAAGGTGCAAGACACGCGCCTGAACACAGCCTACAAGACCGCCCTCGCCGCCCAGGAAGGCACTCGCAAACAGCAACTGCAGGACCTGCAGCGCCTGTGGATCAAATACCGTGACGCCAATTGCGCCTTCGCCGGCTCCGCCACCGGCGGCACCATCGACCAGGTCAACGGCACCGGCTGCGTGCTGGACATGACGCAGACCCGCGCCCAGGAATTGGAAGACCTGGTCGGACCGTAAAAATCAGTCGTGGCGAACCTTGGCACGCTTGAGCAACTGCTTGCAGCGCTCAGACAAATGCAGCACCCGCAGATGCTTGCCAGCTTTGCTGTAGCGCTCGCGCAGGGTCATCAGCGCGGCAATCGCCGAGTAGTCGACAAAGCTCAGGTGACGGCAATCCAACGTCACCTGGGCGGGGTCGTTCGCCGGATCGAACTGGTTCAGGAACGGCGTAGTCGAGGCAAAGAACAAGGTGCCGTGCAGGCGATAGAGCTTGCTGCCATCCGCTTCCAGATGCTCATCGGCATACAGCTCACGGGCCTGTTGCCAGGCAAAGTTCAGCGCCGCGATCACGATGCCACACAGCACGGCGGTGGCCAGGTCGGTGAACACCGTGATCACGGTCACCGCGATAATCACCAGCACATCATTGAGCGGCACCTTGTTGATCACCCGCAGGGACGCCCAGGCGAAGGTCTGCTGCGACACCACAAACATCACCCCGACCAGCGCCGCCAGCGGGATCCGCTCGATCAGCGGTGACAGAAACAGAATAAACAGCAGGATCATCACCCCGGCGAACACCCCGGAGAAACGCCCGCGCCCGCCGGAGCTAAGGTTGATCACGGTTTGCCCGATCATTGCGCAACCGCCCATGCCGCCGAACAGGCCCGAGAGCATATTCGCCGCGCCCAAGGCCACGCTTTCGCGGTCGGGGTAGCCACGGGTCTCGGTGATTTCGTCGGTGAGGTTCAGGGTCAGCAGGGTTTCCAGCAGACCGACCATGGCCATCAGGAATGCATAGGGGGCGATGATGCCGAGGGTTTCCAGGGTCCAGGGGATCTGCGGCAGCGCGAAGGTTGGCAGGCCGCCGGCGATGTGGGCCATGTCGCCGAGGGTACGGGTCGGCAGGCCGAGCAGGTACACGGCCAGGCCCACGCCAAGGATCGCCACCAGGGCCGGCGGCACCGCACGGGTGATGCGCGGCAGCAGGTAGACGATGGCCATGGTCACCAGCACCAGGCCGGTCATCACGTACAACGGCGTACCGCTGAGCCAGCTTTCACCGCTCTTGAAATGCTCCAACTGGGCCAGGGCAATGATGATCGCCAGGCCGTTGACGAACCCCAGCATCACCGGGTGCGGCACCATGCGCACCAGCTTGCCCAGGCGCAACAGGCCGAACGCGACCATGATCAGCCCGCCCAGCAGCACCGTGGCGAGCAGGTATTCCACGCCGTGCTGCACCACCAGCGCGACGATCACCACCGCCATCGAGCCTGCCGCCCCGGACACCATGCCGGGCCGGCCGCCGAACAAGGCGGTAAGGGTGCAAATGATAAAGGCGCCGTAGAGCCCCATCAGCGGGTTGAGGTGAGCCACCAGGGCAAAGGCGATGCATTCGGGCAGCAACGCAAAGGACGTGGTGAGGCCGGCCAAGGCATCGGCGCGTAGGCGGGTGAGGTTCATGAGGTACCAGGGCATTGCGGGGGATAAGGCGGGGAATGGTACGGAATTGAGCCCGGTGGGGCCAGTCTGAAAGATCGAGTGGCCCCAATCGGGGGCAAGTCGAATCGTCCCACCGCCCCTCCCACACTTGACTGCATTCCAGCGTTGGAACTCAGTCAAATGTGGGAGGGGGCTTGCTCCCGATAGCAGCACCTGGGTTTCAAGCGAACATCACACCATCTCGTCGCGAATCCACTCCACCACCGACGTACGCTTCGGCACCCAGCCCAGCAACTCGCGGGCATGCTTGCCGCGCACGCGGCTGTTGGAGCCCAGGCCATAGTTGGCCATTTCATAGCCCCACTCGGCTTCAGCCTCGGCCAATGGCCAATCCTGTGGCTGGCCCAGGTTCAGGGCGTGGGCGATAGCCGTGGTCATGTCGATAAACGAGGCCTCGCCGCTTTCCACAAAGTAGAAAGTGCCCGGCACGTTCCTGGTCAGTGCCAGCAGGTACAGCGCCACCACGTCGTCAATGTGCACGTTGGACCAGATGTTCTGCCCGGTGCCGACATGGCGCACCACACCGCTCTTGCGTGCCTGCTTGAGCAAGCGCGGCAGTTGCACGCTGTCGCGCTTCACGCCAAGACTGTGGCCGTAGATCAGGGTGTTGCAGATCACCGCCGAATTCACCCCGTCTTTGGCCGCTGCCAGGATCAGGTTGTCGATGGCCACGCGGGCAGCCTTGTCGACGGTCGGCTCCGGCAAGCTGTCTTCGAAGTAGATGACATCGCTGGCCTTACCGCCCGAGGCATCCCCCACGATGCTCGAACCGCTGGTGTGCAGGAATGGCTTGTTCGAGCCTTTCAGCGCGGCCAGCAGGGTTTCCACCGCAGCGCGATGGTCGCTGCTCGCGGCATTGATCACCGCATCGGCTTTCTGCGCTTGCTCGGTCAACACAGCGGCATCATCGAGGGTGCCGATCACCGGGTTGATGCCCAGGGCGGTCATTTCAGCCGCTTGCTCGGCGCTGCGTACCAGGCCGGTAACGGTGTGACCGGCCTTGACCAGGCCAGTGGCGATGGAACCGCCGATAAAACCGGCTGCGCCGGTAATGAATACGTTCATGGAGAGTGCTCCTGACGGGGTAAGTGATGGGTCCATTGTTACGGACTCATCCCTGACGAATAAGCCCGTACCGCCCAATTCACTCTTGCGTGACGGTCACGAATCAGCAGGCATACCGCGCCAGCTTGGCCTGGATAAAGTCCAGGAAGCACTGGATGCGCAGCGCCAATTGCGAGTTGCGGTAGAACACCGCATGGATGGGTTGGCGATACCCACTGTTGAACGCCTCCAGCACCGGCACCAGGCGTCCGGCATTGATGTCTTCGGAGGTCATGAAGTTCGACAGGCAGCAAATGCCCTGCCCTTCCAACGCCAGCTGGCGCAGGGTTTCACCACTGGACGCGGCCACGCTGGGCTGGATCAGCCAGCGGTCGCCTTCCACATGGCGTAGCGGCCAATGGTTGAGGGTTTCGGTCTGGGTAAAGCCCAGCAAGGTGTGGTCAGCCAACTCGGCGACCGTCGTCGGCGTGCCGTACTGCTTGAGGTAGTCGGGGCTGGCGAGGATATGCAGCGGCGACCAGCCGAGGGAGCGCGCATGCAGGGTGGAGTCGGCCAGGGCACCGATGCGAATCGCAATATCGGTGCTCTGCTCCAGCAGGTCGATGATCAGGTCATCGCTGTTCAACTCCAGCTGGATCTGCGGGTACAAACGGCGGAATTCGGCGATGTAGGGCACGATCCCATGCAGCATGAACGGCACGGCGGCATTGATGCGCAGCCGCCCGGCAGGGTTTTTCTGGCGTGACGACAGGCGCTCTTCCAGCGCGTCCATCTGTGCCAGGATCAGCTTGGCCTGCTCGAAGAAGTACTTGCCCTCCTCGGTCAGGTCCATGCGCCGCGTGGTGCGGTTGATCAGTGTGGTTTCAAGCTTGGCTTCCAGGCGCGACAGGGTGCGACTGACCGCCGACGGCGTCTGCCCGACCTGCTCCGCGGCAGCGGAAATCGAGCCGCACTCAATCACGCTGACGAAAATCTGTAGCTCATCGGATCGGGCTTTCACGGGCGGTCCTCGTTATCGGTTCACAGCAGCTTACACCGCAGCGCCGTCAACCACTGATCAGCAGATGCCCGCCCAGCAGCGCCATGCCGATAAAAAACACCCGTTTGAACAGCACCGCACTGATGCGCTGGCGCACCACCTGGCCCAGCCACATGCCCAGCAGCGCCGGCACCAGCGCCAGCAACGATGCATTGATTTCGCCACCGCCCAACGTGCCGCGCCAGGCCAAACCGGCGGCCAGCGCCAGGGTCGACACGGTGAACGACAGCCCCAACGCCTGCACCAGTTGATCGCGGTTCAAACCCAGCGCCTGCAGGTACGGCACGGCCGGAATCACAAACACACCGGTGGCCGAGGTGATGATGCCGGTGATCAGCCCGCACAACGGGCCCAGCCAGCGTTCGATTTGGACCTTGACCTTGAACGCGGGCAGGAACAGTCCGCTCAGTGCATACACCAGCAACGCCGCGCCCAGTGCGCGCACCACCCATTGCCCGCCGTCCATCCCCAGCCACAACGTGCCCAGCCCGGTGCCGAGGAAAATCAGCAGCAACATCGGCCATAGCCGCTTGAGCAAAGCACTCAGGTGCCCGCCGAATGCCAATTGCCACAGGTTGGTGACGGTCGAAGGAATGATCAGCAACGCCGCAGCCTGCGCCGGCAGCATAGCCAGGCCGAGCATGCCCATGGCAACGGTGGGAAGGCCCAGGCCGATGACGCCCTTGACCGTACCGGCCAACAGAAAGGTGCCGATCACCAGCAAGGTAAGGGCGGGGCCGAGGTTTTGGTAAAACGCGAGGAAGGTGTTCATGGGCCGAGTGTGCGACTTTTCGATGCGCCCGAAAATTCGCCATATACTGAGGCAGCCTCTTGTTTTGCGTGAGGCTGACGATGCCAGTCCAGTCACCCGAGCAACCAGCCATGCACTTTGACCTGATCGACCTGCGCCTCTACCTGCACATCCTCGACACCGGCAATATCACCGCCGGCGCGGCCCGCAGCCATTTATCCCTGGCCGCCGCCAGTGCACGCATCCGGGCGATGGAAGCCTCGTTGGGCATCGAGTTTCTCGACCGTGGGCGTCGAGGCGTCACCCCCACACCGGCGGGAAAGGCCTTAGCCCGTCACGCTCGCCTGTTGTTGCAACAAGCCGATCACCTGCAACAGGACCTCGCGGAATACGCCAACGGCGTCAAAGGCCAGGTGCGCCTGCTGTGCAATACCACCGCACTCAGCGAATACCTGCCGGAACTGCTTGCGGACTTTCTGCGCGAACACCCCAACCTCGATATCGACCTGCAGGAATTGCCCAGCCTGCGCATTACCCAGGCCTTGCGCCAGGGTACGGCGGAGCTGGGGATCATCTCCGACGCCGTGGACACCCACGGCTTGCAGACCCTGCCGTTTCGCGACGACCCACTGGTGCTGATCATGCCGCGCGACCATCCCCTGGCAGGCGGCAAGGTGAGTTTTGTCGACAGCCTGCAATTCGACTTCGTCGGCTTGGGCGCCGCCAGCGCACTCTCGGTGTACCTGGAAGAACAGGCACTGCACGCGGGCTTTCGTGTGCAGACGCGCATCCGCGCCGAGGGTTTTGACGGGCTGATGCGCATGGTCGCCCGCGGCGCCGGCCTGGGCATCGTGCCCCAGGCGGCGTTGGCGCGCTGGCCAGCGCCACATCCCTTCACCGCCCAACCGTTGCAGGAAGAGTGGGCTCGGCGAACGCTGCTGTTATGCGCGCGCTCGTTCGAACACTTGCCGGGTTACGCCAGGGCCTTGTTCGACGCCTTGGCCCTACCCTTGCGGAAAAACCCGTAATACACCGCCGACAGGATCAGCAGGAACGGCACGCCAAACACCAGGGTCATCTTGAACGCCTCGGTGAAGTACGTGGTGATCATCACCGCCCCCATCAGTACCAGGCCCAGTAACGTGCTGTAGGGAAACAGGCGCAACTGGAACGACAGCTTCGCGCCGCCATGACGCTTGCGATAGCGCCGGAAGAACAGGTGCGTGAGGAAGATCATGAACCAGGTGAAGATCGCGCCAAACATCGAGATCGCCATCATCAGGGTGAACGAGCTTTGCGGGTACACCACGTTCAACAGCGTCGCCAGGGCGATGCCCGAGCTGGACAACAGCAAGGCATTCAGCGGAATGCCGCTTTTGCTCAACGCGCCCATGGACTTGGGCGCAAAGCCAGCGCGGGACAGGCTGAACATCATGCGCGTGGTGATGTAGAGCTGGCTGTTCATCGCCGACAACGCCGCGATCAGGATGACGAAATTCATCACCCCGGTGGCGCCGGGAATGCCGATGGTCTGCATCACCGTGACGAACGGGCTCTGGGTCTGGCCGGCCTGGTTCCACGGCACGATGGCGAGCATCAGCGCCAGGGTCAGCAGGTAAAACACCACCAGCCGCACGATGGTCGCGCGAAAGGCTTTCTTCACGGCCTGCTCCGGGTCCGCCGCTTCACCGGCAGCCACGGCGATCATCTCGACGCTCAAGTAGCTGAAGATCGACACGATCACCGCTATCCACATGCCGCTCAGGCCATGGGGGAAGAAGCCATCGTGAGCCGTGTAGTGCTGCACGCCATAGTCCGGATTGCCGGAGCCGAACACCACGTACACCGCAAGGATGATGAAGCCGACGATGGCGCTGATCTTGATCGTCGAAAACCAGTATTCGAAGTGGCCGAACGTCTTGACGCTGATGGCGTTGAGCAGGATGAGCACGCTGGAAAACGATACGATCCATACCCACTCCGGCACGTTGGCGAACCAGTACTTCATGTACATCGCCACCGCCGTGACCTCGGCGCCCACCGCCAGCACAATCGCCGCCCAGTAGGCATAACGCACCAGGAACCCGGCCAGCGGGCTGATGTAGAACTCGGCATAGGCGCCAAAAGAACCCGAGGTGGAGTGGGCCACCGTCATCTCCGCCAGGCAGCCCATCAGCAACAAGGTGATCAACGCGCCGATCGCGTAGCTCACCAGCACGCTGGGCCCGGCATAGCCGATGGCATAGGCGCTGCCCATGAACAGCCCGGTGCCGATGGCGCCACCGATAGCGATCATGCTCATCTGGCCGGAAGTGAGCTGGCGCCTCAGGCCCAGTTCGCGGTGGGTGATATCGGCAAAGCCGTTGTCTGGCGTGGTCACGTGGTGTGCCCCTTTATTATTGTGGTTGCACTATCTAACGGTTGTCACAGGTCCCCTGTGGGAGGGGGCTTGCCCCCGATGGCAGTGTGTCAGTCACTTAAATGTTTACTGATCCGCCGCTATCGGGAGCAAGCCCCCTCCCACAGGGTCCAGCGTTTACTCAGGTGACGCTATGTCGGACCTTGAATTGCGGCTGGTCCCAAGTGTTGTTATCGAGAATCTCACCGAGGATTTCCACCGCATCCCACACCTCGGTAAAGCTCGTGTACAGCGGCGTAAACCCAAAGCGCATGATGCGCGGCTCGCGGTAATCACCGATCACACCCCGGGCGATCAGGGCCTGGATCACCGCATATCCCTCAGGGTGTTCGAAGCTCACATGGCTGCCACGCCGGGCGTGTTCACGCGGAGTGATCAACACGAGGTTATGGGCGGCGCAGCGGCTTTCGACCAGCTCGATAAACAGGTCGGTCAACGCCAGGGATTTGCTGCGCAGGCGGGCCATATCGGTCTGTTCAAAAATTTCCAGGCCGCACTCCACCATCGCCAGCGAAGTGATTGGCTGGGTGCCGCACAGGTAGCGGGCGATGCCGGCGCTCGGCGCGTAGCTGGATTCCATGGCGAACTGCCGGGTATGCCCGAACCAGCCCGACAGCGGCTGGTGCACCAGGTCCACCAGGGTCGGGCTGACCCATACGAACGCCTGGGAGCCCGGGCCGCCATTGAGGTATTTGTAGGTGCAGCCAATCGCATAGTCGGCACCGGCCCCGTGCAGGTCGATCGGCACCGCGCCCGCCGAATGCGCCAGGTCCCAGATGCTCAGCGCGCCGCATTCATGGCTCAAGGCAGTGAGCGCCTGCATGTCGTACATGTAGCCGGTCTTGTAGTTGACGTGGGTAAGCATCACCACCGCCACATCCCCGTCGATGGCCTCGGGCAGTTCATCCGGGCTGTTGACCAGGCGCAGGGAATAGCCCTGTTGCAGCAACTCGGCGAGGCCCTGGGCGATGTACAAATCGGTGGGGAAGTTGCTCGCTTCGCTGACGATCACCTTGCGCGCAGGCTCCCGTTGGCGCTGCACGCTCAAGGCGGCACTGAGCACCTTGAACAGGTTGATCGAGGTGGTGTCGGTGATCACCACCTCACCGTCGCGCGCACCAATCAGCGGTGCCAGGCGGTTGCCCAGGCGCTGGGACAAGTCGGCCCAACCGGCGCTGTTCCAACTGCGGATCAAGCCATTGCCCCACTCTTGCACGATGACCGCCTGCGCCCGCTCCAGCGCCGCCACTGGACGCGCGCCGAGGGAGTTGCCGTCCAGGTAGATAACGTCCTGGGGCAAGGCGAACTGGTGACGTAGCGGCGCCAGCGGGTCCTGGGTGTCAAGGGCTTGGCAATGGCTGCGAGGGGTCATGGGCTGTCCTGGTTTTTATAAGTGAGGATGCAGCAAATAATGAACGAAGATTTAGAGAATTTTCGTGCAAAGTGGTGGGTAACAGGCTAATTAAGCTGTAGGAAATTCGACTAAAAACCGAAAATACGCGGATTTATTCTAATCATGATTCTCGACGCCACCGACCTTCGCCTCCTGCATTTCCTGCAACAGGATGGCCGTATCAGCAATCAGGAACTGGCGGAAAAAGTCGCGTTGTCGCCCTCTGCCTGCCTGCGCCGTTTACGCCTGCTGGAAAGCGAAGGGATTATCAGCGGCTACCGCGCGGTGTTGAATGCCGAGCAACTGGGGATTGAACTGGAGGCCATCGTCCACCTGTCATTGCGCCAGGATGTGGAGGATTGGCATGAGACGTTTATCAAGAAGGTGCAGGGCTGGCCGGAAGTGGCCAGCGCCTACGTGATCACCGGCGCCAGCAATTATGTACTGCGCGTGCAGGCGCGCAACCTCAAGCACTTTTCGGACTTTATCGTGAACCACCTGAACCGCACGGCGGGGGTGATGGATATCCGCTCGGAGATTGTGTTGCAGAAGATCAAGGATCGGGATGAGGTGCTTGATCTGGTTGTTCGCAAATAGGAGCAGCACCATCGCTCGAATGTGGGAGGGGCGGTGCGACGATTCGACTTGCCCCCTCCCACATTTTTGACCGTGTTGATCAATCCTCCAACGCACGAACCCGCTGCATGCGTTTTTGCTCTACCGGCGCTGCCGCGGCCTGCAACTCAAAGTCAAAATCAATCTGCGCAAACCGCCCTTCCACGCCAAACTCCCGCGCCAGTTGCGGATCGTCGCTGAAGCGAATCTCGGCAATCAACTCATCCCGCGTCGCGTAGGCAAAATCATCATGCAGGTACGGGTCATCCGACAGGTTGATCTGCGTGGTCAGGTGCCGGTACCCCGGCGCCGAGATGAAGAAGTGGATATGCGCCGGCCGCTGGCCGTGACGCCCCAGTTGATCGAGCAACTGCTGGGTCGGCCCGGTCGGCGGGCAGCCATAGCCCGAGGGCACGATGCTGCGAAAGCGGTAGTTGCCCTGGGCGTCGGTCTCGATGCGGCGGCGCAGGTTGAATTCGGATTGCGTCGGGTCGAACCACGAATAGGTGCCACCGGTATTGGCCTGCCACACATCGACAATCGCCCCCGCCAACGGCTTGCCCTCGGTGTCGCGCACTTGCCCGCGCATAAACAGCGGCACCGCCTCGTCCTTGCCATCGTCCAGCCGCGCCTCGTACTTCGACAGCGGCGCGCCGGCCACATACAGCGGGCCTTCGATGGTGCGCGGGGTACCGCCGGATTTGCCGGCTTCCTCATCGGCGGCGTCCATCAGCATGTCCAGGTAATGCTCCAGACCGAGCCCGGCGGCGAGCAGTCCGGCCTCCTGGTTCTTGCCCAATTCATTGAGGTAGTTGACCGCCTTCCAGAACTCTTCCGGGGTCACTTCCAGGTCTTCGATAATGTTTACCGTATCGCGCAGGATCCGGTAGATCAGCGCCTTGGTGCGCGGGTTGCCGCCGTCAGTGAGGTTGCCGCTGGCTTCTTCGAGAAACTGTTGGGCATGGGCAGTCTGGGACAGTCGGATGGACATGGTGCATTCCTCATCTTGTAGTTATCAGGGTGAAAACCGGCCTAGCGGTCGTCCGCATGGATCGACGAAGGGTGCCGGCACAAGGCGTTCACTTCGATGGCCATGTAGGGGTAAAGCGGCAGTTGCATCAGCAGGTCATGCAGTTCTTGCACACTGTCGACGTCGAACACGCTGTAGTTGGCGTAGAGCCCGGCGATGCGCCACAAGTGGCGCCATTTGCCTTGCTCTTGTAAACGTCGAGCCAGGGCTTTTTCGTCGGCCTTGAGGCTGGCGGCGCGCTCGGGGTTCATGTCGACGGGCAGGTTCACGGTCATTTTTACGTGGAACAACATGGCGGCGCCTCTTAGTGTTTGTCACGACGGAAGAACGCCAGACGCTCTTCATCGATGGCCAGGCCCAGGCCCGGCAAATGGGAGACATGCAGCTGGAAGTCGCGGTACAGCGGCGGCTCGGTAAGGATGTCTTCGGTAAGCAACAGCGGGCCGAACAACTCGGTGCCCCACGCCAGTTTGTCCACCGTAAGGAAGGCATGCGCCGACGCCAGGGTGCCGATCCCCCCTTCCAGCATCGTGCCGCCGTACAGGCCGATACCGGCTGCCTCGGCAATCGCAGCGGTGCGCAATACCGCGCGGGGGCCGCCGTTCTTGGCGATCTTCAGGGCGAACACCAAGGCCGCGCCTTCGCGGGCCAGGTTGAAGGCATCTTCGACACACTCGATGGATTCGTCAGCCATGATCGGCGCCGGGCTCGACAGGTTGAGCCGGGCCATGCCCCCACGGTTATTGCGCGAGATCGGCTGCTCGATCAGGTCGATGCCGTTGTCGCCGAGCACCTTGCACGCACGCAGGGCCACGGCCTCGTCCCAGGCCTGGTTGACGTCGACGCGCACGCTGGCACGCTCGCCCAGGGCCTTTTTGATCGCGATGACATGGGCCAGGTCATGGCCAACTTCACCGGCACCGATCTTCAACTTGAAGATGCGGTGGCGGCGCAGGTCGAGCATCTTTTCGGCCTCGGCAATGTCCTGGGCGGTATTGCCGCTGGCAAGGGTCCAGGCCACCGGCAACGCATCGCGCACACGCCCACCGAGCAGTTCGCTGACGGGCAGGTTCAGGCGCTTGCCGTGGGCGTCGAGCAAGGCGCTTTCGATACCGGATTTGGCAAAGGTGTTGCCGCGAATGCTGCGCTCCAGGCGCAACATGGCAGCGTTGATATTGCTGGCGTCCTGGCCGATCAGCAGTGGCGCGAAGTGACGGTCGATGTTGACCTTGATGCTGTCGGGGCTCTCGTTACCGTAGCTCAGGCCACCGATGGTGGTGGATTCACCGATGCCTTCGATGCCGTCGGCGCAGCGCACGCGGATGATCACCAGGGTCTGGTTTTGCATGGTGTGCATCGCCAGTTTGTGCGGGCGAAGGGTGGGAAGGTCGACGATAATGGTCTCGATCGACTCGATGGCGCGAATCGGCATGGCAATACCCGTTGGGTTATTTATAGATTTACGTCGATTCTGTGCCGCATTTTTCCTAGCTTCCAATATAGAATTAGTCTCAAGCAATACCCTCAAGGTATGAAAGGAGCCGTTATGGAACTGCGTCATCTGCGCTACTTCCAGGTGTTGGGGCAGACCCTCAACTTCACCCGTGCCGCCGAACGCCTGCACATCGCCCAGCCGCCGTTGAGCCGGCAGATCCAGCAATTGGAAGAGGAATTGGGCGTGATTCTGCTGGAGCGTGGCCGACCGCTGCGGCTGACCGAGGCAGGGCGGTTTTTCTATGAACACGCCAATGTATTGCTCGAGCAGTTGAACAAAGTCTGCGACAACACGCGACGCATCGGCCAGGGCGAGAAGACCTGGCTGGGCATCGGCTTTGCCCCGTCGACCTTGTATGGCGTGCTGCCGGAATTGATTCGGCGGCTGCGCAACCATGAGGCGTTGGAGCTGGAGTTGGGGTTGTCGGAAATGACCACCTTGCAGCAGGTCGAGGCGCTCAAGGCCGGGCGTATCGATGTGGGTTTCGGGCGCATTCGTATCGACGACCCGGCCATCGTCCAGCGCGTGCTGGTGGAGGATCGGTTGGTCGCCGTGCTGCCCGCCGGCCACCCCTTGTTGGGCGCCCCCGCGACCCTCGCCCAACTGGCCGCCGAGCCGTTTGTGCTCTACCCCGGCAACCCGCGCCCCAGCTATGCCGACCATGTGATCGCGCTGTTCGACGCCCACGGCCTGAGCCTCAAGGTGGCGCAGTGGACCAACGAATTGCAGACCGCCATCGGCCTGGTCGGTGCGGGCATGGGCGTGACGCTGGTGCCGGCGTCGGTGCAGGTGCTGCATCGCGCGGATATTGGCTACACACCGGTTGTAGAAGCGACGGCGACCTCGCCGATCATTCTGAGCCGACGGGTGAATGATCAGTCGCCAGGGCTTAGTCATTGCCTGCAGTTGGTTGAAGAACTGATCTGAAACCCTCCCACATGTTGATCTTCATCAGGTTCAAGTACTGCGCATACGCTTGCGCTGCAACGTCTGGCTGGGGGACTCATCGAACAGTTTTCGATACTCCGCCGAGAACCGCCCCAGGTGGGTAAAGCCCCAGCCCAGGGCGATCTCGGAGATGGTGCGGATTGAACCGTGCTCAAGGATTTCCTGGCGCACTGCATTCAGCCGATGCTTCTTCAGGTAGGCCATGGGCGACAGGGCGAAGTACTTGCGAAACGCATCGAACAGCTTGAACCGCGACACGCCGGCAGCGGCTTCCAGGTCTTCGAGGTGCAGCGCCTCGCGGGCGTTGGCGTGAATGTATTGGCGCGCACGGATCAGGTAATGGGGCAGTTTCACCCCCAGCACGTCACGCAGTTCTTCCGAGTAGTTGTTCGGCTGGGCGAGGATCAGGCCCTTGATCAGCGAGCTTTCCAGGTCACGGGTAAACGCCGCCTGCTCATACAACTCACTGCTGCCTTCCAGCTCGGCGATGAAATAACGCGCCATGCGCCACCACGACGCCGAAGCGCCCTCCACCGCATCCATCACCGGTTCAAATTGCAGCGGCGCTTCGATAGGCCGTTGCAGCAAGCCTTCCAGCGATTCGCTCATCGCCGCCCGCGTGATCACCACCTGCAACTTGCGGCAGTCACCGGAAATCGCCAGCACCTGGTGCTCGTTGGGCGCGATGATCACGCCCTGATCGCGGTTGGAACCCAGGCACTCACCGTTCTTGCTCAACGCCTGTTCGCCCACCAGCGGCAGGCTCACGCTGTAGCTGCTGAAGTGCTCGGCGTCTTCGATATCGATGGTCACGTCGGTGCCGTATTCGATCACCCCCAGGGTGGTGGCGCGGGACTTGAACACGTTGGCACTGTGATGAAAGCGCAGGCGCTCGGGCGTGGCCGTCGCCAGGCGATGGGGCCCGCAAATGCCGGACATCCAGCTGCGGGCGCCTTCGAGGTCGAAGCGTTGAATATGAATATCGCGTGTCTGGCTACTCATCAGGGTGCACCCACGGCGGTTAGGCTGTTGCGCGCTCTGGCGGCGCGTCGTTGTGGTTCCACAGCAAGTTCTACGCCACGCCGGCCCGATTGCAACCGGGTGGATAGCAACCGCCAACTATGTGGATAAACCGCAGGTGTTGACGCCCTTTGCCTCGCCAGACGGTAGCGCGTCGCGTCACCGCCCGCACCGCCGTGGGTATTTGCTGCCCAACTTTGCGGCCCACCTTCCCCCATTAAGTGGATAGCCCGCCACCTTGTCGCAGCCTCTTAATGGCTCACCTGTTTAGCCATGATCAAAAGGTGCCTCCCATGAGTGGTGCAAGAAGCGTCGAGCAATGGAAAAGCTTTATCGAAAGCTGCCTGGATTTTCGTCCGGCAGACGCAGTGTTCCGTATCGCCCGCGACATGTTTACCGAGCCCGAGCTGTTCGACCTGGAGATGGAGCTGATCTTCGAGAAGAACTGGATCTACGCCTGCCACGAAAGCGAACTGGCCAATCATCACGACTTCGTGACGATGCGTGCCGGGCGCCAGCCGATGATCATCACCCGCGATGGCGAGGGCCGGCTCAATGCGCTGGTCAACGCCTGCCAGCATCGCGGCACCACCCTCACCCGGGTCGGCAAGGGCAACCAGTCGACCTTCACCTGCCCGTTCCACGCCTGGTGCTACAAGAGCGATGGCCGGCTGGTGAAGGTCAAGGCGCCGGGGGAATATCCGGAAGGTTTCGACAAGGCGACACGCGGCCTGAAAAAGGCGCGCATCGACAGCTACAAGGGCTTTGTCTTCATCAGCCTGGATGTGAATGGCCGTGACAGCCTGGAAGACTTCCTCGGCGACGCCAAAGTGTTCTTCGACATGATGGTCGCGCAGTCTGCCACCGGTGAGTTGGAGGTGCTGCCGGGCAAGTCTGCCTACACCTACGACGGCAACTGGAAACTGCAAAACGAAAACGGCCTGGACGGGTATCACGTCAGCACCGTGCACTACAACTACGTGGCCACGGTGCAGCATCGCCAGCAGGTGAACACCGAGAACGGCACCGGGTCCGCCAGCACCCTGGACTACAGCAAGCTCGGCGCCGGCGACGCCAACACCGATGACGGTTGGTTCGCCTTCAACAATGGCCACAGCGTGTTGTTCAGCGACATGCCCAACCCCAGCGTGCGTTCCGGCTACGCCACCATCATGCCGCGCCTGGTGCAAGAGCACGGCCAGCAGAAGGCCGAGTGGATGATGCACCGCCTGCGCAACCTGAATATCTACCCGAGCCTGTTCTTCCTCGACCAGATCAGCTCGCAGTTGCGCATCATCCGCCCGGTGGCGTGGAACAAGACCGAGATCATCAGCCAGTGCCTGGGGGTGAAAGGCGAATCCGACGCCGACCGCGAAAACCGTATTCGCCAGTTCGAGGACTTCTTCAACGTCTCGGGCATGGGCACGCCGGACGACCTCGTGGAGTTTCGCGAAGCCCAGCGTGGTTTCCAGGGCCGCCTGGAACGCTGGAGCGATATCTCACGCGGCAGCCATCGCTGGGAAACCGGGCCGACGCCGAACAGCGAGGCCATCGGCATCCAACCGGCCATGACCGGCACCGAGTTCACCCATGAAGGCCTGTACGTCAACCAGCACCGCAACTGGCAGCACTTTCTGCTCAACGGCCTGGATCAACAAGCGCTGAAACTGCGGGAGGTGAAATGATGAATGCGCCATTGCAGTACCGGATCGAGCAGTTTTTCTACCGTAAATCCGAGCTGTGCGACGCCCAGGACTGGGACGCCTATGTGCAGTTGTTCGACCCGCAGAGCGAATTTCACCTGCCGCAATGGGACTCGGAGCACGTCTACACCCGCGACCCCAAGCGTGAGATGTCACTGATCTATTACGCCAACCGTTCGGGCCTGGAAGACCGCGTGTTCCGCCTGCGCACCGGCAAAGCGGCGTCTGCCACACCGATGCCGCGCACCTTGCACCTGATCAACAACGTGCGCATCGCCGAGCAGGCGGATGGCACGTTGGAGGTCCGGTTGAACTGGCACACGCTGTTCTATCGGCTGGCGACTTCGGAGCAGTTCTACGGGCATGCCACCTATCGCCTCAAGCCCCATGGCGACAGCTGGCTGATCACCCGCAAGCACGCGCTGCTGCTTAACGACACCATCAATTCGGTGCTGGATTTCTATCACCTATGAACACGCCTTTGTGGCGAGCGGGCTTGCCACAGGTTGTGCGCACGTCATCAATATGCGGAGCCCCTACATGAATCACAAAGTGGCCTTCAGTTTTGCCGACGGCAAGACGCTGTTTTTCCCGGTGGGCGCGAATGAAATCCTGTTGGATGCGGCACTGCGCAATGGCATCAAGATCCCCCTGGATTGCCGCGAAGGCGTGTGCGGCACCTGCCAGGGCCGGTGCGAGTCGGGGGATTACACCCAGGACTATGTGGACGAGGAAGCCCTCTCCAGCCTCGACCTGCAACAGCGCAAGATGCTCAGTTGCCAGACCCGAGTGAAGTCCGACGCAGCGTTCTACTTCGACTTTGATTCAAGCCTGTGCAATGCGCCGGGGCCGGTGCAGGTGCGCGGCACGGTGAGCGAGGTGCAGCAGGTGTCGGCCAGTACGGCGATCTTGACGGTGCGGTTGGACGCGTCGCTGGATTTTCTACCGGGTCAATATGCGCGCATCTCGGTGCCCGGCACGGACGGTTGGCGCTCCTACTCTTTCGCCAACCTGCCGGGCAATCAGCTGCAGTTCCTGATCCGCCTGCTGCCGGATGGGGTGATGAGCAACTACCTGCGTGACCGTTGCCACGTCGGCGATGCGTTGCTGATCGAGGCGCCGCTGGGTGCGTTCTACCTGCGTCATGTCAGCAAACCGTTGGTGCTGGTGGCCGGCGGTACCGGATTGTCAGCCTTGCTCGGCATGCTCGATGAACTGGCCGCCACGGGCTGCGAGCAGCCCGTGCACCTGTATTACGGCGTGCGCGGGGCTGAGGATTTATGCGAAGCGCAGCGTATCCATCAATACGCCTCGAAAATCCCCGGTTTTCGCTACACCGAAGTGCTGAGCGCACCGTCGCCCGAGTGGCCTGGCAAGCGCGGCTACCTCACCGACCATTTCGACCTGGCCGAATTGCGCGACGGATTGGCGGATATGTACGTGTGCGGCCCCCCTCCGATGGTCGAATCCATCCAACAATGGCTGGCGGATCAGGCACTTGATGGCGTTCAGCTGTATTACGAAAAGTTTACGCAGAGTAATATCTGACGCCTCAGCACTTCTGAGGGGTTCTACCCCGAGAAAAACAAGTAGAAGGGAACGTTAATGGCGGATGACATGGTTAACCCGGTAGGCCTAAAGCGTGGCCTGAAGAACCGGCATATTCAGTTGATCGCCTTGGGCGGGGCGATTGGCACGGGGCTGTTCCTCGGTTCGGCCGGGGTACTCAAGTCGGCAGGGCCGTCGATGATCCTGGGCTACGCGATTGCCGGTTTCATCGCGTTCCTGATCATGCGCCAGCTCGGCGAGATGATCGTCGAAGAACCGGTGGCCGGCTCGTTCAGCCACTTCGCCCACAAATACTGGGGCGGTTACGCGGGCTTCCTGGCCGGCTGGAACTACTGGGTACTCTACGTGCTGGTGGGCATGGCCGAGCTGACCGCCGTGGGCAAGTACATCCAGTTCTGGTGGCCGGAGATCCCGACCTGGGTCAGCGCACTGGTGTTCTTTGTCGCGGTGAACCTGATCAACACCCTGAACGTTAAATTCTTTGGTGAGACCGAGTTCTGGTTTGCGATCATCAAGGTGGTGGCGATTGTCGGCATGATCGTGCTCGGCTGCTACCTGCTGTTCAGCGGCACCGGCGGCCCGCAAGCCTCCATCAGCAACCTGTGGAGCCACGGCGGGTTCTTCCCGAATGGCGGCATGGGGCTGTTGATGTCCATGGCCTTCATCATGTTCTCGTTCGGCGGCCTGGAGCTGGTGGGTATCACCGCTGCCGAGGCCAGCGAGCCACGCAAGGTGATTCCGAAAGCGATCAACCAGGTGGTGTACCGGATCCTGATTTTCTACGTCGGCGCATTGACCGTGCTGCTGTCGCTGTACCCATGGGATCAACTCCTGCAAACCCTCGGCGCGTCAGGCGATGCCTACAGCGGCAGCCCGTTTGTGCAGATCTTCTCGCTGATCGGCAACGACACCGCCGCCCACATCCTCAACTTCGTGGTGCTGACCGCGGCGCTGTCGGTGTACAACAGCGGCGTGTACTGCAACAGCCGCATGCTGTTCGGCCTGGCCGAGCAAGGTGATGCGCCAAAAGCGCTGATGAAGCTCAACAAGCAAGGCGTACCACTGCGGGCCCTGGCGATCTCGGCGTTGGTGACGATGCTGTGCGTGGTGGTCAATTACGTGGCACCGCAAAGTGCCCTGGAGCTGCTGTTCGCGCTGGTGGTTGCTTCGCTGATGATCAACTGGGCGCTGATCAGCATCACCCATATCAAGTTCCGCAAAGCCATGGGCGAGCAAGGCGTGACGCCGTCGTTCAAGACCTTCTGGTTCCCGTTCAGCAACTACCTGTGCCTGGCGTTCATGCTGATGATCATCAGCGTGATGCTGGCGATCCCTGGCATTCGCGAGTCGGTATATGCGATGCCGGTTTGGGTGGGGATTATCTATGTGGCCTACCGGTTGCGAGTGAGTAAGACGAAAGCGGTCGCCGCTGCGCAGTAATATCCATGTGGGAGGGGGCTTGCCCCCGATAGCAGTGTGTCAGTCACTTATGTGTCCACTGCCCCTCCGCCATCGGGGGGCAAGCCCCCTCCCACATTTGATTGCGTTTACAGCGTGGAGCGCACTCGCCACAGCTCGGGGAACAGCACGGTGTCGAGCATCTTGCGCAGGTAACCCACGCCCTCGGTGCCGCCGGTGCCGGGTTGGAAGCCGATAATCCGCTCCACCGTGGTCACATGCCGGAAGCGCCATTGGCGGAACGAATCTTCCAGGTCGATAAACTTCTCGGCCAACTGGTACAAGTCCCAATACCGGCTCGGGTCGCGATACACCTCGCGCCACGCCGCCTCCACCGACTCATCGTGAACGGTCGCCGCCGTCGGGTCGCGCTCGGCGCGCTTGGGGTCAATCGCCAGGCCCGCCTTGGCCATCAGGTTCACCGCTTCGTCATACAGCGACGGTGTGGCAATCGCCACCTGCAACTCCTGCAACAACTCAGGCCGATGGGCATGGGGCCGCAGCAGCGCCGCGCTCTTGTTGCCGAGGATAAATTCGATCTCGCGGTACTGGAACGACTGGAACCCGGACGACTGTCCCAGGAACGGGCGAATCGCCTTGTATTCCGACGGCGTCATGGTCGCCAGCACGGCCCAGGCGTGCACCAGTTGATCGAAGATCCGCGAGACCCGCGCCAGCATCTTGAACGCCGGCGGCAATTCGCCCAGGCGCACGTGTTCGCGGGCGGCCTTGAGTTCGTGGAGCATCAGTTTCATCCACAGCTCGGAGGTCTGATGCTGGATGATGAAGAGCATTTCGTTGTGGTCCGGCGACAGCGGATGCTGGGCGCTGAGGACTTTGCCCAAGTCCAGGTAGTCGCCATAGCTCATGGACTCGGAAAAATTCAGTTCGGCGTTATGCCATTCTTCCGGTGGCTGGTAGTCGGCAGAGAAAGGACATTGGCTCATCGCGAGGGCTCCTTGAGCGGGCGGAGAATGGCACGGACCGGGCTGGCGTCCAGGTTGGCGAAACGCAGCGGCAGGGCGATCAGTTCGTAGTCGCCCTCCGGTACGTCGTCGAGCACGATGCCTTCGAGGATCGCCATGCCATGCCGCGCCACGGCGTTGTGGGCATCCATGGTCTTGGACTGTTGCGGGTCCAGGGAGGGCGTGTCGATACCGATCAGGCGCACCCCCAGGCTGGCCAGCCGTTCGATGGTCTGCGGGGCGATGGCGGTGAAGTTCGAATCCCATTCGGTCAGCGGTGCTTGTGGATAAGTACGCAACAGCACGCGCTCGGGCAAGTTATCCACACGCCCTTCCAACTGATGCGGCTGTACCAGCGCGCCGCTGTCCAGGCAATGCAGCACCCGGCACGGGCCCATGTACACGTCCAGCGACACCTCGCCAATCGGTGCACCGTCCGCGCTGTAATGCAGCGGCGCATCCACATGGGCGCCGGTGTGCGGCGACAAGGTAATGCGCCCGACATTCACCGGGCACTCCGGGCCGAACTGCCACACACGCTCTTCCTGGAACGGCGTATCGCCCGGCCAGGTCGGGGTCGCCGTGCTCAAGGGCGGGCTGATGTCCCACCACGTTTTTATTGGGTTCATTTAAAGGCTCTCGGCGGTTACTGGGGTGAATGATACGAGGGCCAGACGTGAATTTTCTTGCGAATTCCTGCGTAAAGCGTGAAATCTTTCGCACTTACTGCGAGGAAATGGCCTATTTACGCTCAGAAGTATTGCCTGGCCACAGTGGAGCTCCCACCAAGGATTAATGTGGGAGGGGGCTTGCCCCCGATAGCAGTGTGTCAGTCACTTATGTATCCACTGACCCTCCGCCATCGGGGGCAAGCCCCCTCCCACATTGACTGCACACGGCAGAGGAGTCGCATTCACCTGCGCTTCTGGGCATCCCGATGTCGAGTTCAGACCACTGGCGCAACGCCCAAGGCCTTAGGGTGCATCTTTCCATTCCCTGCCTCGGAGTCATCATGTCCAAGCCCATCACCGTATTGCGCGACACCCATCCCCTGCCGGTCCTGGATGCCTGCAAATGGGAAAAGCTCGAAGGCGACCCGCACACCGTCAATCTCAACGCCTACACCAGCGAAGACGGCAGCAAGATCATGGGCACCTGGATCTGCACCCCGGGCAAGTGGTACGTGGAATACGTGAAGTGGGAATACTGCCACTTCCAGGAAGGCTACTGCGTGATCACCCCTGAGGGGATGGAGCCGATCCATCTGCGCGCTGGGGATATTTTCGTGGTGGAACCGGGGATGAAGGGGACATGGGAAGTGGTTGAGACGGTGCGTAAGTATTTTGTGTTTGCTTGAGTCGCTTCCAAAGCGGGCAATTTGACGTTGTTGTGGCGAGCGGGGCAAGCCCGATCGCCACAGTAAGCCTCCATTACAAGGTTATTTGGGTTTGCGATAGCTGTTGATAATCGCCGAGAAGTCCTTGCCCCCTTCCCCACGCTGACTCATCGATTGGTATAACTGCTGGGCCACGGCACCGAGGATCACCGGTTGCTTGGCCTGGCGAGCGGCCTCGGTGGCCAGGCCCAGGTCCTTGAGCATCAAATCGGCGCCGAACCCACCGGTATAACCACGGGACGACGGCGCAGTTTCGATCACGCCCGGCCAGGGGTTGTAGGTGTCGGAACTCCAGCAGCGCCCGGTGGAGCTGTTGATAATGCCGGCCAGCACCTGGGTGTCGATGCCCAGCGCGTCCCCCAAGGCCATGGCTTCGCTGACGCCGACCATGCTGATGCCCAACAGCAGGTTGTTGCAGATCTTGGCGATTTGCCCGGTGCCCACATCGCCGCAATGCACGATGTTGCGGCCCATCTGCGCCAGCACCGGTTGCAGGGTGGCGAACAGTTCCGGGGTGGCGCCGACCATGAAGGTCAGGGTGCCCGCCTGGGCGCCGCCCGTGCCGCCGGAGACCGGTGCATCGGCCATCACCACGCCTTGCTTGGCGGCAGCAGCGGCGACATCGCGCGCGGTCTGCGGGTCGATGGTGCTGCAGTCCACTGCGGGCACGCCGTTGCCGATCCCGGCCAATACACCGTCTTCATTCAGCCAGACACTGCGCACATGGGCGGCGGCCGGCAGCATGGTAATCACCAGCTCGGCGCCTTGGGCAGCGTCACGCGGCGAGTCGCTGATGCGGCCGCCCAGCTCAGCGAGTTCCTTGAGCACCGTCTGGTTCAGGTCGAACAGGTTCAGCGCATGGCCGGCCTTGATCAGGTTGCGGGCCATGGGCGCGCCCATGTTGCCCAAGCCGATAAATGCAATCTTCATGGTCGTCTCCCGAATCAGCGCAGGTTGATGGTGGTGTTGACGCCATCGTTGACCGTGTCGTCGTCGAACCAGCGGCTGGTGACGGTTTTGGTCTGGGTGTAGAACTGCACCACTTGCTTGCCGTACGGGCCGAGGTCGCCGAGCTTGGAGCCACGGGAACCGGTGAAGCTGAAGAACGGCACCGGCACCGGGATCGGGATGTTGATGCCGACCTGGCCCACATCGATTTCGCTCTGGAATTTACGCGCCGCCGCCCCGCTCTGGGTGAACAGGCCGGTGCCGTTGCCGAAGGGGTTGGCGTTGACCAGCGCAATGGCCTGGTCGAGGGTGTCGACTTCCAGCACCACCAGCACCGGGCCGAAGATTTCCTGGGTGTAGATCTGCATATCGGTTGTCACACCCGAGAACAGGGTCGGGCCGACGAAGTTGCCTTGCTCGAAGCCCGGCACCTGGATGTCGCGGCCATCCAGCTCAAGCTTGGCGCCTTCTTTCACGCCGCTTTCGATCAGCTCCAGGATGCGGGCCTTGGCGCGCTTGGAGATCACCGGGCCGACATCCGTGCCCGCTTCGCTGCCGGCGTTGACCTTGAGCTTTTGCGCCAGCGCTTTCAGATCCGGCAGCCATTGCTTGGCTGCGCCCACCAGCACCACCACCGAGGTGGCCATGCAACGCTGGCCCGCCGCGCCGAAACCGGCACCGACCAGGGCATTGAGGGTGTGTTCGCGGTTGGCATCCGGCAGCACCACGGCGTGGTTCTTGGCGCCCATCATCGATTGCACGCGCTTGCCGTGCTTGCCCGCCAAGTCGTAGACGTGAGTACCGACAGCGGTCGAGCCGACGAAGGACACGGCCTTGATGTCTTTATGGGTGCACAGCGCATCCACCACATCCTTGCCGCCGTGCACCACGTTGAGCACACCCGCCGGTACGCCCGCTTCCAGCGCCAGCTCCACCAGCAGCAGGGTCGACAGCGGGTCTTGTTCGGACGGCTTGAGGACGAAGGTGTTACCGCAGGCGATGGCCATCGGGAACATCCACAGCGGAATCATCGCCGGGAAGTTGAACGGGGTAATGCCGGCACACACGCCGATGGGTTGGCGCAGGGTGTAGGTATCAACACCACCGGCGACGTTCTCGGCGAACTCGCCCATTTGCAGGGTGCCGATGGAACAGGCGTGCTCCACCACTTCCAGGCCACGGAAAATATCGCCCTCGGCATCGGCAATGGTCTTGCCCTGCTCGGCGCTGAGGACCACCGCGATGCGCTTGGAGTGCTCACGGATCAAGGCTTGCAGCTTGAGCATGATGCGCATGCGCGCGCCGATGGGCGTCAGCTTCCAGGTCTGGAAGGCTTGATGGGCGGCGTCGATGGCAGCATTGACTTCATCGGCCGTGGCGAACGGGACTTTGGCCAGCACTTGCTGGGTGGCCGGGTTGACGATGTCTTGCCAATGGGTGGTCTTGGACTCGACCCACTCACCATTGATCAGCAACTTGACCTGTTGCACGGAAATATCGGCAGATGCGTTCATGTGGTCTCCAACTCTTATATTTATGCAGAGACAAGGCGCGTAAACCGCCTTGAGAAATGAGGCGTTCGGACTGTTTTTGGAGTATAGATGTGCAAATCTCTAATAAGAACGCACATAAAAGCCGGTCCAATATGCAAAAAAACATCACATCGCTGGGTTCCCTGAACTGGGATGACCTGAAGTTTTTCCTGGAAGTGGCCCGCACCCGCAAGGCCAGCGTCGCGGCCAAGCGCCTGGCGGTGGACTACACCACCGTGTCGCGGCGCATCAGCTCATTGGAAGTGTCGCTCGGTACCCTCCTGTTCGAAAAGTCCCGGACCAACGGCTTCGTCCTCACCCCCGAAGGCCAGCGTTTGCTGGGGTATGCCGAGTCCATTGAAAGCACCCTGCACATGGCCTGCGAGCAGGTGTCCGGCTCCGGCGTGGCGCTGTCCGGCCATGTGCGCATGGGCTGCACCGAAGGCTTCGGCAGCTTCTTCGTCACCCCGCAGTTGAGCCACTTCGTCGACACCTACCCGGCCATCTCGGTCGACATCCTGCCGCTGCCCCACTTCATCAGCCTGTCCAAGCGCGAAGCCGACATCGTCATCGCCCTGGAACGCCCGGAACACGGGCCCTACGTGTGCTGCAAACTGTGCGACTACAAACTGCAGCTGTACGCGACCCAGGAATACCTCGACCAACACCCGCCCATCCAGCGCCCGGCCGATTTGGCCGAGCATCCGTTTATCAGCTATGTGGATGATTTGGCCTTCAGTTCGGAGCTGCTGTACCTGGCCAACGTCGTGCCCGGCGCCAGCGCCAGCCTGCGCAGTACCAGCGTGATTGCGCAATACGTGGCGGCGCAGCAAGGGCGGTCGATGGCGATCTTGCCGTGCTTTCTGGCGGCGCAGGATCCACGGTTGCTGCCGGTGCTGGGGGAGCAGATTTCAATCACTCGTCAGTTTTGGATGTATTGCCGTGAGGATCTGAGGAAGTTGAAGCGGATTACGTTGCTGTGGGATTACATCCGCGAGGTGACGGAGCAGAACCAGGGGTTGTTGATGGGGGAGACAAGGGAGATTCGGTTTGCGGATTAAAGGGCTGGGCTGCGCGGTGTCTCTGAGAGATGGGCAAGGCCGTGGTGGGTGACTTGACGCAGGCGATGACGCCGGGCAGTTAAGCGAACATCGTTCAAATGTGGGAGGGGGCAAGCCCCCTCCCACATTTTGATTGGATTTCAGATTGAAATCGGACTGCCGGCTCAGTCCGCAATCACCACAATCGCCACCCGTCGATTCTCGGTACGCCCTTCCGCTGTGTCGTTGGTGGCCACGGGTTTACTGCTGCCCAGCCCACGCAGCTGGATGTTGTCTTCTTTCATGCCCACGCCTTGCAGCACCGTCGCCACGCTTTGGGCGCGGCGCAGGGACAGTTGCTGGTTGTAGGTCTCTGTGCCCGAGGCGTCGGTGTGGCCGTCGATGCGTACACGCTCGATGCCTACGTCCAGCAGGGCCTTGCCGATGCGTTGGACGATGTCGGTGCTGGGTTGGTTAAGGGTTTCGACGTCACTGCCAAACAGCACTTTACCGGACAGGCCGAACGCCCAGCCGTCATCGGTAAGCTCGAAGCCCTGTTGCTTGAGGACGGCGACTTGCGCCGGGGTCAGGCCTTTGGAGGGTACCGTCTGGCAGCCGCCAAGGGCGAGCAACGCCACCAGCAGGGTGATAAAGATAAAACGCGCGGTAGAGAACAAGGGATCAGCTCCTGTGTTGAACGTTGACGACGGGGCTCTCCGACTCCGCCGTTTGCTGGCCGCCCGACGACAAACGTTTGGCCTGGTACATCGCCGCGTCGGCGGCATTGAGCAAGGTGCCAGGTGTGACGCCATGCTCGGGGTAGAGGGCGATACCAATACTGAGGGAGGTCAACACCTGGGTGTCGCCAGGCACCGCAATCGGCATGTCCATGCTGGCGATGATTTTGTCGGCGATGCGCTGGGCGTCTTCCACCTTGTGCAGCGGCGCCAGCAGGATGGCAAACTCGTCACCGCCCAGGCGCGCCACCAGGTCATCTTCACGCAATTGCGCACGCACGCGCTCGGCGACGGCCACCAGCACGGCATCACCTGCGGCATGACCGAAGCTGTCATTGATCTCTTTGAAACGGTCGCTGTCGAGGTACAGCACGGCCACCTGTTCCTTGGCTTTGGCGGCGCTGCGCAGCGCGCGAATCAGGCGGCCTTCGAAGTATGCGCGGTTGGGCAGACCGGTAAGGCTGTCGTGGTTGGCCTTGTGGGCGAGGGTTTCGTTTTCGCTTTTCAGGTGGTTTTGCCAGGCTTGCATCTCGCCGAGCAAGGCATTGAAGTCGCTTCCCAGGCTGTCGAGTTCGGCGATGCGGGCCGGCGGCACGCGGCGGTCAAAGTCGCGCTCGCTGCGGGCGGCGTGGGCCACGGCGGCGAGGCTTTGCAGCGGCTCCGTAATGCCGCGCAACAGACGCCGCGCCAAGTGCAGGGCAACCCAGGCGCTGAGGGCGGTGCAGATCAGGATCCCCGCCAGGCCGCTGAGCAGGAAGCGCAACAGGCTGCCGCCGTGGCCGGTCAGGTGAATGCTGCCGATGGTGCGCCCCTGATGGAGGATCGGCTGGATGATGGGCTGTTCGAGCAAGGCGTGCGCCAGTTCCAGTTCTACCCGCGACAGCATCCCGGTTTCCGGGCGCGTCCAATACGACAACAGCTTGCCACTGGCATCGAATACTTCGGCCTCGGCGACTTCCTCGGTTGAAGCGATAAGGCTGAGAGCTTCGGTGGCTGCGGCGCTGTCATTGAACACCACCGCCGCCTCCACGGTGTAGTTGATGGAGCGGGCGATCAGGTGCAGGTTGTGTTCGGCGTAGACCCGTAGCGCCAACACGCCGAGCAGGGTCAGGGACACACTGGCCAGGGTCACCGCCATCAGCGCGAGGATCAGGTGCCCTCGGCCGATGACCGAACGCAGGGTCGGTCGCACTCTCATGGCGCAGGCGCCCGGCGACGGGACAGTTGCAACACGCTGGGATGAATGCGCACGCCGCTGCGCGCCACCGAGTCGAGGTTGACCTCAAACGACACTTGCTCATCCCCCACCTGCAGGCAGAACAGGCTGCCCACGGTGCACTGGTCGCCGCCTTCGCTGATGCTGAGCACCGGGTGGCCGATCAATGAGGCAAACAGGCGGCTGCGTTCGTCATTGCTGAGTTTGCCGATGTACACGGCGTCGCAGGCGTTGACGATATCGGGATGGTCGGCCAGCAGGCGCCGCACCACGACCGGACGGCCGGTGGCCTGGATGGTGCCTTTGATCAGGTCGTCGGTGTATTGGGTCGGGCCGACGATGCACAGGCGCAGTTGCTCAGGCTCTACTGGCCAGCGGGCATAGCTGAGGATACCGAGTACCACCTGGGTGACCGCCTGGGCGCGCTGGTCAGCCGGGCCCGGAGCCTCGGCAAATACGCGGGGCGCCAGCAGGCATAGAACCGCCACCAGCAGCAGGCGTCTCCAGCTCAAACTACGCCCTGTGGGCGAGACGGCCACGTTCATGCAGCGATACTCTCAGGTGTTTTCGGGGTGATGCCGCAACGATAGCACAGCATCAGATAGTTCTGACTCCTGACCCAACTCCAGCATCAACCCACTCAAGCGTTTGACCTTGCGTCGCACGGCCTCTTCAAACACGCCGCCACGGGGTTCGATCAGGCTGAACCAGCGCTTGGCGCGAGTGATGCCGGTGTAGATCAACTCTTTGGTGAGCACCGGGTTCAGCGCGTCCGGCAGGATCAGTGCAGTGTGGGTGAACTCCGAACCCTGGGATTTGTGCACGGTCATGGCGTACACGGTTTCCACATCATTGAGACGGCTGGGCAGTACAAATCGCACGCCACCCTGGCCATCGTTACGTGGGAAAGCAACGCGCAACATCTGGGGCCCGCCATCACTTTCAGGCAGTTTGAGGGCAATGCCGATGTCGCCGTTCATCAAGCCCAGGCCGTAATCGTTGCGGGTCATCAACACCGGGCGGCCTTCGTACCATTGCTCGTCCCCCTCGATCAGCCGCACTTTGCGCAAGGCGGCCGTGATGCGCAGGTTCAGCCCTTCCACACCCCAAGGGCCCTTGCGCACGGCGCAGAGCAGTTGGAACGCATCAAAGGCTTGCAGCAGTTGTTGGGCCCAGTGGGTCCAGGCGGGGTCGTCACGCGGGGTGTCGACGGCGGGCCGCGCGCTGTGCAGCAGGTTGAGGTAATAGCGATAACCCTGGGCGCCGTCGCCCTGCCCGTCCAGCACCAGGCGCTCCAGGGCGTGGTCGTGCTCGCCTTTGAGGCTAAGGCAGAACAGGTCACTGTGGCTGCGCGCGGCCAGCAGCTTGCGCGCCTCGTCGGCGTTTTGCTGGTTGACCCAGCGCGCCAGTTGGCCGATGCCGCTGCCTTCGCCGAACCGGCGCGAATAGCGCAGCATCACCACTTGCTGCGCCAGGGGATGGCTGCCGTCGAGGTCTTCGTGCAGGCCACTGGCGCTGAGGTCTTCGCCGCTGACGGTTTGCAGCCATTGGCGGGTGTGGGGGCTGTACCAGCCGGCTTCGGCGTCGCGGCACAAATCACCGAGTACGGCGCCGGCCTCTACCGAGGCGAGCTGGTCCTTGTCGCCCAGCAACACCAGGCGGGCATGGGGCGGTAACGCGTCCAGCAGGTTAGCCATCATTTCCAGGTCGATCATCGAGGCTTCGTCCACCACCAGCACATCCAGGGGCAACGGATTGCCAAGGTGATGGCGGAAGTGCCGAGTGCCCGGACGGCTGCCCAGCAGGCGGTGAACCGTGGTGACCTGGGTCGGGATCTTTTCCTTCACACTTTGCGGCACTGTCAGCGACAGTACTTGCTGGCTGATGGATTCGGTCAAACGCGCGGCGGCTTTACCGGTCGGCGCGGCCAAGCGGATGCGCAACGGGCTGCCGGACTCTACGGCCGGCGCCTGCAACAGCGCGAGCAGGCGCACCACAGTGGTGGTCTTGCCGGTGCCGGGGCCGCCGGTGACGATGCTGAATGCACCGCGGGTGGCCAGGGCGCAGGCGAGTTTCTGCCAGTCGATCACGCCATCGGGCGCCGGCTGGTCAAACAAGCTATTCAAGCGCTGGGGCAAATCGGCGGCGACGCGTTCCTGGGTGGCGAGACGCAGGCGCAGGGCGGTGTCGATGCGCCGTTCGTAGGTCCAGTAGCGGCGCAGGTACAGGCGTTTGCCCGACAGTACCAAGGGACGACTGTGTGCCGATTCGCTGCCATCCACCGCCAGAGCGACCAACGGGCTGGCGGCCAGTGCATGACACCAATGGGCACCGTCGAGGCCTTCGAGCAATTGCGACGGCAGCAGCATGGCGCCGGTTTGCAGGTCGCCTTCGGGCGGCAAGGACAGGGCAAAATCCGGCGCGTTAAGGGTTTCGAACAGATCCAGGCACACATGGCCGTGGCCCAGTTGATGGCTGGTCAGCGCCGCCGCCAGTAACACCAAAGGGTCGGCCTGCGGATCGAGTTCGTGCAGGAAGCCCACGAAGGCCTTGTCCAACGCCCGTAGCCAACCACGCTCAACCCAACGCTCCAGCAGGTGCACCAGGTCGGCGGCGCGGCTCAAGGGAGCTAGCGCCTCAAGCGGTAACGGCGACAGGCTCATAACAACACTCCTTGTTCCCAGGCGGGCTCAGCCTTGGGCGGGATGGGCTTGCCCTGGAACAGCAGGTCCAGGCTTTCGATCAGCTCCCGTGGAGGCCGGGTGAAAAACGCCCCTCGGCTGACAGCCTGGGTGCCGCGCAGGAACAGGTACAGCGCGCCGCCGACATGACGGTCGTAGTCGTAGTCCGGCAGGCGTGCCTTGAGTTGACGATGCAGCGCGAGCAGGTAAAGCACGTACTGCAGGTCGTACCGATGCTCGAGGATCGACTGTTCCATGGCCTCCTGGGTGTAGGCCGAATCGTCAGGGCCGAGCCAGTTGGATTTGTAGTCAGCCACGTAGTAGCGGCCATCGTGTTCGAAGGTCAGGTCGATAAAACCTTTGAACATGCCGTTGAGCAGCACCGGTTCGGCAGAGACACGGGACACACCGTTGTGGGTGTACTGGCACACCAGCTTGTCGAGGGCGAGCACGTCGACTTTATGACTGGCGAACCAGAACTCCATTTCGATCTGGTAGTGCTGCAAGCTGCTCAGGGCGATCTGGTCGTTATCCACCGGCAGCGGCGTGTGCAGCAGATGGCCCAGCCACTCGCTGAGGGTGACGATCCAGCCTTCCCAGTTACGGCGATTGCAGCGCGCGCCTACGGCTTGTTCGATCGCTTGCGAGGTCACGTTGAAGCCTTCTTCCCCGGCCCACTCCAGTAGACCGTGAAGGAAGGTGCCGGGGTTCGGACCACGTGGGAAACGGTGAATGTCTGCGCCGGACGCTGCCACTTCACGCGGTGCGTCGGGATCGAGGCGTTCGTCATCGAACAGCTTTTGCGCCTGTGGGCTTTCGGGCGCTTCGAGGTGGGCGACGCTCATGCTGTCGCCAATGCGCAAGGCACTGTAGGACGCGATCCACCAGTTCTCGGCGGCCTTGCGTTTAGGTAACAAGGACGCGAGCAAGTTGGCGGTGTTGCGCGGCGGGTGGAACAGGGTGTCTTGGGCGTCGGGCACAGGGACGTAGTGGATGGCCGGGCAGCCGTCCTGCAGATCCAGCAGCCAACGCGCGAGGCCGGCGGATTCGCTCAACGAAGCACCCGCGCCGAGCAAGTAACCCAGCGCCGACAGGTGCAATACCGAGCTGTTGCTGTTGCCGCGCTTGAGGTCGGCAACGCCGAGCCAGCAGGCGTGTTTGGCGCGGGTCAGGGCCACGTAGAACAAACGCAGGTCTTCGGCCAGGCGCTCATCGTCGGCCTGGGCGATCAACTCGGCGGTCGGGCGCAGGCTGACGTGGGATTTGCCGTGTTCATCGTGGTAATGCAACGGCAGGCGACTGCCGTCGACCGGCTTGGCCGAGCAGATGAAAGGCAGGAAGACCAGGTCGTATTCCAGGCCCTTGGATTTGTGAATGGTCACGACCTTGACCAGTTGCTCATCACTTTCCAGGCGCAGGATTTGCTCTTCACCGGCTTGACCGGACAACGCGAGGTGTTCGGCCAGGTGGCGGATCAACGCCTGTTCACCGTCCAGTTCCGACGCGGCTTGTTGCAACAACTCGCTGAGGTGCAACAGGTTGGTCAGCACACGTTCGCCGTCGCTGCGGGCGATCAGGGTTTGCGGCAGTTTGAAGTCGTGCAGCAGGCGACGCAGCATCGGCAGCACGCCTTGGGTGCGCCAGATCGCGCGGTAGCCACGGAACTGCATCACGCGGCTTTCCCACGCCAGTTCGTCCTGGTTCAGACGCTCCAGTTCCGGCAGTGACAGGTTCAAGGTGACGCAAGCCAGGGCAGCCCGTAGCGGCCGCTCGACATCCGGCTCGGCACAGGCCTTGAGCCAGGCGAGCAGATCGTGGGCTTCCTGGGCGGCGAAGACAGAGTCCTTGTCCGACAGGTACACGCTACGCACGCCACGGGCGGCCAACTCGGCGCGCACGGCTTGGGCTTCCTTGCCGTCGCGCACGAGGATGGCGATGTCCGACGGCAGTACGCCTTTGAAGCTGTCGTCCGGTTGCAGGAAACCAGCCGTACCTTGCTGCCCGCCGTTGAGCAACTCGACAATCTGCGTGGCACAGGCGCCAGCCAGTTGTTGACGGTACACCGCGTTGGAAACCGGCTGGTCGGTGGGCAGGTGCCAAAGGTTCATCGCCGGCAACGTTTGGCCGTCGACCTGCAGTCTTTCCTTGCGGCCTTGTGACAGCACCGGGTGGAACGGCACCGGGTTGTCGCCATTCGACTCCCGGAACAGGAACGCGCCCCGACCCGTTTCCGCCCGCTGGAACACCTGGTTCACTGCCTCGACCATCGCATGGCTGGAACGGAAGTTGGTGCCCAGGGTGTGGTGACGGCCGATCGTGGATTTACGCGCGCGCAAGTAGGTGTAGATATCGGCGCCACGGAAGGCGTAGATCGCTTGCTTGGGGTCACCGATCAGGAACAGGCCGCTGTCGAGGTGGTTCTCTTCAATGCGGTAGATGCTGTCGAAGATGCTGTATTGCACCGGGTCGGTGTCCTGGAACTCGTCGATCAGGGCCACCGGGAACTGCTCGCGGATCACACTGGCCAGGCGCTCGCCGCCATCGGCTTGCAGGGCAGCGTTGAGGCGAATCAGCATGTCGTCAAAGCCCATTTCGGCACGACGGCGTTTTTCTTCTTCGAAGCGCTTACCCACCCAACCGGCAGCGTGTTGCAACACGGCAGCGTCGGGGGTTGGCAGCGCGTCGAGGGCGGCTTTAAGGCCGGCCATGGCGTCGATGCCGGGGTGTTGCGGCGGGTCGCCCTTCCAGGCTTCGGCCATGCCGTCGGGAGTGAGGCGGGTGAAGCCGGTGCCGATGTCCAACTGTTCCAGGGTTTCGTCAACGGCCCAAGCGCTGATCTTTTCGAACCAGGGCTCGAAGTAACGCGCTTGCATCTTGCGGCCGTCGACGGCTTTGGCGGCCACCGCTTGCAGGCAGATTTCGCGTAACTCGGCGGCCCATTGTTGCCAGGGAGCCTTGATGTTTATCAATGCTTCGCGGCGTTCTTGCAGGCAAGCGTTGATCAACTCGGCGGGTTCGCGGGTTTCATCCGGCGACCGTTCGCTGCCGAACAGTGCGCGCACGCGTGGCATCAACGCCGCGGGGCCACCCCAGTTGCTGCGCACCCAGTTGAGTGCATCGTCATGCATGGGGTAGCAGAACAACCGCCAGTAATCGCGCAACACTTCGCCCAGCAGGTCGCTGTGGTCGGTTTCCAGGGTCTGGGTGAACAGGCTGCCGCTGTCGAACGCGTGTTCGCGCAGCATGCGCTGGCACCAACTGTGAATTGTGGAAACCGCCGCTTCATCCATCCACTGGGCAGCGATGTCCAGGCGGTTGGCGCAGGCGGGCCATTGCTCGGGGAGGTATTGCGCACGCAGGTCGGCGATCAGCGCGTCGGGCTGTTCAATCTCCTCGCGGAAGAAACGCGCGGCTTCGGCCAGGCGAATGCGGATGCGCTCACGCAGCTCTTTGGTAGCGGCATCGGTAAAGGTGACCACGAGGATTTGCGGCGGCAGCAGTTCACGCCCGAAACCGGACTCATCGCCACCGTGGCCCAGGACCAGACGCAGGTACAAGGCGGAGATGGTGAAGGTTTTGCCAGTGCCGGCGCTGGCTTCAATCAGCTGGCTGCCATGCAACGGGAAGGCCAGGGCCAAGGGTTTGCTGCTCATGCGCCGGCCTCCTCGCCTGTGAGTGATCGCCATGGGGCGTTGATGAGCGGTCGATATAAGGTTTCGCACCAGCCTTCGAACTCTTCGCTGGCGACCAGTGCGGCGTAATCGGAGAACTGTCGGGTGAGCGCCGGGGTTTCGCGGCGCTCGCCATCGGTGGTCAGGCCGTCGCCTTCATAGGCTTTGCTCGCGGCTGCGTGGGCTTTGACCGGATCGGTTTGGCTGAGCCAGGCGAAAGCGGTCTTGACGGCTACCGGGAGCGGTTCTCTCATGCCGCTGTGCCAGGCCAGCAGCAGGTTGCCGAGGATTTCCCGGGCGATGGGCTTATCCAGCGGGGCCAGTAGCAACGTATCGTCGCTGGCCACCAGCCCTGTGCTCAACGACAGGCCGCAGGCGCAGGCCACCACATGATTGACCCAAGGACGTATCAGGCGATGCCATTTGCGTGTTTTGATCGATCCGATGCTATTGGGGATGGTGGTGACACTTAGCAATCCACCGTCACTGCGGCGATGCAGGCCGCTGATCCAGCCTTCCAGCGCTATACCTTGATGCTCGAAACTGATCGGTTCTGCAGCGGTGTGTGGCGTTGGCCAGAGAGCCAGCAAGTGCTGGTAGCGTTGCAACAAATCAGGCAGGGGCTCAATGAGTTCGTTGCGCAGGCACTCGCCGAAACCGACCATCGGCAACAGGCCACTGCCTTGCAACCGCAGGGCCTGGGCGTTAAGGGCCTGGTCGAGGTGCTCGGGTTGGGACAGCGCAGCGTTCAACAGGCTATCGCTCAGGCTGTAGCGTTGCAGCGCGTCAAGCACGAAGGGTTCTTCATCGGCCAAGGGCACTTCGGCGGCTTCGAAGAACACTTTCAGACGCTGGCTGAAGAAGTGTTTGACCGGGTTGCGCAGGAAATCCTGTAACTGGCCGAGGCTCAGGGGCTCCTCCTGTTGGTGCTGCGCCAGTTGGTCTTCCTGTGTAACGGCATCCGGGGCGGCGTGGAGTAACTGCCATTCGCGGGCGTAGCTGAACAGCGGATCACCTTCGTGGAAGTAGCGGGCGCTGAAGGGTTGGAGCGGGTGTTCCTGGGTCATCGCGTCCAGCAGCGGTGTTTCCTGTGCGTTGTGCCAGCCGCTGGCGATATGGTCCCGCAGTTGGCCGATGAGTACAGAGGCCGGGCGCTCGCTGTTATCGCGGATGCTACGGCCGACCCAGCTTATATAGAGCTGGTCGCGGGCGGACAGCAGGGCTTCGAGCAGCAGGTAACGGTCGTCTTCGCGGCGCGAACGGTCGCCGGGACGGTAGTCGCTGCCCATCAGGTCGAAATCCAGCGGTGGTTGGGCGCGTGGGTAGTCGCCGTCGTTCATGCCGAGCAGGCAGACGAGTTTGAAGGGGATGGCGCGCATGGGCATCAGGGTGCAGAAATTGACAGCTCCGGCGAGGAAGCGCTGGGACAGACGGCCTTGGTCCAGGCCGGCCAGCCAGGCTTCGCGGACTACGGTAAGCGGTAACTCATCCTGCAGGCCGACGGACTCGCAGGTTTCCAACCAGGTTTCCCTGAGTTGCTCGAGCTGACCCAACAGGTAGTCGTCGTGCTCGCTGCTGGGCAGGAAGAATAGTTGCATCAGGCGTTGCAGACGTTCGCCCCATTCGTGGGGCGCTGCGGGTTGTGACAGCGCTTGATGGGCATCGCTGAGCGCATCGAGTAAAGCGACCAGCGGGCCGATCAAGGCCGCATCAAGCCCGCCGATTTCGTCGTAAGGCTCAATGCCTTCGCAGGCCGCACCGGTGCCGACGGCATAGCCTAGAAGCATACGGCGAAGGCCAAATCGCCAGCTGTTTTGTTCCAGCTTACTCGGCAGACCGAGCCCCGCACGTTGCTCGGCGTTGAGCCCCCAACGGATACCGGCGCCTTCGATCCAGCGGTGCAGCGTCGGCAGATCGCGCTCCTTGATGGCGAAGCGTTCGCGCAAGGCCGGGACGTCCAGCAGGTCGAGAATCTCGCTGACGGGAAAGCGGCTATCGGGGAGTTTGAGCAGGTGTTCGACGGCGATCAGCAGGGGATCGCGGCCGCGCTGGCCTTGATCGGTCAGGGTGAAGGGGATGAAGCGAGGGTCGATTCTATCCAGTTGACCGAATACCGCGCGAATATGCGGCGCATAGCTATCGACGTCGGGGACCATGACGATGATGTCCCTTGGGCGAAGCATGGGGTCGGCACTGAAGCGTTGGAGCAGTTGGTCGTGGAGAATCTCGACTTCGCGTTGGGCGCTGTGGGCAATGTGGAAGCGGATGGATGTATCACGCTCTAGATCGACAGCGGGCCATAGTTCGCGAGTCTCGTTGAGTGGGCGCAGTTCGAGGATATCGTCCTGAAGCTGGTTGAGCAGTGTGGTGGGTTCGCTGTCGCTGAACAGGTCGATTCGACCATCGCGGAAAGCGGCGCGGTAGCTGTTGGGATCGTCGTAACTGTCCAGCAGGCTGATGTAGTCGCGACCTTGTTTGCCCCAGGCGGCCAGCAGCGGATGGGCGTGCTGGTGCAGGGTTTGTGGATCGATGGTAACGGGCATGCCGGCTTTGCGCGCCTGGCGTTTGTATTCGTTACGCAGCAGGTCTTTGTCGGCCACGATGTCGGACCAATGGTGGCGACACGGGTTGTGCACACACAGCAGGACTTGACTGAAACGGGACAGACCGGCCAGCGCTTCGAGCGCTTGGGCGGGCAAGGAAGAAATGCCGAAGACAATCACCCGAGAAGGTAGCCCCTTTGGTGCTTGCTCAAGGGCATTGATACGTTCGATGAAACGCTGGTGCACGCCGGCGCGGCTTTCGGCCATGCCTTCTTCACCTACGTCCAACAACAGCGCACGCCATAACTCGGCTTGCCAGCAGTTGGCAGGGTTGAGGGGCTTGGGCTCGCCTCGGCCGTTGCGCAATTGGTGGCGACCGGCAGCCCAGTCTTCCAGCCAGTCAGCGCGGTAAACCTGGTATTGGTCGAACAGGTCTGCCAGGCGTTCCGCCAGTTGGTAGCGTTTGCGCAGGTCAGAGTCGTGGGTCAAGAAGCGCTGCAACGGCTCGAAGTGCTGTTGATCGATGAGTTCCGGGAGCAGGCGCATCAGACGCCAAGTGAGCGGGGCTTTATCGAGCAGGGATTTTGGAGGGATTTCGTCACGTCCCAGGACCATGCGATAGAGCTGCCACATGAAGCTGCCGGGGAGCTGTACATCAATGGCTGCGGCGATTCCGCAGCCACCCATATCGTCGTCTTCCGGGTCTTCAGCCAAGGCCAGTTTGAGCCACTGAGCAATGCCGTTGCTTTGTACCAGGGCGATTTCGTTTTCCAGGGGGGCCAGGGGATAACGGCGCATCCAACTCACCACCAGGCTGCGCAGTTCGTCCAAGCGGTTGCCGTGAACCACCATGAATCCAGCGCTGAGGGACGTCGCATCCGGCATAACGGCTTCCTTGGGAAAAGCAAAATCGAGGGCATGAACTTTAGCACTGAAGGCCACCCCGAGGCGCCTCTTCGCACTTTTCGACCGCACAAAACAAAACCCCATCTGCTTTCGCAAATGGGGTTTCGGAATTTAATCTTGACGATGACCTACTCTCACATGGGGAAACCCCACACTACCATCGGCGATGCATCGTTTCACTACTGAGTTCGGGATGGGATCAGGTGGTTCCAATGCTCTATGGTCGTCAAGAAATTCGGGTACTGAGTCGCGGCCAGTTGGCCTCGCTTCAGCAAATTGGGTATGTGACAGCTGTCGGTGTTTTGTGAGCATCGAACTTTCGGTTCATTGCGTCTTCACACACCGCAATCTGATGCTCTTTCGAGTAGTCAAATTGCTTG
>NZ_JAAUVM010000024.1:0-92800 GCF_012030485.1 Pseudomonas sp. B14(2022)
ATCCCGAACTCAGCAGTGAAACGATGCATCGCCGATGGTAGTGTGGGGTTTCCCCATGTGAGAGTAGGTCATCGTCAAGATTAAATTCCGAAACCCCATTTGCGAAAGCAGATGGGGTTTTGTTTTGCGCGGTCGAAAAGTGCGAAGAGGCGCCTCGGGGTGGCCTTCAGTGCTAAAGTCCCGCCTTTCTATGCAATGACCCTGCGCATGGCTATCATGCGTGCCTCATTGTGAGGCGATACTTGCATGCTGACGTTGTTAAAACTTCTAAAAGATGGTCGATTCCATTCCGGAGAGGCACTTGGCGCTGCCCTGGGCGTTAGCCGCAGTGCTGTCTGGAAGCAACTCCAGCATCTTGAGGCTGAATTGAATCTGCCTGTCCATAAGGTTCGTGGGAGGGGGTATCAATTAGCTTCGCCACTGGTTTTCTTGAGTTCCGAGCAGATTGCACTACGTGCGTCTTCCCTGGCATGGCCTATCCATATCTACGACTCCATTGACTCGACAAATGCCGAGGCTCTGCGCCTTGTTGAGGTTGAGTGTACGACGCCGTACATGGTGCTTGCGGAGCAGCAAACGGCTGGAAGGGGGCGGCGTGGTCGAAAGTGGGTCAGTCCATTCGCTCAGAATGTGTATTACAGCCTCTTATTGCGTATTGAGGATGGTCCGCGACAGCTGGAAGGCCTGAGCCTTGTGGTTGGCTTGGCGGTCATGCAGGCGCTGCGTGAGTCTGGAGTCCAGGGGGCGGCCTTGAAGTGGCCAAACGACGTCTTGGTGGGGCAGAAGAAGATTGCCGGGATTTTGCTGGAACTCGTAGGGAATCCCGCGGATATCTGCCACGTTGTCCTTGGCATCGGTATTAACGTGAATATGCAGAAGGCTGATGAGGTTGATCAGCAATGGACATCAGTGCAGTTGGAGACGGGGTCTCCTGTTGATCGCAACTCTTTGGTGGCGTGCCTGTGCTTGCAGTTGCAAAGCTACTTGGGGCGGCACAGGGCACTAGGTTTTGCGTCGCTTAAGGATGAGTGGGAGAAAGGTCACGCCTGGCAGGGAAAGGCGGTATCACTCATCGCTGGGGCCAACCGTGTTGATGGGGTGGTGCTGGGTATCGACGGTCAGGGTGCATTGCGTTTAAGTGTCGGTGGTGTTGAGAAAATATACAGTGGTGGTGAGTTAAGCCTGAGGTTGCGTGATGATTCTTGAACTCGACTGTGGGAATAGCTTTATCAAGTGGCGTGTACTTAATTCGGATCGGGCGATCGCATCTGCAGAGGGTGTCGCTAGTTCGGATGTTGCATTGATTGAAAGTCTGTCAGTGCTGTCTGGTGTCTCATTGACGCGTTGCCGGTTGGTGAGTGTTCGTGCTCTGGACGAAACAAACAATCTGGTTGAGGCGCTGGTGGCGGCTTTTGGTGTTGCTGTTTCCTGCGCTGTTTCTGCGCGAGAAATGGCTGGGGTGCGCAACGGCTACGAAGATTTCGAGCGTCTCGGCCTTGATCGCTGGTTGGCAATGCTGGGCGGTTTCAAGTTGGCGTCGGGGGCATGCCTGGTGCTCGATTTTGGTACGGCTGCGACTGCAGATTTTATTGCTGGAGACGGTGAGCATTTAGGTGGTTTCATCTGTCCTGGTATGCCTCTCATGCGTAATCAGTTGCGTACACATACACGTAAGATACGTTACGACGATGCTGCTGCCGAAAGAGCCTTGGGGTGCCTGTCACCAGGGCGTACGACCGTAGAGGCTGTAGAGCGTGGCTGTACGTTGATGCTCAGAGGGTTTGTACTGACGCAGCTTGAGCTGGCCCGAAGTTATTGGGGTGATAACTTTACTGTATTCCTGACAGGAGGCGATGCTGATTTGGTGAGGGATGCCGTGCCTCAGGCTCGACTCGTGCCTGATTTGATTTTCGTAGGTCTGGCGATGGCGTGCCCTTTATCTTGAGGTGTTTATGCGTTGGCTGTTTTTGCTTTTATTGATCCTCAACGCCTTCTACTACATATGGCATCAGCAAGAAGCGCCGTTGCGCGCTAAAGATGTTACCCCTTTGAGTCTCTATCGGAATACTCAGCAGGATATTCGTCTGCTGAGTGAGTCCTCCGATGCTGTGGTCCGCAGGGATCGAGCTAAGGCATCTGATGCGCAAAGTACTTGCTTGTACATTGGTGGCTTTGCCGACCAGCGACAGGCGCAATTCGTTGAGCAGCGTCTCACTAGCCTGGATATAAAGGTTAAGGTTCAGTTGCTGAGCACTCCTGATGCGCAGGGTTACTGGCTCCGGGTTGCCCCAGAAAGCCGACGTCTGGCTGATGATCTGCCCTTTGAAAACCTTGCTAAGGAATTCAATGAGTTAAAACATAAAATAATGCTGTGCGAAGGCATTGCAACTCTCGAATAGTTTGCATAGAATGGCGCCCGCTTCGCAGTGAAGACCTTTAAAGTGTACGGTGCGAAGCTAAGGTCAATGCAGCTAACCTCATATTTTTAATGAGAAAATGCTTGACAGAAGGCTGGCATGATGTAGAATGCCGGCTCGCTTAGGAGGGGTTCCCGAGCGGCCAAAGGGATCAGACTGTAAATCTGACGTCTACGACTTCGAAGGTTCGAATCCTTCCCCCTCCACCATTTTAGCGTGAGCTGCAAGCTCCGCGGGTATAGTTTAGTGGTAGAACCTCAGCCTTCCAAGCTGATGATGCGGGTTCGATTCCCGCTACCCGCTCCAAGTTTGCAGGTTGTGCATAGTGTTTCGCTCTTGTAGCTCAGTTGGTAGAGCACACCCTTGGTAAGGGTGAGGTCAGCGGTTCAAATCCGCTCAAGAGCTCCATATAACAAGGCAGATATGAAAATATCTGCCTTTGTTTTAACGGTTGACTCGGCTTGATGGTGTTTCAGATCGCTTGTGGTTGAGTGATTTCAAGTCTCTGGGGGTTGGCTGTTGTAAAGTCTTTTTCAGGTCTGCATAATGGTCGGCCTGATTTTGTTTTAGGTCAGTAGCTCAATTGGCAGAGCGACGGTCTCCAAAACCGTAGGTTGGGGGTTCGATTCCCTCCTGACCTGCCAGATTCACGTGGTGTATCTGGCTTTCTTTTCACAGGATCTTCATAGATGACTCCTAAGGCTGAAGCTCAAAGCTCTCGTTTCGATCTGGTCAAGTGGCTCGCTGTAGTCGCTTTGGTGGTCGTAGGCGTTGTTGGCAATCAGTACTACTCTGCTTCGCCGATCCTGTACCGCGTTCTCGTTTTGCTGGCCCTTGCTGCTGTAGCTACCTTTGTAGGTCTGCAGACTGCCAAAGGCAAGTCTTTCGCGGTCCTGGTGAAGGAAGCTCGCACCGAAATTCGTAAAGTCGTTTGGCCGACTCGCCAAGAAACCACGCAGACCACATTGATTGTCGTGGCTGTTGTTCTGGTTATGGCGTTGCTGTTGTGGGGGCTCGATTCCCTGCTCGGCTGGCTTGTTTCCTTGATTGTTGGCTAAGGGTGTCCCGTGGCTAAGCGTTGGTACGTTGTGCATGCTTACTCGGGTTACGAGAAGCATGTTATGCGCTCTTTGCTGGAGCGCGTAAAGCTGGCAGGCATGGAAGATGGCTTCGGCGAAATTCTGGTTCCCACTGAAGAAGTGGTTGAAATGCGGAATGGTCAGAAGCGCAAGAGTGAACGCAAGTTCTTCCCTGGCTATGTGCTGGTGCAGATGGACATGAACGAAGGTACTTGGCACTTGGTCAAGGATACTCCTCGTGTTATGGGTTTCATCGGTGGTACTGCTGATAAGCCTGCTCCGATCACTGACAAAGAGGCGGAAGCAATTCTGCGTCGTGTCGCCGACGGTAGCGACAAGCCTAAGCCGAAGACGTTGTTCGAGCCGGGTGAGGTTGTTCGTGTCACTGATGGTCCGTTTGCTGATTTCAACGGTACCGTCGAAGAGGTTAACTACGAGAAGAGCCGGATCCAGGTCGCGGTGCTCATTTTCGGTCGCTCTACTCCGGTAGAGTTGGAATTCAGCCAGGTCGAGAAGGTCTAGCTGAGTAAGCATCCCAACCCCGCAGCCTTAGGCTGTGGGGTTTTGTCGTCACTGGGATAAACGCGCAAGTAACCGGGGAGCCTTTCGAGGCGCTTGAACCCGTAATTGGAGTGCCTCATGGCCAAGAAGATTACCGCTTACATCAAGCTGCAAGTGAAGGCCGCTCAGGCCAACCCAAGCCCACCTGTTGGTCCAGCTCTGGGTCAGCACGGCGTGAACATTATGGAGTTCTGCAAGGCCTTCAACGCCCGTACTCAGGGTCTTGAGCCAGGTCTGCCGACTCCAGTGATCATCACTGTATACAGCGACCGTAGCTTCACTTTCGAAACCAAGTCGACCCCGGCTTCGGTTCTGCTGAAGAAAGCTGCTGGTCTGACTAGCGGTTCCGCTCGTCCTAACACCGTTAAGGTTGGCACCGTAACTCGTGCTCAGCTGGAAGAGATCGCGAAAACCAAAAACGCGGATCTGACTGCAGCTGATATGGATGCAGCCGTGCGTACCATCGCCGGTTCTGCTCGTAGCATGGGCCTTAACGTGGAGGGTGTGTAATGGCTAAGCTGACCAAGCGCCAAAAGGCTATCGCCGGCAAAATCGAAGCGGGCAAGTCCTACAGCTTTGTAGACGCTGCTGCTCTGCTGACCGAGCTGTCGACTGTCAAGTTCAGCGAGTCCGTTGACGTTGCTGTAAACCTGGGTGTTGACCCACGTAAATCTGACCAGGTCGTTCGTAGCGCTACTGTGCTGCCACACGGTACTGGTAAGACTGTTCGTGTAGCTGTCTTCACTCAAGGCCCGGCAGCTGAAGCTGCTCTGGCCGCTGGCGCCGACCGCGTTGGTATGGACGACCTGGCTGCCGAAATGAAAGGCGGCGACCTGAACTACGACGTAGTTATTGCTTCCCCGGATGCAATGCGTGTTGTAGGTCAATTGGGTCAGATCCTGGGCCCGCGAGGCCTGATGCCTAACCCTAAAGTCGGCACCGTAACACCCGACGTAGCTACCGCGGTTAAAAACGCCAAGGCTGGTCAGGTTCGTTATCGCACCGACAAAAATGGCATCATTCACACCTCCGTTGGCAAAGTCGGCTTTGACGCCGTCAAGCTGAAGGAAAACGTTGAAGCCCTGATCGCTGATCTGAAGCGTATCAAGCCAGCTTCCTCGAAAGGTATCTACGTCAAGCGCGTTACCCTGAGCACCACTATGGGCCCAGGTCTGGTCATCGACCAAGGCTCGCTGGACGTATAAGACACAGATTGGCGCAAGCAATTGCGCCAATTGGAAAAATTGGGGTCCCTGCCTGGCGGGGGCTATCCAAGACCGTAGGCGGCGCAAGTCTTAAACCACAAGCCTACGCAGATGGTGCTCCCGGTTCCTTACCGAATCAGACACCAAAACGACATCCGGCCTCGGCCAGATGAAACGGTAACAAGCAGGAGTTAAACCCGTGGCAATTAATCTCGAAGACAAGAAGGCCATCGTCGCTGAAGTCAACGAGGCTGCCAAAGCTGCTCTGTCCGCTGTCGTGGCTGATGCCCGTGGTGTGACAGTAGGCGCTATGACCGGACTCCGTAAAGAGGCTCGTGAAGCTGGCGTGTACGTACGTGTTGTACGTAACACCCTGCTCAAGCGCGCTGTTGCTGACACTGAATACAGTGTCCTCAACGACGTGTTCACCGGCCCGACTCTGATTGCTTTCTCCAAGGATCATCCAGGCGCTGCTGCCCGTTTGTTCAAAGAGTTCGCTAAGAGTCAGGATAAGTTCGAGATCAAGGCAGCTGCGTTCGAGGGCAAGTTCCTCGCAGCTAACCAAATCGACGTACTGGCAACACTGCCGACCCGTAACGAAGCCATTTCGCAGCTGATGAGCGTGATTCAAGGCGCTACCAGCAAGCTGGCTCGTACTCTGGCTGCAGTTCGCGAGCAAAAAGAAGCTGCCGCAGCCTAAGGCTGAGCAACTTCTCTCGCGTATTTTTGTTTATTTCGATGGCCGCGTAGGCCGTCCCCCAATTCAGGAAATACAGCAATGTCTATCTCCCAAGACGATATCCTCAACGCCGTAGCTGAAATGTCGGTTCTGCAGGTTGTTGAGCTGATCAAAGCTTTCGAAGAAAAATTCGGCGTTTCCGCTGCCGCTGCTTCCGCTGGCCCAGCTGCTGCTGCTGCCGTTGTTGAAGAGCAAACCGAATTCAACGTCATGCTGCTGGAAGCTGGCGAGAAGAAAGTTAACGTGATCAAGGCAGTACGTGAACTGACCGGTCTGGGCCTGAAAGAAGCCAAGGCTGTAGTTGACGGCGCTCCTGCTATGGTTCTGGAAGCAGTGACCAAAGATGCAGGCGACAAAGCCAAAGCAACTCTGGAAGAAGCAGGCGCTAAAGTCGAGCTGAAGTAAGCATCGACCTTGCGTCTCCAGCCCAAGCGTTAAGCTGAAGGCTGATGGCTGGTGGCTCTTGCCACCGGCCTTTTTCCGTTCTTGGCTGTCGACTCGGTCGCCGCCATTAACGCGCTGTAGCCACCCGATGCGGTGGTGCAAACCATGGGGTTTGCAAGATTTTCTGGCTGCTCCCGTCGGGAGGGCCAAACAAGCAGGTGACCAAGCTGGGGAACGCTGATGGCTTACTCATATACTGAGAAAAAACGTATCCGCAAGGACTTTAGCAAGTTGCCGGACGTCATGGATGTCCCGTACCTTCTGGCTATCCAGCTGGATTCGTATCGTGAATTCTTGCAGGCGGGAGCGACCAAAGATCAGTTCCGCGACGTGGGCCTGCATGCGGCCTTCAAATCCGTTTTCCCGATCATCAGCTACTCCGGCAATGCTGCGCTGGAGTACGTCGGTTATCGCCTGGGCGAACCGGCATTTGATGTCAAAGAATGCGTGTTGCGCGGTGTTACGTACGCCGTACCTTTGCGGGTAAAAGTCCGTCTGATCATTTTCGACAAAGAGTCGTCGAACAAAGCGATCAAGGACATCAAAGAGCAAGAAGTCTACATGGGCGAAATCCCATTGATGACTGAGAACGGTACCTTCGTTATCAACGGTACCGAGCGTGTTATCGTTTCCCAGCTGCACCGTTCCCCGGGCGTGTTCTTCGACCACGACCGCGGTAAGACGCACAGCTCCGGCAAGCTCCTGTACTCCGCGCGGATCATTCCGTACCGCGGTTCGTGGTTGGACTTCGAGTTCGATCCGAAAGACTGCGTGTTCGTGCGTATCGACCGTCGTCGTAAGCTGCCGGCCTCGGTATTGCTGCGCGCGCTCGGCTACACCACTGAGCAAGTCCTGGATGCGTTCTACACCACCAACGTATTCAGCCTGAAGGATGAAACCCTCAGCCTGGAACTGATTGCATCTCGCCTGCGTGGTGAAATTGCCGTCTTGGACATCCAGGATGAAAAGGGCAAGGTCATTGTTGAGGCGGGTCGTCGTATTACTGCGCGCCACATCAACCAGATCGAAAAAGCAGGTATCAAGTCGCTGGACGTGCCTTTGGACTACGTCCTGGGTCGCACGACCGCCAAGGTCATTGTTCACCCGGCTACAGGCGAAATCCTGGCTGAGTGCAACACCGAGCTGAACACCGAGATCCTGGCGAAAATCGCTAAGGCTCAAGTTGTTCGTATCGAGACCCTGTACACCAACGATATCGACTGTGGTCCATTCGTCTCCGACACCCTGAAGATCGACTCCACCAGCAACCAATTGGAAGCGCTGGTAGAAATCTATCGCATGATGCGTCCTGGCGAGCCACCAACCAAAGACGCTGCAGAAACCCTGTTCAACAACCTGTTCTTCAGCCCTGAGCGCTACGACCTGTCTGCGGTCGGTCGGATGAAGTTCAACCGTCGTATCGGTCGCACCGAGATCGAAGGTTCGGGCGTGCTGTGCAAGGAAGACATCGTTGCGGTCCTGAAGACTCTGGTCGACATCCGTAACGGCAAAGGCATCGTCGATGACATCGACCACCTGGGTAACCGTCGTGTTCGCTGCGTAGGCGAAATGGCCGAGAACCAGTTCCGCGTTGGCCTGGTGCGTGTTGAGCGTGCGGTCAAAGAGCGTCTGTCGATGGCTGAAAGCGAAGGCCTGATGCCACAGGACCTGATCAACGCTAAGCCAGTGGCTGCAGCGGTGAAAGAGTTCTTCGGTTCCAGCCAGCTCTCGCAGTTCATGGACCAGAACAACCCGCTCTCAGAGATCACCCACAAGCGCCGTGTTTCCGCACTGGGCCCGGGCGGTCTGACCCGTGAGCGTGCAGGCTTTGAAGTGCGTGACGTACACCCGACGCACTACGGTCGTGTTTGCCCGATCGAAACGCCGGAAGGCCCGAACATCGGTCTGATCAACTCCCTGGCCGCCTATGCGCGCACCAACCAGTACGGCTTCCTCGAGAGCCCGTACCGTGTGGTGAAAGACGCTCTGGTCACCGATGAGATCGTGTTCTTGTCCGCCATCGAAGAAGCTGATCACGTGATCGCTCAGGCTTCGGCCACGATGAACGACAAGAAAGTCCTGATCGACGAGCTGGTAGCTGTTCGTCACCTGAACGAGTTCACCGTCAAGGCGCCGGAAGACGTTACCTTGATGGACGTGTCGCCGAAGCAGGTAGTTTCGGTTGCTGCGTCGCTGATCCCGTTCCTGGAACACGATGACGCCAACCGTGCGTTGATGGGTTCCAACATGCAGCGTCAAGCTGTACCGACCCTGCGTGCTGACAAGCCGCTGGTAGGTACCGGCATGGAGCGTAACGTAGCCCGTGACTCCGGCGTTTGCGTCGTGGCTCGTCGTGGCGGCGTGATCGACTCCGTTGATGCCAGCCGTATCGTGGTTCGTGTTGCTGATGATGAAGTTGAAACGGGTGAAGCCGGTGTCGACATCTACAACCTGACCAAATACACCCGCTCGAACCAGAACACTTGCATCAACCAGCGTCCGCTGGTGCGTAAGGGTGATCGCGTTCAGCGCAGCGACATCATGGCTGACGGTCCGTCCACCGATATGGGTGAACTGGCTTTGGGTCAGAACATGCGCATCGCGTTCATGGCATGGAACGGCTTCAACTTCGAAGACTCCATCTGCCTGTCCGAGCGTGTGGTTCAAGAAGATCGCTTCACCACGATCCACATTCAGGAACTGACCTGTGTGGCACGTGACACCAAGCTTGGGCCAGAGGAAATCACTGCAGACATCCCGAACGTGGGTGAAGCTGCACTGAACAAGCTGGACGAAGCCGGTATCGTTTATGTAGGTGCTGAAGTTGGTGCAGGCGACATTCTGGTTGGTAAGGTCACTCCGAAAGGCGAGACCCAACTGACTCCAGAAGAGAAGCTGTTGCGTGCCATCTTCGGTGAAAAAGCCAGCGACGTTAAAGATACTTCCCTGCGTGTACCTACCGGTACCAAGGGTACTGTCATCGACGTACAGGTCTTCACCCGTGACGGCGTCGAGCGTGATGCTCGTGCACTGTCCATCGAGAAGACCCAGCTCGACGAGATCCGCAAGGACCTGAACGAAGAGTTCCGTATCGTTGAAGGCGCGACCTTCGAACGTCTGCGCTCCGCTCTGGTAGGCCACAAGGCTGAAGGCGGCGCAGGTCTGAAGAAAGGTCAGGACATCACCGACGAAGTCCTCGATGGTCTTGAACATGGTCAGTGGTTCAAACTGCGCATGGCTGAAGATGCTCTGAACGAGCAACTTGAGAAGGCCCAGGCCTACATCGTTGATCGCCGCCGTCTGCTGGACGACAAGTTCGAAGACAAGAAGCGCAAACTGCAGCAGGGCGATGACCTGGCTCCAGGCGTGCTGAAAATCGTCAAGGTTTACCTGGCAATCCGTCGTCGCATCCAACCGGGCGACAAGATGGCCGGTCGTCACGGTAACAAAGGTGTGGTCTCCGTGATCATGCCGGTTGAAGACATGCCGCACGATGCCAATGGCACCCCGGTCGACGTCGTCCTCAACCCGTTGGGCGTACCTTCGCGTATGAACGTTGGTCAGATCCTTGAAACCCACCTGGGCCTCGCGGCTAAAGGTTTGGGCGAGAAGATCAATCGTATGATCGAAGAGCAGCGCAAGGTTGCTGACCTGCGCAAGTTCCTGCACGAGATCTACAACGAGATCGGCGGTCGTAAGGAAGAGCTGGATACCTTCTCCGACCAGGAAATCCTGGATCTGGCGAAGAACCTGCGCGGCGGCGTTCCAATGGCTACCCCGGTGTTCGACGGTGCCAAGGAAAGCGAAATCAAGGCCATGCTGAAACTGGCAGACCTGCCAGAAAGCGGCCAGATGCAGCTGTTCGATGGCCGTACCGGTAACAAGTTCGAGCGCCCGGTTACTGTTGGCTACATGTACATGCTGAAGCTGAACCACTTGGTAGACGACAAGATGCACGCTCGTTCTACCGGTTCGTACAGCCTGGTTACCCAGCAGCCGCTGGGTGGTAAGGCTCAGTTCGGTGGTCAGCGTTTCGGGGAGATGGAGGTTTGGGCACTGGAAGCATACGGTGCTGCATACACTCTGCAAGAAATGCTCACAGTGAAGTCGGACGATGTGAACGGTCGTACCAAGATGTACAAAAACATCGTGGATGGCGATCACCGTATGGAGCCGGGCATGCCCGAGTCCTTCAACGTGTTGATCAAAGAAATTCGTTCCCTCGGCATCGATATCGATCTGGAAACCGAATAACACGTGACGCGAATCGAGAGCGGGGCTGTTTGGCCCGCTCTCTGCTCCGCCAGGAGGAAAGGCCTTGAAAGACCTACTGAATTTGCTGAAAAACCAGGGTCAAGTCGAAGAGTTCGACGCCATCCGCATTGGATTGGCATCGCCTGAGATGATCCGTTCGTGGTCGTTCGGTGAAGTTAAAAAGCCGGAAACCATCAACTACCGTACGTTCAAACCTGAGCGTGACGGCCTGTTCTGCGCCAAGATATTTGGCCCGGTAAAGGATTACGAGTGCCTGTGCGGTAAGTACAAGCGCTTGAAGCACCGTGGTGTTATCTGCGAGAAGTGTGGCGTTGAAGTTGCACTCGCCAAGGTTCGTCGTGAGCGCATGGCGCACATCGAGCTGGCTTCGCCGGTTGCCCACATCTGGTTCCTGAAATCGTTGCCGTCCCGTATCGGCTTGCTGATGGACATGACCCTGCGTGATATCGAACGCGTTCTCTACTTCGAGAGCTATGTCGTTATCGACCCAGGCATGACCACCCTTGAAAAAGGTCAGCTGCTGAACGACGAGCAGTACTTCGAGGCGTTGGAAGAGTTCGGTGATGATTTCGATGCCCGCATGGGTGCCGAAGCTGTCCGCGAACTGCTGCACGCTATCGACCTGGAGCACGAGATTGGCCGTCTGCGCGAAGAAATTCCGCAAACCAACTCCGAAACCAAGATCAAGAAGCTGTCCAAGCGTCTGAAGTTGATGGAAGCCTTCCAGGGTTCCGGCAACCTGCCAGAGTGGATGGTGCTGACCGTTCTGCCGGTTCTGCCGCCAGATCTGCGTCCGCTGGTACCGTTGGATGGTGGTCGTTTCGCGACCTCCGACCTCAACGACCTGTACCGCCGTGTGATCAACCGTAACAACCGCTTGAAGCGCCTGCTCGATCTGTCCGCACCGGACATCATCGTGCGCAACGAAAAGCGTATGTTGCAGGAAGCTGTCGATGCCCTGCTCGACAACGGTCGTCGTGGCCGCGCTATTACCGGTTCCAACAAGCGTCCTCTGAAATCCTTGGCTGACATGATCAAGGGTAAGCAAGGTCGTTTCCGTCAGAACTTGCTCGGTAAGCGTGTTGACTACTCTGGTCGTTCGGTAATTACCGTAGGCCCGACCCTGCGTCTGCACCAGTGCGGTCTGCCTAAGAAGATGGCACTTGAGCTGTTCAAGCCATTCATCTTCGGCAAGCTGGAAATGCGCGGTCTCGCGACCACCATCAAAGCGGCCAAGAAAATGGTCGAGCGCGAGCTGCCAGAGGTTTGGGACGTTCTCGCTGAAGTGATTCGCGAACACCCGGTTCTCCTCAACCGTGCACCGACCCTTCACCGTCTGGGTATCCAGGCGTTTGAACCGGTACTGATCGAAGGTAAGGCTATCCAGCTGCACCCTCTGGTCTGTGCTGCGTACAACGCCGACTTCGACGGCGACCAAATGGCCGTGCACGTACCGCTGACACTGGAAGCCCAGTTGGAAGCGCGTGCGTTGATGATGTCGACCAACAACATTCTGTCGCCAGCCAACGGTGAGCCAATCATCGTTCCGTCGCAGGACGTTGTATTGGGTCTGTACTACATGACCCGTGAGGCGATCAACGCCAAAGGCGAAGGTCGTGTGTTCGCTGACCTGCAGGAAGTTGATCGTGTGTTCCGTGCCGGCGAAGCCGCACTGCACGCCAAGGTCAAGGTGCGCATCAACGAAACGGTCAACGACCGTGACGGCGGCAGCGTGAGCGGCACTCGTATTGTCGACACCACCGTTGGTCGTGCGCTGTTGTACCAGGTTGTGCCAAAAGGCCTGTCGTACGACGTCGTCAACCTGCCGATGAAGAAAAAGGCAATCTCCAAGCTGATCAACCAATGCTATCGCGTGGTTGGTCTGAAAGAGACCGTGATCTTCGCGGACCAGTTGATGTACACCGGTTTTGCCTATTCGACTATTTCCGGCGTTTCCATTGGCGTTAACGACTTCGTTATCCCTGATGAAAAAGCCCGCATCATCAGTGCTGCTACTGATGAAGTGAAAGAGATCGAAAGCCAGTACGCCTCGGGCCTGGTAACACAGGGCGAGAAGTACAACAAAGTGATCGACCTTTGGTCCAAGGCCAACGACGAAGTATCCAAGGCGATGATGGCCAACCTCTCGAAAGAGAAAGTCATCGACCGTCATGGCGTCGAAGTCGACCAGGAGTCTTTCAACTCGATGTACATGATGGCCGACTCGGGCGCACGGGGTTCTGCTGCGCAGATCCGTCAGCTCGCCGGTATGCGTGGCCTGATGGCCAAGCCGGACGGTTCCATCATTGAAACGCCGATTACTGCGAACTTCCGTGAAGGGTTGAGCGTACTCCAGTACTTCATCTCCACTCACGGTGCTCGTAAAGGTCTGGCGGATACCGCGTTGAAAACCGCTAACTCCGGTTACTTGACTCGTCGTCTGGTAGACGTTGCGCAAGATCTGGTTGTAACCGAGATCGATTGCGGCACCGAACACGGCTTGCTGATGACTCCGCACATTGAAGGCGGTGACGTTGTAGAGCCACTGGGTGAGCGCGTATTGGGTCGTGTTATTGCCCGTGACGTATTCAAGCCAGGTACCGAGGAAATTATCGTTCCTGCCGGCACACTGGTTGACGAGAAGTGGGTCGAGTTCATCGAGCTCAACAGCATCGACGAAGTGATCGTTCGCTCGCCTATCAGCTGCGAAACCCGCTACGGCATTTGCGCCAAGTGCTACGGCCGTGACTTGGCTCGTGGTCACCAGGTGAACATCGGTGAAGCGGTCGGCGTTATTGCTGCCCAGTCCATCGGTGAGCCGGGTACCCAGCTGACCATGCGTACGTTCCACATTGGTGGTGCGGCAAGCCGGACCTCCGCAGCCGACAGCGTTCAGGTGAAGAATGGCGGTACTGTCCGCCTGCACAACCTGAAGCACGTTGAGCGAGTGGATGGTCACCTGGTGGCTGTGTCCCGTTCCGGTGAGCTGGCAATCGCTGATGACTACGGTCGTGAGCGTGAGCGCTACAAGCTGCCGTACGGTGCTGTGATTTCGGTTAAAGAGGGTGACAAGGTCGACGCTGGCGCAATCGTGGCCAAGTGGGATCCGCACACTCACCCAATCGTTACCGAAATGAAAGGTACCGTGACCTACGTGGGCATGGAAGAAGGCATCACGATCAAGCGTCAGACTGACGAATTGACCGGTATGACCAACATTGAAGTGCTCGACGCGAAAGATCGTCCAGCTGCCGGTAAAGACATCCGTCCTGCCGTGAAGATGGTCGATGACAACGGCAAGGATCTGTTGCTGCCAGGCACTGACGTAATCGCTCAGTACTTCCTGCCAGCCAACGCCCTGGTCGGTGTAGCGGACGGTGCGAAGATCGCGATCGGTGATGTTATCGCGCGTATCCCGCAAGAAACTTCGAAGACCCGTGACATCACCGGTGGTTTGCCGCGTGTTGCTGACTTGTTCGAAGCGCGTCGTCCGAAAGAAGCGTCGATTCTGGCAGAAGTCAGCGGCACCATCGCGTTCGGTAAAGAAACCAAGGGCAAGCGCCGTCTGGTCATTACCCCGAACGACGGTACCGATCCGTACGAAGAGCTGATTCCAAAGTGGCGTCACCTGAACGTGTTCGAAGGCGAACAGGTAAACCGCGGCGAAGTTATCTCCGACGGCCCGAGCGATCCACACGACATCCTGCGTCTGCTGGGTGTGAGTGCGCTGGCCAAGTACATCGTTAACGAGATCCAGGACGTTTACCGCCTGCAAGGCGTGAAGATCAACGATAAGCACATCGAGACCATCCTGCGTCAGATGCTGCGTAAAGTTGAGATCGCTGAATCCGGCGATTCCAGTTTCATCAAGGGCGACCAGATGGAACTGACTCACGTGCTGGTGGAAAACGAGCGTCTGGCTGGCGACGAGAAATTCGTTTCCAAGTTCACTCGCGTATTGCTGGGTATTACCAAGGCGTCGTTGTCCACTGAGTCGTTCATCTCGGCGGCCTCCTTCCAGGAGACCACTCGCGTACTGACCGAAGCAGCGGTAACCGGCAAGCGCGATTACCTGCGCGGCCTGAAAGAGAACGTGGTCGTGGGTCGTCTGATCCCGGCTGGTACCGGTTTGGCTTACCACAGCGAGCGTAAGCGTCGCCGTGATGCTGACAAGCCGTTGCGCGTAAGCGCCAGTGAAGTGGAAGCTGCACTGACCGAAGCGCTGAACTCAAGCGGTAACTGAGTTCTGCGATAAATAAGTCTGGGCCCTGGCAGCCCCATTCGTCGGATCAAGGCAATTTTGCCCGGGTTCGACGAGAGGGGAGGTCGGGGCCTTGCCTTGACTGGGGGCAAGATCCTCTTTAGACTCTTGTACCCCTAAATTTGGCGGGAATTCGTTCCTGCCATTTTGCTTTTCTTGCAAGACAATAGCGTCGCAAGACAACAGTGGAGCTAGTAGATGGCAACTATCAACCAGCTGGTACGTCAGCCGCGTAAGCGTATCGTCGAGAAATCCGACGTGCCTGCGCTGCAGAACTGCCCGCAACGTCGTGGCGTATGCACTCGTGTGTATACCACTACGCCGAAAAAACCTAACTCGGCACTGCGTAAAGTATGCCGTGTGCGCCTGACCAACGGTTTCGAGGTTTCCTCGTACATCGGTGGTGAAGGCCACAACCTGCAAGAGCACAGCGTGGTACTGATCCGCGGCGGTCGTGTAAAAGACTTGCCAGGTGTTCGTTATCACACCGTACGCGGCTCCTTGGATACTTCCGGCGTTAAAGGTCGTAACCAGGGTCGTTCGAAGTACGGTACCAAGAAGCCTAAGTAGTAGCGGCTTTTTGTAAAACTGAATCATCTTATTTTCTGAGTCGATAAGAGTAAGGTCGGAGGCGTCCCGAAAGGGCACCGATTCCGAGCGAACCTGAAGACCGTTTGAGGGCTTATCCATGCCAAGAAGACGCGTAGCAGCCAAGCGCGAAGTGCTTGACGATCCAAAATACGGAAGCCAAATTCTGGCCAAGTTCATGAACCACGTGATGGAAAGCGGCAAGAAAGCCGTTGCCGAGCGTATCGTTTATGGCGCGCTGGAAAAGGTTAAAGAACGCAAGAACAGCGACCCCCTGGAAATCTTCGAGAAAGCTCTCGACGCCATCGCTCCGCTGGTCGAAGTGAAGTCGCGCCGTGTAGGCGGTGCTACTTACCAGGTTCCGGTCGAAGTTCGTCCGTCCCGTCGTAACGCTCTGGCAATGCGCTGGTTGGTAGACTTCGCCCGTAAGCGCGGCGAGAAGTCTATGGCTCTGCGTTTGGCCGGCGAACTGTTGGACGCTGCTGAAGGTAAAGGTGCTGCTGTTAAGAAGCGTGAAGACGTGCACCGTATGGCTGAAGCTAACAAAGCTTTCTCGCACTACCGCTTCTAATCTTAGCTTCACTAATTTTGCGAGGGCTTTATGGCTCGTACTACTCCGATTAGCCGCTACCGTAACATCGGTATCGTTGCTCACGTGGATGCTGGTAAAACCACCACCACTGAGCGCGTACTGTTTTACACCGGCAAAAGTCACAAAATGGGCGAGGTGCATGACGGCGCCGCGACCACAGACTGGATGGTTCAGGAGCAGGAGCGTGGTATTACCATTACTTCTGCTGCTATTACCGCCTTCTGGAAAGGTTCCGAGAAGCAGTACAAAGATGAGCACCGCTTCAACGTTATCGATACCCCAGGCCACGTAGACTTCACTATTGAAGTTGAGCGTTCCCTGCGCGTACTCGACGGCGCTGTCGTTGTGTTCTGCGGTACCTCGGGCGTCGAGCCTCAGTCGGAAACCGTATGGCGTCAAGCCAACAAGTACGGCGTTCCACGTCTTGTTTACGTAAACAAGATGGACCGTGCTGGTGCCAACTTCCTGCGCGTGATCGGTCAGATCAAGCAGCGTCTGGGTCATACTCCGGTGCCAATCCAATTGGCTATCGGTTCCGAAGACAACTTCCAGGGTCAGATCGATCTGGTCAACATGGAAGCGGTCTACTGGAATGACGCTGACAAAGGTATGGTTCCTGTTCGCAAGCCTATCCCTGCAGAGTTGCAGGAACTGGCTGACGAGTGGCGCAACAACATGGTTGAGGCTGCCGCCGAAGCCAGCGAAGAGCTGATGAACAAGTACCTCGAAGGTGAAGAGCTCACCAACGCGGAAATCAAGGCCGCTCTGCGTCAGCGTACTATCGCTGGTGAGATCGTCTTGGCTGTTTGCGGTTCTTCCTTCAAGAACAAGGGTGTTCCCCTGGTTCTCGACGCCGTGATCGACTACTTGCCTGCTCCAACCGACATTCCTGCTATCAAGGGTACCAACCCTGATAACGAGGAAGAAGAGATGGAGCGTCATGCCGACGACAGCGAGCCGTTCTCGGCTCTGGCGTTTAAGATCGCTACTGACCCATTCGTGGGTACTCTGACCTTCGTCCGCGTTTACTCGGGCGTGTTGGCCTCCGGCGACGGCGTGATCAACTCGGTCAAAGGCAAGAAAGAGCGTGTGGGTCGTATGGTGCAAATGCACGCAAACGCCCGTGAAGAGATCAAGGAAGTGCGCGCTGGTGACATCGCGGCCTTGATCGGCATGAAGGACGTCACCACGGGTGAGACTTTGTGCGACGCTGCCAAGCCAATCATCCTGGTTCGCATGGACTTCCCGGAGCCGGTTATTTCGGTTGCCGTTGAGCCTAAGACCAAGGATGACCAGGAAAAAATGGGTATCGCTCTGGGCAAGCTTGCTCAGGAAGATCCATCTTTCCGCGTCAAAACTGATGAAGAGACTGGTCAAACGATCATCTCTGGCATGGGCGAGTTGCACCTGGACATCCTGGTTGACCGGATGCGCCGTGAGTTCAACGTCGAAGCCAACATCGGTAAGCCTCAGGTTTCCTATCGTGAGCGCATCACGAAGAACTGTGAAATCGAAGGCAAGTTCGTTCGTCAGTCCGGCGGTCGTGGTCAGTTCGGTCACTGCTGGATCCGTTTTGCCCCTGCTGACGAAGGTCAGGAAGGTCTGCAATTCGTGAACGAAGTAGTAGGTGGTGTTGTTCCTAAGGAATACATCCCTGCTATCCAGAAGGGTATCGAAGAGCAGATGAAGAACGGTGTTGTTGCCGGCTATCCGCTGATCGGCCTGAAAGCAACCGTTTTTGACGGTTCTTACCACGACGTCGACTCCAACGAGATGGCGTTTAAGGTGGCTGCTTCCATGGCAACCAAGCAACTGGCCCAGAAGGGCGGTGGTGAGTTGCTTGAGCCAATCATGGCGGTAGAAGTTGTTACACCTGAAGACTATATGGGTGATGTCATGGGCGACCTTAACCGTCGTCGCGGCATGATCTTGGGTATGGAAGACACGGTTTCCGGCAAAGTGATTCGCGCCGAGGTTCCGTTGGGTGAGATGTTCGGTTATGCGACCGACGTTCGCTCCATGTCCCAGGGTCGCGCAAGCTACTCTATGGAATTCAAAAAATACAACACAGCTCCGGCGCACATCGCTGAAACTGTATCCAAAAAACAAGGCTGATTCAGTCCTTTAGGCAAGGAGTTAATTGTCGTGGCTAAAGAAAAATTTGATCGTTCCCTACCGCACGTCAACGTTGGCACTATCGGTCACGTTGACCACGGTAAAACCACTCTGACCGCAGCTCTGACTCGCGTCTGCTCCGAGGTTTTCGGTTCTGCAGTCGTTGATTTCGATAAAATCGACAGCGCTCCAGAAGAAAAAGCTCGTGGTATCACCATCAACACCGCGCACGTCGAGTACAACTCGAAGATCCGTCACTACGCTCACGTTGACTGCCCAGGTCACGCTGACTATGTGAAGAACATGATCACCGGTGCTGCTCAGATGGACGGCGCGATCCTGGTTTGCTCGGCCGCTGATGGTCCGATGCCGCAAACCCGTGAGCACATCCTGCTGTCCCGTCAGGTAGGCGTTCCGTACATCGTGGTTTTCCTGAACAAGGCTGACCTGGTAGACGACGCTGAGCTGCTGGAACTGGTTGAGATGGAAGTGCGCGATCTGCTGAGCACTTACGACTTCCCAGGTGACGACACTCCGATCATCATCGGTTCTGCTCGTATGGCGCTGGAAGGCAAAGACGATAACGAAATGGGCACCACTGCCGTTCGTAAACTGGTTGAAACTCTGGACAGCTACATCCCAGAACCAGTTCGTCTGACCGACAAGCCGTTCCTGATGCCAATCGAAGACGTATTCTCGATCTCCGGTCGTGGTACTGTTGTTACTGGTCGTATCGAGCGCGGTATCGTTCGCGTTCAAGATGCACTGGAAATCGTTGGTCTGCGTGACACCACCAACACCGTCTGCACTGGTGTTGAAATGTTCCGCAAGCTGCTCGACGAAGGTCGTGCTGGCGAGAACTGCGGCGTTCTGCTGCGTGGTACCAAGCGTGACGACGTTGAGCGTGGCCAGGTTCTGGTTAAGCCGGGTTCGGTTAAGCCGCACACCAAGTTCACCGCAGAAGTTTACGTTCTGAGCAAGGAAGAAGGCGGTCGTCACACTCCGTTCTTCAAAGGCTACCGTCCACAGTTCTACTTCCGTACTACTGACGTGACTGGTAACTGCCAGCTGCCAGAAGGCGTTGAAATGGTAATGCCAGGCGATAACATCCAAATGGAAGTTACCCTGATCAAGACCATCGCAATGGAAGACGGTCTGCGCTTCGCTATCCGTGAAGGCGGCCGTACCGTTGGTGCTGGTGTTGTAGCTAAAATCATCGAGTAAGCGTCTCTTTTGAGATAGCTTCGATGCTTTGAAAAGCCCCCGCTCAGCGGGGGCTTTTTTATTGGGTTGACACCTATCTAGGGCGTCTATAGAATTGCGCCTCCTTTTAACGGGCGTATTGCGCTCGCTGGGAATAGCAGCCGGAGTCTGAAATCCAATGCAAAATCAGCAAATCCGTATCAGGTTGAAGGCTTTTGATCATCGCCTGATCGACCAATCCACCCAGGAAATCGTGGAAACCGCGAAACGTACTGGTGCTCAAGTGCGTGGTCCAATTCCACTGCCTACCCGTAAAGAGCGGTTCACCGTTCTGGTCTCCCCGCACGTCAACAAAGACGCGCGTGACCAGTACGAGATCCGTACTCATAAGCGCGTACTGGACATCGTCCAGCCAACGGATAAAACCGTTGATGCACTTATGAAGCTTGATCTGGCGGCCGGTGTGGAAGTACAGATCAGCCTCGGCTAAGACTTGGGTCTTAGTCGTGTAACGCTCTGAAATGGGCGGCCATAGCGGGTGAAAGCCCCGTACACTCATGAGGTTTACAACATGACTATTGGTGTAGTCGGTCGTAAATGCGGTATGACCCGTATTTTCACCGAAGAAGGTGTCTCCATTCCGGTTACGGTCATTGAGATCGAGCCGAATCGCGTCACCCAGTTCAAAACTGAAGAAACCGATGGCTATCGTGCAGTGCAAGTCACTGTCGGCGAGCGTCGTGCTTCGCGTGTGACTGCTGCTCAAGCAGGCCACTTCGCTAAAGCAAACGTTGCAGCTGGTCGTACTGTCATGGAGTTCCGTCTTGAAGAAGGCGACTACCAGGCTGGCGATCTGATCAACGCTGAAATCTTCGCCGCTGGTCAACTGGTTGATGTAACCGGTCAGTCCAAGGGTAAAGGCTTCCAGGGTACGATCAAGCGTTGGAATTTCCGTGGTCAAGACAACACTCACGGTAACTCCGTCTCCCACCGCGTCCCGGGCTCTATTGGCCAGTGCCAGACTCCTGGTCGTGTATTCAAGGGCAAAAAAATGTCCGGTCATATGGGCGCTGAGCGCGTGACCGTGCAGTCCCTCGAAGTAGTGCGCGTCGACGCTGAACGCAATCTGTTGTTGGTCAAGGGTGCTGTTCCTGGCGCTACTGGCGGCAACCTGGTTGTACGTCCAGCGGCCAAGGCTCGCGGTTAAGGGGAAGCTGACATGCAATTAAATGTAAATGACGCTCAAGCGATCGAAGTTTCCGAACTGACATTTGGCGGCGAATTCAACGAGACGCTGGTTCACCAAGCAGTCGTGGCCTACATGGCCGGCGGCCGTCAAGGTAGCAAGCAGCAAAAGACCCGTTCCGACGTTCGTGGTGGCGGTAAGCGCCCGTGGCGTCAGAAAGGTACTGGCCGTGCTCGTGCCGGTACTATCCGTAGCCCAATCTGGCGCGGCGGCGGTACCACTTTCGCAGCTCGTCCGCAGGATCACTCTCAGAAGCTCAACAAGAAGATGTATCGCGCAGCACTGCGCTCCATCCTTGCTGAACTCGTGCGTACTGATCGCCTGGTCGTGGTTCAGGACTTCGCTGTTGAAAGTCCAAAAACCAAAGATCTGCTGGGCAAACTGAACAACATGAGCCTGACCGACGTTTTGATCGTGTCTGAAGCTGTTGATCAGAACCTGTACCTGGCTGCTCGTAACCTGCCACACGTTGATGTACGTGACGTGCAGGGTTCCGATCCAGTTAGTCTGATCGCATACGACAAGGTGTTGATCACCGTGTCGGCCGTGAAGAAATTCGAGGAGCTGCTGGGATGAACCAGGAACGCGTATTTAAAGTTCTGCTTGGCCCGCACGTTTCCGAAAAGGCTACGGTTCTGGCTGACAAGAAAGGCCAGTTCGTTTTCAAGGTTGCAACTGACGCAACCAAGCTGGAAATCAAGAAGGCCGTCGAAAGCCTGTTCAGCGTGAAAGTTGAGCGTGTTACTACCTTGAATGTTCTGGGTAAGAGCAAGCGCACTGCTCGCGGTCTGGGCAAGCGTAATGACTGGAAGAAGGCAGTTATCTCCCTTCAGCCAGGCCAAGATCTCGATTTCAGCAGCAGTGCTGAGTAAGGAAGGGGTGCATCATGGCAATCGTTAAATGCAAACCGACTTCCCCTGGCCGCCGTTTTGTGGTCAAGGTGGTCAACCAGGAGCTGCATAAAGGCGCTCCTCACGCACCGCTGCTCGAGAAGAAATCGAAGACTGGTGGTCGTAACAACAATGGTCGTATTACCACTCGTCATATTGGTGGTGGCCATAAGCAGCATTATCGTCTGGTCGATTTCCGTCGCAACGACAAAGATGGCATCGCTGCCACTGTCGAGCGTATCGAATACGATCCAAACCGTACTGCTCACATCGCTCTGCTGCTGTACGCAGATGGCGAGCGTCGCTACATCATCGCGCCTAAAGGCGTGAGTGCTGGCGACCAGCTGATCGCAGGTGCCTTGGCGCCGATCAAGCCGGGCAACGCTCTGCAACTGCGTAACATTCCAGTTGGTAGCACCGTACACGGCATCGAATTGAAGCCAGGTAAAGGCGCGCAAATCGCTCGTTCCGCTGGTGCTTCGGCTCAGCTGATCGCTCGTGAAGGTGTCTACGTGACCCTGCGTCTGCGTTCTGGTGAGATGCGTAAAGTGCTGGCTGAATGCCGCGCGACCCTGGGTGAAGTCTCGAACTCCGAGCACAGCCTGCGTTCGCTGGGTAAAGCTGGTGCCAAACGCTGGCGTGGCGTTCGCCCAACCGTTCGTGGTGTTGCCATGAACCCGGTTGACCACCCACACGGTGGTGGTGAAGGTCGTACCTCTGGTGGTCGTCATCCGGTATCGCCATGGGGCTTCCCGACTAAGGGCGCGAAGACTCGTGGTAATAAGCGTACCGACAAAATGATCGTCCGTCGTCGCAAGTAAATAGAGGGATACGACAGTGCCACGTTCTCTGAAAAAAGGTCCTTTTATTGATCTTCACCTACTGAAGAAGATCGAAGTGGCGGCGGAAAAGAATGATCGCAAACCAGTTAAGACCTGGTCGCGTCGTTCGATGATCCTGCCACAAATGGTCGGTCTGACCATCGCTGTACACAACGGTCGTCTGCACGTCCCAGTTCTCGTTAACGAAGACATGGTCGGCCACAAACTAGGCGAGTTTGCCGGTACCCGCACTTATCGTGGGCACGTGGCAGACAAGAAAGCCAAGCGTTAAGGGGTAAGGAAATGGAAGTAGCCGCTAAGTTGTCGGGCGCTCGAATCTCCGCCCAGAAAGCCCGCTTGGTCGCCGACCAGATCCGCGGGAAGAAGGTGGGCGAAGCGCTCAACCTGTTGGCTTTCAGCAGTAAGAAAGCCGCCGAGATCATGAAGAAAGTGCTGGAGTCGGCCGTAGCCAACGCCGAGCATAACGAAGGCGCAGACGTTGATGACCTGAAGGTCAGCACCGTTTTCGTCAACGAAGGGCGTTCGCTGAAGCGCATCATGCCGCGTGCCAAAGGCCGTGCTGATCGCATCGTCAAGCGGTCTTGCCATATCACTGTCAAGGTTGCTGACAAGTAACGGAGTCGAAGAGATGGGTCAGAAAGTACATCCCATTGGCATTCGCCTGGGAATCGTCAAGGAGCACACCTCCGTCTGGTACGCAGACGGTCGGACTTATGCGGACTATTTGTTCGCTGATCTGAAGGTGCGTGAGTATCTCCAAGACAAACTAAAAAGCGCGTCCGTAAGCCGTATCGATATCCATCGTCCGGCGCAAACTGCACGTATCACCATCCACACCGCTCGTCCAGGTATCGTTATCGGGAAGAAAGGTGAAGATGTTGAGAAACTGCGTCAGGACCTGACCAAGCAAATGGGTGTGCCTGTGCACATCAATATCGAAGAGATCCGCAAGCCGGAGCTCGACGGTATGCTGGTTGCGCAGAGCGTAGCTCAGCAGCTGGAGCGTCGCGTAATGTTCCGTCGCGCTATGAAGCGCGCCGTACAGAACGCCATGCGCATTGGTGCCAAAGGCATCAAAATCCAAGTGAGCGGTCGTCTCGGCGGTGCTGAAATCGCACGTACTGAATGGTATCGCGAAGGTCGTGTGCCACTGCACACCCTGCGTGCCGACATCGACTATGCCAACTACGAAGCTCACACCACTTACGGTGTGATCGGTGTAAAGGTTTGGATCTTCAAAGGCGAAGTAATTGGTGGTCGCCAAGAAGAACTGAAACCACAAGCACCAGCGCCTCGTAAAAAAGCTGCTAAGTAAGGGGTACGCCAAATGTTGCAACCAAAGCGTACGAAGTTCCGCAAGCAGATGACAGGCCACAACCGTGGTCTGGCTCAGCGCGGTAGCAAAGTCAGCTTCGGCGAGTTCGCGCTGAAGTCTGTAGCTCGTGGTCGTCTCACCGCTCGTCAGATCGAGTCAGCGCGTCGTGCACTGACCCGTCACGTAAAACGTGGCGGCAAGATCTGGATCCGTGTATTCCCGGACAAGCCGATCTCCAAAAAACCTCTCGAGGTTCGGATGGGTAAAGGTAAGGGTAACGTGGAATACTGGGTAGCCCAGATTCAGCCAGGCAAAGTCCTGTATGAAATCGAGGGTGTAACTGAAGAGCTGGCGCGTGAGGCTTTTGCCCTGGCTGCTGCAAAGCTGCCGCTCGCCACCGCCTTTGTTAAACGGACGGTGATGTGATGAAAGCGAATGAACTTCGTGAAAAATCCGCACAGCAGCTGAACGAGCAACTGCTCGGCCTGCTGCGCGACCAGTTCAATCTGCGTATGCAGAAAGCAACTGGCCAGTTGGGGCAGTCTCATCTGCTCTCGCAAGTTAAGCGTGACATTGCTCGCGTGAAGACTGTGCTCAACCAGCAGGCAGGTAAGTGATCATGGCTGAAGCCGAAAAGACTGTCCGTACGCTGACTGGCCGTGTTGTCAGCGACAAGATGGACAAAACCATCACCGTTTTGATCGAGCGTCGCGTTAAGCACCCGATCTACGGTAAATATGTTAAGCGTTCGACTAAGCTGCACGCGCACGACGAAACCAACCAGTGCCACATCGGCGACAAAGTCACTATTCGTGAAACTCGTCCGCTGGCCAAGACTAAGTCTTGGGCACTGGTTGATGTTCTCGAACGCGCTGTGGAAGTCTAAGGACTAGGGGTCGGAGAAATTATATGATTCAGACTCAATCCATGCTCGATGTGGCCGATAACAGCGGCGCTCGCCGTGTTATGTGCATCAAGGTGCTGGGTGGCTCCCATCGTCGTTACGCTGGTATCGGTGACATCATCAAAGTTACCGTGAAGGAAGCAATTCCTCGCGGTAAGGTGAAAAAAGGCCAGGTGATGACTGCTGTTGTAGTCCGCACTCGTCACGGCGTACGCCGTGCAGATGGCTCCATTATCCGCTTTGATGGCAACGCTGCTGTTCTTCTGAACAACAAGCAAGAGCCGATCGGCACCCGTATCTTTGGGCCAGTGACCCGTGAACTTCGTACTGAGAAGTTCATGAAGATCGTCTCGCTCGCCCCAGAAGTGCTGTAAGGAGATCCGACATGCAAAAGATTCGTCGTGACGACGAGATCATCGTGATCGCCGGCAAAGACAAAGGTAAGCGCGGTAAGGTGCTGAAGGTTCTCGCTGACGACCGTCTGGTTGTTGGTGGTCTGAACCTGGTCAAGCGTCATACCAAGCCTAACCCGATGTCGGGCGTACAAGGCGGTATCGTCGAGAAAGAAGCGCCACTGCACGCTTCTAACGTCGCCATCTTCAATGGCGAAACCAACAAGGCTGACCGCGTTGGTTTCAAAGTAGAAGACGGTAAGAAAATTCGTGTCTTCAAGTCGACCCAAAAAGCGGTTGATGCTTGAACACTGCTAGGTAGATAAGACCATGGCACGACTACAAGAGATTTACCGGAAGGAAATCGCCCCCAAGCTTAAGGAAGAACTTAAGCTCGGGAACGTGATGGAAGTTCCGCGCGTTACCAAAATCACCCTGAACATGGGTCTGGGCGAAGCGATCGGCGACAAAAAAGTCATCGAGCACGCTGTTGCTGACCTGGAAAAGATCACCGGTCAAAAAGTCGTTGTGACTTACGCTCGGAAATCCATCGCTGGCTTTAAAGTCCGTGAAGGTTGGCCGATCGGCGTCAAAGTGACTCTGCGCCGTGAGCGTATGTACGAATTCCTGGATCGTCTGCTGTCGATCTCCCTGCCTCGGGTTCGCGACTTCCGCGGCCTGAATGCCAAGTCCTTCGATGGTCGTGGTAACTACAGCATGGGCGTGAAAGAGCAGATCATCTTCCCGGAAATCGACTACGACAAGATCGATGCTCTCCGCGGTCTGGACATCACCCTGACCACCACTGCCAAGAACGATGATGAAGGTCGCGCCCTGTTGCGTGCTTTCAAATTCCCGTTCCGCAACTGATTGGAGTAGGACCATGGCCAAGATGAGCATGAAAAACCGCGAGCTGAAGCGTCAGCTCACGGTTGCCAAGTACGCCAAGAAGCGTGCAGCACTGAAAGCAATCATCGTTGATCTGAACGCAAGTCCAGAAGCGCGTTGGGAAGCTACAGTTGCCCTGCAGAAGCAGCCACGTGACGCAAGCGCTTCGCGCATGCGTAACCGCTGCCGCCTGACCGGTCGTCCACACGGCGTTTACCGCAAGTTCGGCCTCGGCCGTAACAAACTGCGTGAAGCGGCAATGCGTGGTGACGTACCAGGTCTGGTTAAAGCCAGCTGGTAAGTACTTTCAGCGTCCAGGTGGTCTGAATCGAAAGATACTGACCGCCGGTGACCCTGAATCTGGAACAAGCCCCTTTTGGGGCTTGTTTCATTTCCGGAGTGTGTCTAAAATACGCGGCTCGCCTGAGCCCGTGTTTTTTTACCCGGAGATTCTCAGCGACATATGTAGCCGCAAGGCTAATTTTTTTGTATTAGGAGCGTCTAGCCCATGAGTATGCAGGACCCGTTAGCGGACATGCTAACTCGTATCCGTAATGCCCAGATGGCTGAAAAGTCCGTCGTAAGCATGCCATCTTCCAAGTTGAAGGTTGCTGTTGCCAAAGTCCTGAAAGACGAAGGCTACATTGCGGGTTATCAGATCAGCAGCGAAATCAAACCACTGCTGTCCATCGAGCTGAAGTACTTCGAAGGCCGTTCGGTCATCGAGGAAGTGAAGCGCGTTAGCCGTCCAGGCCTGCGTCAGTACAAGTCCGCTGAAGATCTGCCGAAAGTTCGTGGCGGTCTGGGCGTGTCTATCGTCTCCACCAACAAAGGTGTGATGACGGATCGTGCTGCGCGCGCTGCCGGTGTCGGCGGCGAAGTTCTTTGCACTGTGTTCTAAGGGGGGATAAGCATGTCTCGCGTCGCTAAGAACCCCGTTAAGCTGCCAGCCGGTGTCGAAGTCAAATTCGCAGGCCAACAGCTTTCGGTGAAGGGTGCCAAGGGCACTCTTGAACTGAATATCCATTCGTCCGTTGAGATCGTTGAAGAAGCTGGTGAGCTGCGTTTCGCTGCTCGCAATGGCGATCAACAAACTCGCGCAATGGCTGGTACCACGCGTGCGTTGGTAAACAACATGGTCCAAGGCGTAAGCCAAGGCTTCGAGCGTAAGCTCCAGCTGGTCGGTGTTGGTTACAAAGCGCAAGCAAAAGGCACGGTTTTGAACCTGGCCCTTGGCTTCTCGCACCCAGTGGATTACGAACTGCCGGAAGGCATCACCGCTGAGACTCCTAGCCAGACCGATATCCTGATCAAGGGCATCGATAAGCAACTGGTAGGTCAAGTGGCTGCTGAGATCCGCGACTTCCGTCCACCAGAGCCGTACAAAGGCAAAGGTGTGCGCTACGCGGACGAAGTCGTCCGTCGTAAAGAAGCCAAGAAGAAGTAGGGCATAGCAAATGACCGACAAAAAAGTTACTCGACTGCGTCGCGCTCGCAAAGCACGCCTGAAAATGCACGAACTCGAAGTCGTGCGTCTCTGCGTGTTCCGCTCGTCGCAGCACATCTACGCCCAGGTCATCTCGGCCGACGGCAACAAAGTCTTGGCCAGCGCCTCGACTTTGGATAAAGAACTGCGTGATGGTGCCACTGGCAACATCGACGCGGCCACAAAGGTTGGCCAGCTGGTCGCTACGCGTGCTAAGGCCGCCGGCGTCTCGCAAGTGGCTTTCGACCGCTCTGGCTTCAAGTACCACGGCCGCGTTAAAGCGCTGGCTGATGCTGCTCGTGAAGCTGGGCTGGAGTTCTAAGTTATGTCAAATAACGACCAAAAGCGCGACGAAGGCTACATTGAGAAGCTGGTTCAAGTTAACCGCGTAGCCAAAACCGTTAAAGGCGGCCGTATCTTCACTTTCACCGCGTTGACCGTGGTTGGTGATGGTAAAGGGCGCGTTGGCTTCGGCCGTGGCAAGTCACGTGAAGTGCCTGCTGCGATCCAGAAGGCAATGGAAGCTGCTCGTCGCAACATGATCCAAGTTGATCTGAACGGCACCACGCTGCAGTACGCAATGAAGTCCGCTCACGGCGCTTCGAAGGTGTACATGCAGCCTGCTTCTGAAGGTACCGGTATCATCGCTGGCGGCGCTATGCGTGCTGTCCTCGAGGTTGCTGGTGTTCAGAACGTTCTGGCCAAGTGCTATGGCTCGACTAACCCGGTAAACGTGGTTCACGCCACTTTCAAAGGTTTGAAAGCTATGCAATCTCCTGAATCCATTGCCGCCAAGCGTGGCAAAAGCGTCAAGGAGATCTTCTGATCATGGCTACCGTTAAAGTAACGCTGATCAAAAGCATGACCGGCCGCATCCCTAACCACAAATTGTGCGTTAAGGGTTTGGGTCTGCGTCGCATCGGTCACACTGTAGAAGTCCAGGATACTCCCGAGAATCGCGGGATGATCAACAAGGCTTACTACATGCTGCGTGTCGAGGGTTAATCGATGAAACTCAATGATCTGAGTCCAGCGCCGGGTTCCCGTCGCGAAAAGCATCGTCCGGGCCGTGGTATCGGTAGCGGTTTGGGTAAGACTGGTGGCCGTGGCCACAAAGGTCAAACCTCCCGCTCCGGTGGCACCATTGCTCCAGGCTTTGAAGGCGGTCAACAGCCGCTGCATCGTCGCCTGCCTAAGTTCGGTTTCGTTTCCCTGAAGGCCATGGACCGCGCAGAAGTGCGTCTGTCCGAGCTGGCTAAAGTGGAAGGCGACATCGTTACTGTGCAGACCCTGAAAGATGCCAACGTGATCAACGTCAACGTACAGCGTGTGAAAATCATGCTGTCCGGTGAAGTGACTCGCGCTGTCACTATCGGCAAGGGAATCGGCGCCACCAAAGGTGCGCGTTCGGCTATCGAAGCAGCTGGCGGCAAGTTCGAGGAATAAATGGCTAAGCAAGGTGCTCTCTCAGCGCTCGGCAAAGGCGGTATGTCTGAACTTTGGGCTCGTCTGCGTTTTCTGTTCCTGGCGATTATCGTCTACCGAATAGGCGCACACATCCCGGTTCCAGGTATCAACCCGGACCGACTCGCAGACCTGTTTCGACAGAATGAGGGGACCATTCTTAGCTTGTTCAACATGTTTTCTGGCGGCGCGCTGGAACGGATGAGCATTTTTGCACTGGGGATCATGCCGTACATCTCGGCATCGATCATCATGCAACTGATGACCGCCGTCAGCCCGCAGCTGGAGCAGTTGAAGAAGGAAGGTGAAGCTGGCCGTCGCAAGATTAGCCAGTACACCCGCTACGGCACTGTCATCCTCGCCCTGGTTCAAGCTATCGGCATGTCCGTTGGCTTGGCGGGGCAGGGTGTTGCGTTCACTGGTGACTTTGGCTTCCATTTCGTCGCGGTATCCACTTTTGTGGCTGGTGCGATGTTCATGATGTGGCTGGGTGAGCAGATTACTGAGCGTGGTGTTGGTAACGGTATCTCGATGTTGATTTTCGCAGGTATCGTCGCCGGTCTTCCGAGAGCAATCGGGCAGTCTTTCGAGTCTGCGCGTCAGGGTGATATCAATATCTTTGCCCTGGTTGCCATCGGTTTGCTGGCAGTAGCGATTATCGGTTTTGTGGTGTTCATTGAGCGTGGCCAGCGTCGTATTGCTGTTCACTACGCCAAGCGTCAGCAGGGCCGTAAGGTTTTTGCTGCGCAGACCAGCCACTTGCCGCTGAAAGTGAATATGGCCGGTGTTATTCCGGCAATTTTCGCGAGCAGCATTTTGCTGTTTCCGGCTTCGTTGGGTACCTGGTTTGGTCAGTCTGAAAATATGGGCTGGCTGCAGGACCTCTCTCAGTCGATCGCTCCTGGTCAGCCGTTGAATATTCTGCTGTTTAGTGCAGGGATTATTTTCTTCTGCTTCTTCTATACGGCGTTGATGTTCAATCCGAAAGACGTAGCGGAAAACCTGAAGAAGTCCGGTGCCTTTATTCCGGGTATTCGTCCAGGTGAGCAGTCTGCACGCTACATTGATGGCGTTCTGACTCGTTTGACCCTGTTCGGTGCTCTATATATGACGGCCGTGTGCTTGTTGCCCCAGTTCCTGGTGGTTGCAGCAAACGTTCCGTTCTACCTTGGCGGGACCTCGTTGCTGATCGTGGTCGTGGTTGTGATGGACTTCATGTCCCAAGTACAATCGCACCTCGTTTCGCACCAGTACGAATCCCTGATGAAGAAAGCCAACCTGAAGGGTTACGGCAGCGGCATGTTGCGCTGAGTACCCATAAGGTTCGAGGAGTTGGTGATGAAAGTTCGTGCATCGGTGAAAAAGCTGTGCCGTAACTGCAAGATTATTCGCCGCGAAGGTGTTGTTCGAGTAATTTGCAGCGCGGAACCGCGTCACAAACAGCGCCAAGGCTGAGTGTGATCCGCTTGAAGCCCGGCAGCTAGTGCGCTGCCGGGTTGATTATTTGTTATTACAGCGATATTATCTCGCGCCCTATTTCTTGGCTTCCGGGGCGTAGGTAGCTGTCAATTGGAGTCCCACTGAATGGCCCGTATTGCAGGCGTTAACATTCCAGATAACAAGCACACTGTTATCTCGCTGACCTACATCTATGGTGTTGGTCGCACTACTGCGCAGAAGATTTGCGCGGTTGCTGGGGTAAACCCAGCCGCTAAGATCAAGGATCTGAGCGACGAGCAGATTGAATTGCTGCGTGGCGAAGTGGCGAAGTTCACCACTGAAGGTGACCTGCGTCGCGAAATCAACATGAAAATCAAGCGTTTGATGGACCTCGGTTGCTATCGCGGTCTGCGTCATCGTCGTGGTCTTCCAGTACGCGGTCAGCGTACCAAGACTAACGCGCGTACCCGTAAAGGTCCGCGTAAGCCGATCCGCAAGTAATCGCCCCAGCGAATCGACAGGAAAATTATCATGGCAAAACCTGCTGCTCGTCCTCGTAAAAAAGTTAAAAAGACAGTGGTTGATGGCATCGCCCACATCCATGCATCTTTTAACAACACCATCGTGACCATCACCGACCGTCAAGGTAACGCGCTTTCTTGGGCTACCTCCGGTGGTTCGGGTTTCCGCGGTTCCCGCAAGTCCACCCCGTTTGCTGCTCAAGTAGCTGCTGAACGTGCTGGTCAAGCTGCGCTGGAATATGGCCTGAAAAACCTCGACGTTAACGTCAAGGGTCCAGGTCCAGGTCGTGAGTCTGCTGTCCGTGCTTTGAACGGCTGTGGCTATAAGATCGCCAGCATCACCGACGTGACGCCAATCCCGCACAACGGGTGCCGTCCGCCGAAGAAGCGCCGCGTGTAATCCAGGAGATTGTAAAGAATGGCTCGTTACATTGGTCCAAAATGCAAACTCGCTCGTCGCGAAGGCACCGATCTCTTCCTGAAGAGCGGCGTGCGCGCGATCGAATCGAAGTGCAACATTGAAGCAGCACCTGGTATCCACGGCCAACGCCGCGGTCGCCAGTCCGATTACGGCACCCAACTGCGTGAAAAGCAGAAGGTCCGTCGTATCTACGGCGTTCTCGAGCGTCAGTTCAGCGGCTACTACAAAGAAGCTGCTGGCAAGAAAGGTGCAACCGGTGAAAACCTGCTGCAACTGCTCGAATGCCGTCTGGACAACGTTGTATACCGTATGGGCTTTGGTTCGACTCGTGCCGAATCCCGTCAGCTGGTATCGCACAAGTCGATCAGCGTTAACGGTCAGACCGTAAACGTTCCGTCCTACCAGGTTCGTGCTGGTGACGTGGTCGCAGTTCGCGAGAAAGCAAAAAACCAACTTCGCATTGTCCAAGCTCTCGATCTGTGTGCCCAACGTGGCCGCGTAGAATGGGTAGAAGTAGACACTGAGAAGAAGTCGGGCGTTTTCAAGAACGTTCCTGCTCGCAGTGATCTGTCCGCCGACATCAACGAAAGCCTGATTGTCGAGCTCTACTCCAAGTAAGGGCTAGAAAATAGGTGCATCCATGCAGATTTCGGTAAATGAGTTCCTGACACCCCGCCACATTGATGTGCAGGTTGTCAGTCCAACCCGCGCCAAGATCACTCTCGAGCCTCTCGAGCGTGGTTTTGGCCACACCCTGGGCAACGCGCTGCGCCGCATCCTGTTGTCCTCAATGCCCGGCTGTGCAGTAGTCGAGGCCGAGATTGACGGTGTGCTCCACGAGTACAGCGCCATCGAAGGTGTACAGGAAGACGTAATTGAAATCCTGTTGAACCTTAAAGGTCTGGCTATCAAGCTGCACGGCCGTGACGAAGTTACGCTGACCTTGTCGAAGAAGGGTTCGGGGGTGGTTACCGCTGCCGATATTCAGCTGGATCATGATGTCGAGATCGTTAACCCCGATCACGTAATCGCTAACCTGGCGTCTAACGGCGCCCTGAACATGAAGCTCACCGTAGCTCGTGGTCGTGGTTATGAACCGGCCGACTCGCGTCAGAGCGATGAAGACGAAAGCCGCAGCATTGGTCGCTTGCAGCTTGACTCTTCGTTCAGCCCGGTTCGCCGTATCGCATACGTGGTGGAAAACGCCCGTGTCGAGCAGCGTACTAACCTGGACAAGCTGGTTATTGATCTGGAAACCAACGGTACTCTGGATCCTGAAGAGGCTATCCGCCGCGCTGCAACCATTCTGCAACAGCAGTTGGCTGCGTTCGTCGACCTCAAAGGTGACAGCGAACCAGTGGTAATCGAGCAGGAAGACGAGATCGATCCGATCCTGCTTCGCCCGGTTGACGATCTGGAACTGACTGTACGTTCGGCTAACTGCCTTAAGGCGGAAAACATTTACTACATCGGCGACCTGATTCAGCGTACCGAAGTAGAACTGTTGAAGACTCCGAACCTGGGCAAGAAATCCTTGACTGAAATCAAGGACGTTCTGGCCTCCCGCGGTCTGTCCCTCGGCATGCGCCTCGACAACTGGCCGCCTGCAAGTCTTAAGAAGGACGACAAGGCGACTGCCTGATCGTCGTAATCACCGAACGTGAGTTTGGTAAGGAATGAACCATGCGTCATCGTAAAAGTGGTCGTCACCTGAGCCGTACCAGCTCGCACCGCAAGGCCATGTTTCAAAACATGGCGGTGTCGCTGTTCGAGCACGAGCTGATCAAAACTACACTGCCGAAAGCTAAAGAACTGCGTCGCGTTGCTGAGCCGCTGATCACTTTGGCCAAGACAGACAGCCTGGCTAACCGCCGTCTGGCTTTCGACCGTACTCGTTCGAAAGCTATCGTTGGTAAGCTCTTCAACGACCTGGGCAAGCGTTACGCTACCCGTGAGGGTGGCTACCTGCGCATCCTCAAGTGCGGTTTCCGCGCTGGCGACAACGCGCCTATGGCGTACGTCGAGTTGGTTGATCGTGCTACTGCTGGCGAAGCTGTAAGCGCCGAGTAAGACGACAAGCTGTAACTAAGAACCGGGCCCAGTGCCCGGTTTTTTGTGGGTGTAGCAAAAGCGATCTATATTTTTCAGGTCGCTGCCGACTTTCCTAAGCTCCCAATTTTGTACTGGTGGTTGGTTAGTTATTCTCTATCAAAGACCATGATTTAATAAATTTGATGGTGTCATCTTGATCGGCAATACTTCCTCCAGGCCGATTAGCCGGCAGTTCCAAGTCCGACCTGAGGAAAATTGAGCATGAGCCAGAATAAAATCCTTACCACCGCCAGCGGCGCTCCCGTTGCGGACAACCAGAATTCCCGTTCAGCCGGCCCGCGCGGCCCGCTGCTTCTTGACGATTTTCACCTGATCGAGAAGCTTGCCCATTTCAACCGCGAAAACATCCCTGAGCGTCGCGTGCACGCCAAGGGGTCGGGTGCCTACGGTACCTTCACGGTCACCCGAGACATTACCCAGTACACCAGCGCCAAATTGTTCGAGTCCGTTGGTAAGCAAACTCCAACGTTCCTGCGTTTCTCCACTGTGGGTGGTGAGCGTGGTTCGGCAGACACTGAGCGCGATCCCCGTGGTTTTGCCTTGAAGTTCTACACCGAAGAAGGCAATTGGGACATCGTGGGTAACAACACGCCGGTGTTCTTCATACGCGATCCGCTGAAATTCCCAGATTTCATCCATACTCAGAAGCGCTTGCCGCAAAGTAACCTGAAAAGCGCGCAAATGATGTGGGACTTCTGGTCGCACTCTCCCGAAGCGCTGCATCAGGTCACCATTCTGTTTTCGGACCGTGGCATTCCCGATGGCTACCGTCATATGCACGGCTTTGGTAGCCACACCTACAGCTTGATTAACGCCAACGGCGAGCGGCACTGGGTGAAGTGGCACTACAAGACCAAGCAAGGTATCAAGAACCTGGCGCCGGCTGAGGCTGCACGCTTGGCCGGTACCGATCCTGATTATGCCCAGCGTGATCTGTTTGGTGCGATCGAGCGTGGTGACTTCCCGAAATGGCGGGTTTGCATCCAGATCATGACCGAAGCCCAAGCTAATGCTCATTACGAGAATCCGTTTGATGTGACCAAAACCTGGTCGCAGAAAGAGTTTCCGTTGATTGAAGTGGGCGAGTTGGAGCTTAACCGTAACCCGCAGAACTACTTCGCTGAAGTGGAGCAGGCAGCATTCGGTCCAAGCAACATGGTTCCAGGTGTTGGCTTATCGCCAGACCGCATGCTGCAAGGCCGCGTATTCGCTTACGCAGATGCTCACCGCTACCGAGTGGGTACCAACCACCAGCAACTGCCGGTGAACGCTGCACGCAGCCCGGTGAACAGCTACCAGCGTGATGGCTCGATGGCATTTGGCAGCAATGGTGGTGCGACTCCGAACTACGAACCGAACAGCTACGCCGAAGCACCAAAGCAAGCGCCTCAGTACGCCGAGCCAGCGTTGGCTTTGAGCGGTGCAGCTGATCGTTACGATCACCGTGAAGACACCGACTACTACAGCCATGCCGGTGCGCTGTTCCGCCTGATGAGCGATGAGCAGAAGACATTGCTCACCAGCAACATCGCGGGGGCAATGGGCGGAGTTTCCAGTGATGTGGTCCAGCGTCAATTGCAGCACTTCTATAAGGCAGATCCTGCTTATGGAGAAGCAATCGCAAAGGCACTGGGTGTATCGCTTAACTGACTCTAAACGATAAGCAGAACCGCCCTCATTTGGGCGGTTTTTGCGTTATTTCAGCTACTTTTCTCCGGAAATCTTCACTTTTCTGCCGTTAGTCCAGTGACCTCCGAGTCATCATGGTTCAAACTACAGACTTTCAAGCAGGGAGATGTAGAGCGATGCAAGGTCACCCCGACGTAATCGATTACCTCAACACGTTGCTGACGGGCGAACTGGCCGCTCGTGACCAATATTTCATCCACTCGCGCATGTACGAAGACTGGGGTTTTACCGAACTCTACGAGCGTATCAACCACGAAATGGAAGAAGAGGCACAGCACGCCGATGCACTGATGCGCCGTATCCTGATGCTCGAAGGCACGCCACGTATGCGTCCCGACGACCTGGACGTGGGCACCAGCGTACCTGATATGCTCGCAGCCGATCTTCGCCTTGAATACAAAGTGCGTGCCGCGCTCTGCAAGGGCATCGAGCTCTGCGAGCAGCACAGCGACTTCGTCACGCGGGAAATCCTGCGCGTGCAGTTGAACGATACCGAAGAAGATCACACCTACTGGCTGGAAAAGCAGCTGGGCCTGATCAAGTTGGTGGGGCTGGAGAATTACCTGCAATCGCAGTTCTGATTTCCGGCTACAAAAAAGCCCCTGTCACCTCAGCAGTGACAGGGGCTTTTTATTGAGCCTTGATATCAGGCCCGGTCGCGCGCCAGCAATGGTTTCAAGTAATAACCAGTATGCGATTGCGGCATCTCGGAGACCTGCTCCGGGGTACCTACGGCAATGATCTGGCCACCCTTGGATCCGCCTTCCGGCCCTAGATCAACCAGCCAGTCGGCGGTCTTGATCACATCGAGGTTATGCTCGATCACCACCACGGTGTTGCCGTGGTCTCGCAAGCGGTGCAACACGTCCAGCAGCTGCTGAATATCCGCGAAGTGCAGGCCGGTTGTTGGTTCATCCAGGATATACAAGGTCTTGCCCGTATCGCGTTTGGACAGCTCGCGAGACAGCTTCACCCGCTGCGCCTCACCACCGGACAACGTAGTCGCCGACTGTCCCAGCTTGATATACGACAGACCCACATCCATCAATGTCTGCAGCTTGCGCGCCAACGCCGGGACTGCGTCGAAGAACACTCGAGCTTCCTCGATGGTCATCTCAAGGGTTTCATGGATACTCTTGCCCTTGTACTTGATCTCCAGGGTTTCGCGGTTATAACGCTTGCTCTTGCACACATCGCACGGTACGTAGATGTCCGGGAGGAAGTGCATCTCCACCTTGATCAAGCCGTCGCCCTGGCACGCTTCGCAACGCCCGCCCTTGACGTTGAAAGAGAACCGGCCAGGACCGTAGCCCCGAGAACGGGATTCCGGCACGCCAGCGAACAGTTCCCTAATTGGCGTGAACAGCCCGGTATAGGTAGCCGGGTTGGAGCGCGGTGTGCGGCCAATCGGGCTCTGGTCAATATCGACCACCTTGTCCAGGTGTTCCAGGCCCTTAATGCTGTCGTGCGCGGCTGCTTCCAGGGTAGTGGCGCCGTTCAAGGCGGTGGCACTCAGGGGGAACAATGTGTTGTTGATCAGCGTCGACTTGCCTGAGCCGGAAACACCGGTCACGCAGGTCAGCAGGCCCAGCGGAATTTCCAAGTCTACATTGCGCAAATTGTTGCCGCGCGCGCCCTTGAGGTGTAATGCCATCTTCTTGTTGCGTGGTGTGCGCTTGGCTGGCACTGCGATTTTCACGCGGCCAGACAGGTACTTGCCGGTCAACGAGTCGGGGTGTGCCATTACCTCGGCAGGCGTGCCTTCGGCGACAATATGCCCACCATGCACGCCGGCGCCTGGGCCAATGTCGACCACGTAGTCCGCCAGGCGAATCGCGTCTTCATCGTGCTCGACCACGATCACCGTGTTGCCGATGTCCCGCAGGTGTTTCAACGTGCCCAGAAGGCGATCGTTATCGCGCTGGTGCAAACCAATCGATGGTTCATCGAGGATGTACAACACCCCCACCAGGCCGGCACCAATCTGGCTGGCCAGGCGAATCCGCTGCGCTTCACCGCCGGACAAGGTGTCGGCACTGCGGTCCAGGGATAGATAATCCAGGCCGACGTTAACCAGGAACTGCAAGCGCTCGCGAATTTCCTTGAGGATCTTGTCGGCAATTTCCCCTCGTCGTCCGGTCAGCTTCAGTACACCAAAGTATTCGCAGGCATCGCCGATCGGCAGGTTGGTCACCGCGGGCAAGGTTTTTTCGCCGACCCACACATGCCGCGCTTCACGACGCAGGCGAGTGCCCCGGCAATCCGGACAAGGTTGAGTGCTGAGGAATTTCGCCAGCTCTTCGCGCACGCTTGCCGATTCAGTCTCACGGTAGCGCCGCTCCAAGTTCGGCACGATACCTTCGAACGGGTGGGAGCGCTTGACGATGTCGCCACGGTCGTTCAGGTACTTGAAGTCGACGTTCTGCGAGCCACTGCCATTGAGGATGACCTTCTGCTGATCTGCCGGCAGTTGGTTGAATGGCACTTCAAGGCTGAACTTGTAGTGAGACGCCAACGATCCCAGCATCTGGAAATAGTAGACGTTACGCCTGTCCCAGCCGCGTATCGCTCCCTCCGCCAACGTCAGGTCGCCGTTGACCAGGCGCTTGATGTCGAAGAATTGCTTCACGCCCAGGCCATCGCAGGTCGGACAGGCGCCGGCCGGGTTGTTGAAGGAGAACAGCTTGGGTTCCAGCTCACTGATGGCGTGGCCACAGATCGGGCAGGCAAAGCGTGCGGAGAAGATGATCTCCTCGCCCGGCTCGTCATCCATCGGCGCCACCAGGGCTATACCGTCTGCCAGCTTCAACGCGGTCTCGAACGATTCCGCCAGACGCTGCTGCAGGTCGGCCCGTACCTTGAAGCGATCGACCACTACATCAATCGAGTGCTTCTTCTGCTTGTCGAGTTTCGGCGCTTCGTCCAGCTCATACAGCTTGCCGTTGATGCGCGCACGTACAAAGCCCTGTGCACGCAGCTCTTCGAATACAGAGAGATGTTCGCCCTTACGCTCGCGAATCACCGGCGCCAGCAGCATCAGCTTGGCGCCTTCCGGCTGGGCCAGCACCAGGTCGACCATCTGGCTGACGGTCTGGGCCTCCAGCGGAATGTCGTGGTCCGGGCAGCGAGGGATGCCTACCCGCGCGTACAGCAGGCGCAGATAGTCGTAGATTTCGGTGATGGTGCCCACGGTAGAACGCGGGTTATGGGAGGTCGACTTCTGTTCGATGGAAATCGCCGGCGACAGGCCTTCAATGGTGTCGACGTCTGGCTTTTCCATCATCGACAGGAACTGACGGGCATAGGCCGACAGCGATTCCACATAACGACGCTGACCTTCGGCATACAGCGTATCGAACGCCAGGGACGATTTGCCGGAGCCGGACAAGCCGGTGATGACGATCAGTTTGTCCCGGGGCAGGGTCAGGTCGATGTTCTTCAGGTTGTGGGTTCTAGCCCCACGAATCAGGATCTTGTCCAAGATGGCCTCGCACGGCGGGCGTAAATAATGCCGGAGTATACGGCTAAAGACTGGATGAATATACACTGTCAAAAGGCCGCTTGCAGCCTTACATGAAAGCTGCGCGGCAAAGCGCCGCATATACCCTCTCAATCGATGGGACTGGTAGAATCGCCGCCGGTTCACACGAGGTTTTTCCATGCACGATCCCCACAGCGAACGCATGAGTAGCGGCGAGACCCGAGCAGCAAGCGGTCTGGCCCTGGTGTTCGCGTTCCGTATGCTTGGCATGTTCATGGTGTTGCCGGTACTGGCGACCTATGGAATGGATCTGGCAGGCGCGACTCCCGCGCTGATCGGCTTGGCCATTGGCGCCTATGGCCTGACCCAGGCGATTTTTCAGATTCCGTTCGGAATCATTTCCGACCGCATTGGCCGGCGCCCGGTGATTTACCTCGGGCTGATCGTCTTCGCCCTCGGCAGCGTGCTCGCGGCACAATCCGATTCGATCTGGGGCGTAATTGCCGGACGCATCCTGCAAGGTGCAGGGGCGATTTCCGCTGCCGTCATGGCGCTGCTGTCCGACCTGACCCGTGAGCAACACCGCACCAAGGCCATGGCCATGATCGGCATGACCATCGGCCTGTCGTTCGCCGTGGCCATGGTCGTCGGCCCGTTGCTGACACGTGCCTTTGGCTTGCACGGCTTGTTCCTTGCCACCGGCGGCATGGCATTGTTCGGGATCGTGATCGTGGCCTTCATGGTGCCGAGCTCCACCGGCACGTTGCAGCACCGTGAGTCGGGCGTTGCACGCAAGGCACTATTGCCGACGCTCAAGCACCCGGACCTGTTGCGCCTGGACTTAGGTATCTTCGTATTACACGCAATGCTGATGTGCAGCTTCGTCGCCTTGCCCCTGGCGCTGGTGGAAAAAGCCGGGCTGCCCAAGGAACAGCACTGGTGGGTCTACCTCACCGCACTGCTGATTTCGTTCTTCGCCATGATCCCGTTCATCATCTATGGCGAGAAGAAACGCAAAATGAAACGAGTTTTGCTCGGCGCCGTCACGACATTAATGCTCACTGAACTATTCTTCTGGCAGTTCGGCGACAGCCTACGGGCGCTGGTTATCGGCACGGTGGTGTTCTTCACCGCGTTCAACCTGCTGGAGGCTTCATTGCCTTCGCTGATCAGTAAGGTTTCACCGGCCGGTGGCAAGGGCACTGCGATGGGGGTGTATTCCACCAGCCAGTTCCTTGGCTCGGCGTTGGGCGGCATCATGGGCGGCTGGATGTTCCAGCATGGCGGTCTGTCGGTTGTGTTCCTCGGATGCGCCGGGCTGGCTGCACTTTGGTTGGCCTTTGCTGTTACCATGCGCGAACCTCCCTACGTCACAAGTCTGCGTTTGCCGCTATCGCCTGAGGCGATCCGTGAAAGCGGTCTGGTAGAGCGCCTGAAGGCCGTCGTAGGGGTAACGGATGCCGTCGTGGTCGCGGAAGAGGCGGCCATTTACATCAAATTGGACACCGAATTATTGGATCGCGCGACGCTCGAGCAACTGGTCAACCCAGTGCCGACAGCGCGCCCAGCATAGGAGAACGTTATGGCCCGTGGGGTTAACAAAGTCATATTGGTCGGTACATGCGGCCAGGATCCCGAAGTTCGCTACTTGCCTAACGGTAACGCCGTGACCAACCTGAGTCTGGCGACCAGCGAACAGTGGACCGACAAGCAAACCGGCCAGAAGGTCGAGAAAACCGAGTGGCACCGTGTGTCGATGTTCGGCAAGGTGGCAGAGATCGCCGGTGAGTACCTGCGCAAAGGTTCGCAGGTCTACATCGAAGGCAAGCTGCAAACCCGCGAGTGGGAAAAAGACGGCATCAAACGTTACACCACTGAAATTGTGGTCGACATGCAAGGCACCATGCAACTGCTGGGCGGCCGTCCACAGGGCGACCAACAAGGCCAGGGTGGCATGTCCAACTCGGCACCGCGCCCACAGCAGTCGCGTCCACAGCCAAGCCAGCAGCCACAGCGTGAGTCGCGCCCAGCGCCACAACAGGCCGCGCCGCAGCCAGCTCCAGATTTCGACAGCTTTGATGACGATATCCCGTTCTAGAGTCGTATCAAAGCTATTCGCTGCAAGCTGAAAAAAACCGCGCTGCCGACAAGGCCGCGCGGTTTTTTTGTATTGACGGCGCCTAACGCAGGGCGAAGGCCAGCATATCTGCGTTGACCCGCTGCTTGTGAGTGTCCGTCAAGCCATGAGGCGCGCGCGAGTAGATCAGCAGTTCGGAGTGCGGGATCAAGAAGTTAGTCTGCAACGCAGAAGCCTGTATCGGCACGATTTGATCGTCGCTGCCGTGGATGATGAGCGTGGGCATATTGAAGTGCTTCAAGTCCTCTCGGAAGTCGGTTTCCGAAAACGCTTTGATGCTATCAAAAGTATTTTTATGCCCGCCCATGACACCCTGCATCCAGAATGAATTGATCAAGCCCTGAGAGGATTCGACGCCCTCCCGGTTGAATCCGAAAAATGGGCCGCTGGCCAGATCAAGGTAGAGCTGCGAGCGGTTGGCTATGGAGTCGGCTCGCATGCCGTCGAAAACTTCAATGGGTGTCCCTTGGGGGTTGCTGACGGTTTTGAGCATCAGTGGCGTAACGGCGCAAATCAAACCCGCCTTGGCCACGCGCGCAGTGCCATGGCGAGCGATATACCGCGCGACTTCGCCGCCTCCGGTAGAAAACCCGAAAAGGATCACATCTGTCAGATCCAAGTGTTCGATCAGCTCCGCCAAATCATCTGCGTAATGGTCCATGTCATTGCCATCCCAGGGCTGGCTTGAACGGCCATGCCCACGGCGATCATGCGCAATGGCGCGAAAACCGTTATTGGCGAAATGCAGCATCTGCGACTCCCAGCTGTCGCTGCTCAGTGGCCACCCGTGACAGAACACAACGGGCTGACCGCTGCCCCAGTCCTTGTAATAAAGATCATTGCCTTCGCGAGTTTTCAGATAAGACATGGCATAGCTCCATGGATATGTGGATGAATTTGGCTGGTAAGGGCCAGAAAAATCGTCCATGGACACTACGCTGGCATTTTCACTAACGCCCCCTTGATGCCGAGTCTGCACGGGGCAAAAATGAGTTTAGCTCGGTTTTTCGAGCGACACTGCGGGAAAAAACCGTCTTCGGATGGTCGCCCTGCAACAGTTAAACGCCACTGAGGGGCATAGTGGTCGACGCCATGGCAGGTTTCTCATGCCCCACGCTTTCCAGGCAGGGAAGGCCAGCAATCCCGGAATTTGTTCTCATGACTACCAAGATTTAGGCTGTGGCCAACCTCTCAAAAGAAGGAAGTTCGTGATGACCTGGTCCGCCAAGCAGTACACGATGTTCGAACAACAGCGCACGCGCCCTGTCCGTGACCTGGTCGCGGCCATTCCCAATATGGTTGTGCGCACTGCGGTCGATCTGGGGTGTGGCCCCGGCAATTCCACGCAAGTATTGGCCGAGCGTTTCCCATTGGCGCAGGTCACCGGCATGGACAGTTCCGACGACATGTTGGACGACGCCCGCAAACGCCTGCCCGCGCTGAACTTTGAGCTGGCGGACATCGGTGCCTGGAGCCCGTCGCAGACATTCGACGTGATCCTCGCCAACGCCTCGCTGCAATGGCTGCCAAACCACGCCACGCTCTATCCGCATCTGGTCGACCAGTTGTCGCCTGGTGGCACGCTCGCCGTACAAACCCCAGACAACCTTAATGAACCCGCGCACCGGCTGGCGCGCGAAGTGGCAGCAGATGGCCCATGGGCGGCAAAGAACGGCGCGTTCCAACACAATGAGCGCCACTCGGCGAGCTACTACTACGAGTTGCTGAGCAAACACTGCAGCACCGTGGACGTATGGCGCACTACTTACCAGCACCCGTTGGCGGATCACGCGGCGGTGGTGGAGTGGTTCAAGGGCTCGGGCTTGCGACCCTTCCTCGCGCCACTGAACGATAGCGAAAAAGCCGCCTTCCTACAGGAATACCAGGCGCGGATTACACAGGCTTATCCAGCTCTAGAGGATGGCACCGTATTACTGCCCTTCCCGCGCCTGTTTATCATCGCGACCCGCTGACGGCACAGAAGCAAGCAGCGCTTACGCCGCTGCTGCTTGCGCCTTCAAATACTCATCCGCCGACACTACGCCCGCGTAGCCAAACGCCAACGACGCCATATACGCGCCATGCACCTGCGTCGCCGGAATCACCTGACCATTGAATTCCAGGTCGCGGGTGGCACACGCGTCATGAATCACCGTGACCTTGTAGCCAAGGTCCGCTGCCGCCCGCACCACCGCATCGACGCACATATGGCTCATGCTGCCGACTATCACCAGTTCGGTGATGCTGCGCTGCTCCAGCAGGGCGCGTAGATGGGTTTCGCGGAACGCATTCACGAAGTGTTTAAGCACCACCGGCTCGCTGCCCTCGTTCAGCACCTTGGGGTGCAAATAGGCGCCCTCAGAGTTCGGCGTGAAGAACGGTGCATCCTCGGAGGTGAACTCATGGCGCACATGAATCACCGCATCCCCGTTCTGGCGAAACGCCTGAAGCACCTGCGCAGCCTTGTCCGCTGCCGCTTCCACGCCATCGAGCGGCCACTTGCCTTGAGGGAAGTAGTCGTTCTGGATATCGATTAGGATGAGCGCTTGCTTGGCCATGGGTATTGCCTCGTGATGGGTGATGGGGCCCATTATCTTAGCTGGCGCCGACGCCGGGCATTGGCAGCACCGACAATAACAGGGGGAAAACTGACAATGGCCGTGGTTGAACTGGGCGTGTTGATTTATCAGGGGGCGCAACTGGCTGCCGTGCATGGTTTGACCGACCTGTTCGGCGTCGCCAACCGGATCGCCGCTGAGCATAAGTCTGCGCAGTTGCCGTTGTTGCGGGTCAGCCATTGGCAGGTGGACGCCAGTGGCAAGCCGACAAGGGGATTCGCCAGCCACTCCGGCCCTGACCAACCGATGATGGCCGTGCTGGTGCCACCGTCGATTGGTGAATTCACCGAAGAACAGGCGCCCCCTGCGTTGCTGGAGTGGATTCGCCAGCAACACGCGGCGGGCACCGTACTCGGGGGCGTGTGCATTGGCTCGATCCTGCTGGCGCGCAGTGGGCTGCTGGATGGGCGCAGCGCCACCACCCATTGGTCTTCCGCAAAGTCCTTTGCCGCGCGTTACCCGGCCGTGCGCCTGGAAGCGGATAAACCCATCGTCGATGACGGCGATCTGATCACGACGGCCGGGCTGATGGCCTGGTCCGAGCTGGGCCTGCGCCTCGTCGACCGCCTGATGGGCCCGAGCGTCGCCGCCGATACCGCGCGTTTCCTGGTGATCGAGCACAGCGACAGTGCCAGCCAATGCGGCAGTAACTTCGCGCCGATCCTCAGCCATGGCGACGCGGCCATCCTCAAGGTTCAGCATGGGTTGCAAGCTAGTGGCGCGGTGGACGTGTCCGTCGCCAGCATGGCGCAAGAGGCGGGGCTGGAGGAGCGCACCTTCCTGCGACGCTTCCGCAATGCTACCGGCTTGAAACCCACTGAATACTGCCAGCACCTGCGCGTGGGCAAGGCGCGGCAGATGCTGGAGTTTACCAACGGCACCATCGACCATATTGCCTGGACCGTGGGCTACCAGGACCCCAGCGCTTTTCGCGCCATTTTCAAAAAGATTACCGGATTGGCCCCCAGTGACTATCGCAGCCGGTTTGGCGTGTGAATCGTGCAGAACACCGTACGTTCAAGGTGTCGTCGTGCAGAATCAGGCAGGCCAACTGCCATCGTTTTTTCGACAACGGCTTGATTTTAAAAGCATCCTCTTTGAAACAACCTTGGCGTGATACCTGCAGCCTTCCCGCCACACACATGGCGGGATGGCCAAGGGGGACGCATGACCCCGATTCAACGCAAAAAATGGATCGTCGCTCACTCCACGCGAGCGGGCGCGCCCCAGCATGAAGTCGAAACCAACCGCGCGTTGGCCCGATGGCTGGCGCAGATACTGAGGCTCAAATTCGGCGGCAGTTATGACCCACAAAAGCATGCCGGCTGTGAACTTTACCTGCTGCCCACGCAGACTCTGGTAGGTCCTGCCCAGGCCCGGGAACTTCACGTCAGCGGTCCGGCGGACCTGTGGGGCGGTTATGTCGATCACGACTTTATCTGCACCAAGGCCATCAGCCATGGGCTGCTATGCCCCGAAGCGAAAGCCCCCGAAGGCTGGTCGCCGTTATTCTGCGAGCGTGTACGCGATGTTGTGCTGGCGGGTCTCAGCGTATTTGCCTTGGAGGATGCACGGCCTGCCGCCGAACGCCTGCTGTACAACGGGCCGATCCGCCTGAAACCGGTGCATGCCTGCGCCGGGCGCGGCCAGGAAGTTATCCACAGCCTGGATGAGTTCGAGGCTGTGCTGGAGCGCCCCGAAGCGGTCCGAATGTTCAGCGAAGGCGTCGTGCTGGAACAAGACCTGCACGATGTGGTCACCCATAGCGTGGGCCAGAGTTTTATCGGCGATCACGTCATCAGCTACTGCGGCGAGCAATACCTGACCCAGGACGGACAGGGCGAGGAGGTCTACGGTGGCTCCAACCTGCTGGTGGTGCCTGGCGGTTATGACGATTTGCTCAAGCTCGAGCTGCCCGGCGACGTGCGCCAAGCCATCGAGCAAGCCCAGGTCTTCGACGCGGCCGCCGATGAGGCCTACCCGGGTTTCTACGCGTCCCGGCGCAACTACGACATCGCCCAAGGCCTGGACAGCGACGGCCAGCGCCGCAGCGGCGTGCTCGAGCAATCCTGGCGCATGGGCGGCGCCAGCAGCGCGGAAGTCGCGGCGCTGCAGAGTTTTATCAACCACCCGGGCCTGAAGGCGATTCATGTGTCCTCGGTAGAAACCTACGTGGACCAGGCGTTGCCCGCGGATGCCATCGAGGTGTACCGAGGCCCGGCCGAAAACAGCGACTTTCTTCTCAAGTATGTGACGGTTGAATCTTATGACGGCTAGAAGCGAAAGCATTGCGATCGATATCGACGACGAACAGATGAGCGGCACGTTCCTGAGCCCCAAATCGAAGGTGCCAGGGGTGTTATTCGTGCACGGTTGGGGCGGTAGCCAGGAGCGTGACCTGGAACGCGCCAAAGGTATCGCCGGCCTGGGATGTGTGTGCCTGACGTTCGATCTGCGTGGCCACGCCGGCACGGGTATCCCGCTGTCCCGCGTCACCCGTGAAGACAACCTGCGCGATCTGCTGGCGGCCTACGACCGACTGCTCTCGCACCCGGCCATCGACACCTCGGCGGTGGCGGTGGTGGGCACCAGCTACGGGGGTTACCTGGCGGCGATCCTGACATCGTTGCGCCCTGTGCGCTGGCTGGCACTGCGTGTGCCGGCGCTGTACCGCGACGATGAATGGCTCAAGCCCAAACGTGACTTGGACAAAATGGACTTGATGGACTATCGCAGCACGCTGGTGCGCGCCGAGACCAATCGCGCCTTGCACGCCTGCTCGGCGTTCACTGGCGATGTGCTGATCGTCGAATCGGAAACCGACGACCATGTGCCCCACGCCACCATCATGAGCTACCGCGCGGCCTGCCAGCAGACCCATTCCCTGACTCACCGCATCATCGACGGTGCCGACCATTCCCTTAGCGACCCCGTGTCCCAGCAGGCTTACACCTCGATCCTGGTGGACTGGATCACCGAGATGGTGGTGGGCGAGCGGTTGAGCATCATCCAATCTCAGTAACGCGATCATGCCGGTGTTTTCTTCACCCGTAATGCCTTGGCTTTGGCCTCGACACCGAGGTACATCACCAGGGCGATCAGCAGCGGCAGGATAAAGTAGATGGCCCTATAGGCGATCAGCCCGGCCAGCAAACTGCCGCGCGACGCCTCATGTTGCAGCAGGGCGATAAACACCGCTTCCAGTACCCCGAGCCCGGCCGGGATATGGGTGATAACACCGGCGATCGCGCTAATCAGCAGCACGCCCAGCACCAGCGGGTAGTCCAGTTTGGCGGGCAACAATGTGAAAATCACCGCAGCCATCAGCGACCAGTTCAACGCGCCCAATGCCAACTGCAGGCACGCCATGCGCAGTGACGGCAGATTGATCTCGATCCCCCGAATCGACCACGCACGCTTTTTCGAAAACTGGCACGCCGCCAGGTAACCCAGGCTGGCCAGGACCAACAACACGCCAACTCCCTGCAAGGCGCCGCTGCTCAGTTTCCAGCCTGGCGGCATGGTCACCAGGCCGCTGCTGAACACCACCCCGGCCAAGGCCATATAGCCAAACCAATTGGTGGCCAGGCTCAGGCCGAGGATCTTGGCGATATTGCCGGTGCTCACCCCCAGCCGCGAATACAGCCGATAGCGCATGGCGATCCCGCCGACCCAGGCACTCAGGTTCAGATTGAACGCATAGCTGATGATCCCGACCGGCAGAATCTGCTTCCAGCGCAGCGGTTGGCGAATGTAGGTGCGGCCGATCAAGTCGAAGCAGGCGTAGACGATAAAGCTGCACAACGTCAGCGTGCCCGCGATCAGCAGGGTGCGCAGCTTGAAATCGCCCAGGGTCTGGAATACTTCGCTCCAGTCGATACGCCTTGCAAGCAGGGTGAACAGCACGATCAGCAGCAGGAAGAACGCCACGGTCAGCGGTTTCTTCCAGCGCTTGAAGCGTGAACCGTTAGCTTCAGATGTCATGGGTTCGAGCCTCAAAGGGTTTCAACCGTGGCTTGTGCGCCGGCAACCAGCCCGTCAGCGCGGGGAAGTGGCGCATCACATGGAACACCAGGAAACCGACGGTCAATCGCCATAGCCACAGGCGCGGCTTGCGGTTTTCCGGCATGGTCTGGCAATGCTCCTTGGCGAGTACGTCCAGACGTTCGTACAGCTGCTGATTGAACGCCCGGTCACGAATCAGCACGTTGGCCTCCAGGTTCAGCGACAGGCTCAACGGGTCGAGGTTGCTCGAACCCACGGTGCTCCACTCGTCATCCACCAGCGCGACCTTGCCGTGCAGCGGGCGCTGGCAATACTCATGAATCACCACGCCATCCTTAAGCAGATAGTCGTAGAGCATGCGCGCGGCCAGCTTGGCCAGCAGCACATCGGGCTGGCCCTGCATGATCAATTGCACCTTCACGCCACGGCGGGCCGCATTGCGGATCTCGCGCAGCAGGCGGTAACCGGGGAAAAAGTAGGCATTGGCAATCACCGCGCGTTGTTGGGCTTTGCTCAAGGCATGGATATACGCCTCTTCAATGTCGTCGCGGTGTTGCAGATTGTCGCGGTAAATCAGGCGCACCAGGCCGTCGCCTGTATCGGTCGGCCAAGGCGATGGCCGTTGCTGGCGCCGTCGCCAACCGCGCCGCGTGCGCACCTGGCGCCCGCTTTGGGCGAGGGCAAAATGATGCAGGTCGGCCACCGCCGGGCCTATCACCTGCACCGCGTAATCCTGTTTGGCTTCTGGGCCAAAATCCCCCAAATGGTCGGCAGAAAAATTGATTCCGCCGATAAACGCCACCTTGGCGTCCACCACCACGATCTTGCGGTGCAGGCGCCGAAACCAGTTGGTACGAATCCCCAGAGTCTTTGACGCGGGATCAAACATTTGCACCATGACGCCGGCGTCAGCCAGTTCGCTCAGGAACAACGGGCTCAGCTCGCCGCAACCAAAACCGTCGAGGCTGACCACTACCTTCACGCCACGTTGCGCAGCCTCGATCAGGATGCCTTGCAGCTCATGGCCGACCTTGTCCTCGAAAAGGATAAAGGTCTCCAACAGGATCTCGCGCTGGGCCTGGCGCAGCGCGTCGAACACTTGGGGGAAATAGGCTTCGCCGTTCTCCAGCAATTCGATCTGGTTGCCGCTCTGCCAGCCGTAATCGAGGTCACGAGCCTTGGCATCATCCGGCGGCTGGTCGGTGGAAATATGCTCGACCGCAACGTTCATAGCTCGATCTCCACCGACAGCGGCACATGGTCTGACAAATGGGACCAGGGGCGGGAGGTCAGCACCCGCGGGTTATGAATCTTCAAGTTGCGCACATAAATGCGGTCCAGCGGCAACAGCGGCAGGCGGGCCGGGAAGGTGCGCGCGGGTTTGCCGTGGGCGTGCACGAAGACTTCCTGCAGGTCGCTTTGGCTCAGGTCGGCGCGTTGGCGCCAGTCATTGAAATCACCGGCAACCACCAACGGCGCATCCGCCGGGATCTCGCTGATACGTTGCTCCAACAAGCGCAATTGTTGCTGGCGATGCACCTCGCGCAAGCCCAGATGGATACAGATCGCATGCACCTCCTGCCCGGTACCGGGCAGGCGCAGCACACAATGCAGCAGGCCGCGGTTTTCATGGCCGCTTTGGGAAATGTCGAGGTTGTCGTAACTCACGATCTGGAATTTCGACAGCAACGCATTGCCGTGGTCGCCATGGGGGTAGACCGCGTTGCGCCCGTAGGCGAACTGCGGCCAGATGCTGTCGGCGAGGAACTCGTACTGCGGCATGTTCGGCCAGTCACTGTAACGCTGGGGATGGCGCTCGTGGGTGCCGTGGATTTCCTGCAGAAACACCATATCAGCGCCCACACTGCGCACCGCTTCGCGCAGCTCGGGCAGGATGAAACGCCGGTTCAAGGCGGTGAAGCCCTTGTGGATATTGACCGTCAGCACCGTAAAACGAGTGATGGCGACGCTAGGGGTGATGGGCACCCATTCGGGGATCGCAGCCATGTTTATTCCTGTGAAGAGTGGGGCAAGGCTTCATTTATGGCTGACTGCCGGTGGCGGGAGAAAGTTTCGAGCGCCCTACAGACGGTTCCTGGGGGGAGATAAAGAGTTACAAATAGTATTGAATTGCCATCAGTGGCGTGATCAAATCCCGCGTATCTACCCCATTCAACGATTGTGCAGGGCCTGTTCATGGATGACGCAGTTGACGCTTTTCTGGCGTTAACAGTGGGTCGGCGGCTCTATTCATGAAAGCCGGAACCCATCAAGTGAATACCTCCTTTACCCGAAAAATCAGCCTGCTTGCCGGAGCTGTTGCGCTCAGTGGCTGTGCGACGCTCAACGATGCAGGCAAAAACTACGGCACGGCCATTGGCTGCGCCGGTGGTGCGTTACTCGGTGCTGGCTTGACGTACGCGATTACAGGCGATGCGAAAAAAGCCATCGTCGGTGGCGGCGTGGGCGCGGCCGCCGGTTGCGTAGCGGGCAATTTGTGGCAGAACCGCTTGCAGGAGCTGGAGCGAGTTGCCCGGGAAGAGAACCTGAATATCGAGGTGCAAACCCTGCAGACCCAGGACGCGGCCACCGGCAGCGCCCGTGCGCCTGCTCCGGCCGATGCGGGCATCGTCGCCCAGGTTCAGGATGAAGGCATGTTCGCCACCGGCAGTGCACAACTGAGTGCCAATGGTCAGCGTCAGGTTCGCAAACTGGCTGCCGCCTTTGCGCCTAAGCAGGGCCAGAATACCCAGGCTGCCATTCTCGTCGTGGGTCATACTGACGCCACTGGCAGCGCTGCCACCAATCAACGGCTGTCCGAGCAGCGTGCCCGTGCCGTAGCGTCGATCCTCGCCGAACAAGGCATCTCCGCACAGCGCATGTTTTTCCAAGGGGCGGGAGCTTCCCGACCCATCGCCGACAACAGCGACAGCCAGCAACGGGGCAAGAACCGTCGCGTTGAAATCGTTGAAGTCACTGATCGCAATATGCTGGTCAAGCGGGTCAACGCCGAACAAAACAACACCAAGTATCTGGCGCACGGCACCTCGACCGAGCCTGCGCGAACCGCTGCCAAACCCGCAAAAAGCAAACCCACCGTTGTCGCGAAACCCACCGGCGAGAGCAAACCCGCCGATGTGGGTACTGCCTTGGTGGATTTCGGTGGAGGCCCTGCCAGCGACACCCGCTGGATACTGGGCCAGGCCATCGCGCCGAAAAAGGCCGGTTTTGCCCTGGTGGCCAGCGCTCACGCCAGCGACTTGCCATCCAGCAGTTGTGAGGCGGACCGGCCGCGTGAAAGCGGCAAGGTGTTCAACCTTGCCAGCGGTCAAGCCCTGGATACCCAAGGGACTACCGACTACCTGCCGGGTTACAACAACCGTGTGTGGGCCAACCTCGTCAATGGTCACTTGGTGACGTTGTCACCTGTCTCGATCCTGCGCGACGGTGCGAGCGTTGATCGCCAACCCTTCATCGAGGTGGTCAAGGGCTACGACCAAGGCAATCGCAAGTCGATCAAAAGCAAAGCCGTGGCCAACACCTATGAAGGTGAGGACCTGGTGCTGTATCGGGTATTCACCCAGGACCCCAAGGCACCGGTGTCGTGTATCGACGTGGTGTTCAGCAAGAAAAACTCAGAAGCCACTGATGGTGCGTTGTTCTACCCTCGCAGCCATGAAGCTTTCACCACCCGTTTCGTGCCGATTCGCGCGTAAGACTCAAGGACATACACCATGGAAGAGTTCAGCTTCAATGCGCTGACAGCCCTGCTTTGGGCAAACAAGTTAATCACCGGCCTGGTGATTTCCACCTTGCTGGCGGCCATCCTGATTCAAGCGTATTGGGACAAGGTAGGTTATTTCATCATGCGCGTGTGGCACGGCGTGCCCTTGATCGGCAAGGTGGCGCGTTTGTCCAAGCAGAGCCTGATGCTCGACGCCTACGGTTGGCCTAAATCCGAAAGCGAGCTGTGTGACGCCTACTATTCGCGCTATGAAAAAATTGGCGCGAAAAACGTCGACTTTTTCAACAAGAGTGAATCCTACCTGCGCACCATCGGTGAGCGGGGGCGACGTGAGCGGCCGTTCTGGGTGTTTGCCCTGATCTTCATGCTGATCATGTTCGAGGCCGTGGGTTTTGCCTACGTGCTGGTGCCGTTCATCAACCAGAACCTGTCGGCCAACGACCAAAGCTGGATGGGCTGGTTGTTCGCCTTCCTGCTGGCCGTCGCCTCGGCAATCCTGGCTGAAGTGACCGGCCGCGCCGCTCACAAGAATGCCTTGATCAGCAAGGCTCGCCACTGGTGGGAAAACGACGCCGAAAGTGATCGCCCCAACCAGCTCAAGGAGTTGCCTGGCATCGGTATCAAACACACCGACAGCGATAAAGACGGCAAGGATTACAACCGTATCCTGGCGCGCATCAATACCAATCACACGGTGACGCCAAGCCATGGTTGGATGGTGACCACGGGAATCTGGATCGCGATTATTGCGGTTGCGGCGTTCGGCATCCGCACCATGCAACTCAAAAGCATCGAGACCGAGATGGTCGGCAGCCCGCATGCGTTTGCCCAGCAAAATTACGACTCGGCCAGCCCGTTCGAATTGCCGGCCGATTCGGCTGAGCTCAACGATCAAGCGGATAAACAAACCCTCACCGACAAGATGGACGCAATTCGCAAAGCCTCACTGATTACCTTCATCGTGCTGTCGGTGATCTACATCGCGATTCAGATCACCAGCATCTGGCTGGCCTCGATCTTCGGCTTTGCGGGGGTTGAGTCCAAGACCGCTTGGGAACACACCCATAAGTTTTCCAGCGGTGAGGCCCTGGAAAACTGGATGCAGAGCCAGCGCGTGGAAATCGCCTCCCATGCCGATCACAAATTGAGCAAGTTGCAGCTCAAGCTGGCCGGCCGCACCACCACCAACGCTCAGCAGCAGGCGGCGCTGACCAGTGCTCACAATCGCAGTTTCGAGACCTTCGTGGCGCGCAAACAGACATTGCCGGCCACGCCCGAGAAACCTTTGGTGGTGCCGGCGGCGCCGGTGGCGGCTCCCATTCAGCCATCCGCTCCACTCCAGGCGGCCAACCCGGAACCTGCGGTACCGTCGGCGGGTATCGACGCCCTGCGCAGTAAGGACCTGACGGCCTACAGCGAAGAGCAATTGGCGACGATCAGCCGCGCCAAGGGTCATGCATTGGAAGACGTGCTGGCGCTGCGGGCTGAACAGCAACTGCTCAAAGACTTTGACGCCACAGGTGCCTGAATGACAATCCCGCGTTTTTTCTGTGCCCTGTTGCTGGCGCCCTTGATGGCGGCGGCAGGCGAGCGCAATGACATTCCGGACTGTTACGCCTATGCCAAGGTCGGTGAATTTCGCCCGGCTGCGGTTGGGCGGGAATTGACGGTGATCGTTGATCAAACCATCCCGATGCCCGAGAACATTCAGAAGGCAACCTGGGCGCAGATCCAGCGCTTCGTCCAGCCGGGCGACAAGGTTCGCCTGTATAGCTTTTCGGCGTTTTTGCCGGAGCAGTTCATGCAACTGCGGTTTGCCGGTGAACTCAACCGAGGCGTCGATGACAGCGCGCGCGACCGCGTCGGCATGCAATCGCTGCGCACCTTGGACACCTGTCTTGCCGAGCAACGCAGCTTTTTCAACAAGACCTTGGGCAAGGTGTTTGTCACCACGTTACGTGAAGCTTCCGAGGACATTGCGCGCAGTGAGATCTTCCATTCACTACGCGAGATCGGCAAGGATTTGGGCCAACAACCGGCGCAGGAACGTGTGGTGTTGTTGATTTCTGACATGCTGGAGAACAGCGACTTTGGCAGCTTCTACGTCAACAACCGGATTCGTGACCTGCAACCGGAGGGCGAGCTTAAACGGGTGAGTGAGAAGGGCCTGTTCGCTGATCTGCAGGGCGCACGCGTCTACGTGGTCGGTGCTGCGCTGGTGACAAAGGATGTCAAGCACGCTTATCGCTCAGGCAAGACCATTCAAGCGTTGGAAGACTTCTGGAAAGGCTACTTTGCAGGCTCCAACGCGCAGTTGGTGGCGTTTGGCGCGCCGAGCCTGAATGTCGACCTGAAGTGAACGATCAAGGCTCAAACCCGTCAGTTCCTTACAGACCCTTCTGAAGGAGCCCGGTGTTTTGCTGAATTTCAAGACTGCATTACTGCTCGGCGCGCTGCTTTTCTGCGGCAGCGACGCACTGCAAGCCGCGGCCACCGCGCCGGAAGCCGAAGCGCCGGCCAAACCCGAGTTGCTGGTGGAGGGCGGACTGCTCGGTGCCATCAGTTCCAGCATCGATGATGTGCAGAACAAGCTCGACCTCAATCAGAACCTCGTTGATGCCTGGCGCCTGCGCGCGGACCGCGCGGCAGATGAGGTCGGCCGGTTGGTTGACCAGACGTCGGAGCGTTCGCCGTGGAGCGTAGCCGGCGACTTCCTGCTGCTGTCCGGGGTGTGGGTCGGTGCCTTCGTGGGGTTGACGCTGCTGGGGCGGTTTATCGTGCTGCGCCTGAGTCGCCGTCCTTTCATCGAACGACGGGGGCGCCTGCAAGGCGTGCTGGGTTATGTGGTGCCCTACACGATCCCGGCGCTGATCTGCCTGCCGTTGACACTCTACGTCAGCCACTTTTTACCCGCCTCGATAGGCCGTGCGCTGGCGCTGTGTTTTGCCTACGCCACCAGCAGCGGCATCTTTTCCACCTCCATGCTGCTGTGCGTCATCGTCATGTTCAATGTCGGCCACAAGCGGCCGGCGGTGCAGATCATTCGCGACTACTGCCCCAAGCCGCTGTTCCTGATCGGCTTCCTCGCGGCCCTCAGCGACGCCCTGACCAGCCCGCAGATCGCGCGCCAGCTCGGCGGCAATATCACCAGCAGCATCGCAGTGTTTACCGGCCTGTTCGCGGCAGTGATCTTTGGCGTGCTGGTGGTGCGCCTGCGCCGTCCGGTGGCCCATCTGATCCGTAATCGACCGCTGGCCCAGCGCCTGAAACACCCGGCCTTGCAGCAGTCGCTGCGAATATTTTCCGGGCTGTGGTACTGGCCGATCTTATTGATGGTGCTGGTCTCGGCGATCAACCTGATCGGGGCCGGTGACGACAACCAGAAAGCCCTGCGCTGCGCGCTGTTCACCACGATCCTGTTGATCGGCACGGTGTTTCTCAGCACGGTGCTGCAACACTTGTTCAAGTCCCGCAGTCAGGTGGCGATCCAACGCAGCAGTGCTTACAAGGAGCGCTTTCTCAGCCTGTTGCACGCGATCTTGCGCATCGTCATGGCCATCGCCTTTATCGAAATTCTCGGGCGGATCTGGGGCGTGTCGCTGTTCGAATTTGCCCAGCGCAACTCGGTGGGCCGTGCGATCAGCGACTCCCTCAGCAGCATCGGCCTGATCCTGCTGATGACCTGGTTGTTCTGGGTGGTGCTCGACACGGCGATCCAGGAAGCGCTGAAGCCGCCGGTGAACAAACGCTCCAGCCGCCAGCCCAGCACCCGGGTGAAAACCATCCTGCCGCTGCTGCGCAATGCGATCAAAATCATCCTGGTGGTGATCTGCGCAATCACCACCATGGCCAACCTCGGCATCAACGTCGCGCCGCTGCTGGCGGGTGCCGGTGTGGTCGGCCTGGCGATTGGTTTTGGTTCCCAGCAACTGGTGCAGGACGTGATCACCGGCCTGTTCATCATCATCGAAGACACGCTGTCCATCGGCGACTGGGTGGTGCTCGACTCCGGCCACGCCGGCACCGTCGAAGGCCTGACCATCCGCACCCTGCGCCTGCGTGACGGCAAAGGCTTTGTGCATTCGGTGCCGTTCGGGCAGATCAAGGCGGTCACCAACCAGTCGCGGCAATTTGCCTATGCGTTCTTCTCGGTGCAGTTCACCTACGACACCGATGTGGACAAGGCCGTGGAGCTGATCCGCGAGGCCGGGCAGTCGATTCGCGACGATGTGTTCCTCAAGTACAACCTGCAAGGGCCGCTGGAGGTGTTTGGCGTCGACAAGATGGACCTTAATGGCGTGGTGCTCACGGCGCAGTTCCGTACCGTGTCCGGCGGGCAATATGCGGTGAGCCGTGCGTTTAACCAGCGTTTGAAAAAGCTTGTGGATAACTGTGATGAGGTGCACTTCGCGCAGACTTATCCACAGCAGGTTTTGCTGCCAAAGCGCACAACCCAGGTGGATGAGCCGGATGAAGAGATGCCGGCGTCGGTGGTGTTGACGGAGCAGCCCAGGACTCAATGAGGCCTTCAAATTCAGTGCCTGATCAACTTCTCCTGCACCGCCTGCTGATCCACATCCAGCAGTATCTGCTGCTTGCCGGCGACCATCACCGCCGCCGGCAACCCATCCCGATACACAATTCGATTCCCACTCACCGCCGGCACCTTGCTGCCCGGCAACAGTGTGCCCACCAGGTTCAGCGGGTCAGCCCCGCACACCGCAATCAAACTCCCGTCATGAGGCCTGCGCCGCACTTCGCGCAGCAACGGGATCGCTTCGGGCAAGGCAAACTGCTCACCCGCCAGCCCGCTGACAAACCGCCCGCCACGAATCTCACCCCGCGCCTCCAGCCGATGGAACGTACGCAGCAATTCGCGCCAACTCGGCAACCAATCCGCCTCGCGCTCCAGCAAGCGCCAGAACACCACGCCATAACGGCGCAGCAAGGTCATCGCCACATGTTCCAGGGTTTCGGCCGAGTGCGGGCCGGCGGCGGTTGATGGGCGGCGAATCAGCGCCCAGCGCCCGGCATCGTCCATGCCGCCGATAAACGCCCCACGCCCGCGCCGACTGCTGCGCGCCTGGCGCTTGCTGGCCGGGGTGGTCAGGGCACGCAACCCGGCAAAGCTGTCGGCATTCACCAGGCCAGCGCCGACCAGTTCCTGCAAGGCGGTTTCCAGTTCGCTGCGCAGCAGATGGGCTTCGTGCACGAGCTCATCGAAAAACAGCGCGCCGTGTTCACGCAGGGCCAGGTGGACCTTTTGCGCCTTGAGCGACAGGGTCGTGCTGTCGGTGGGTTCGGTCAGCCCGCTCCACAATGCCACCTGGCTGCGCGGCAACAGCACCACCGGCGTGCTGCGTAGGGCGATGGCGCCGGCTTTGTTGCTCAAGCGCGTCCATACCAGCTTGCCGCTGCGGCACAGGTCGTCGAGCCAGGTCGATGAGTAACCCTTGATCCGTGCACTGAGCAGGTCACTGTCCCAGGCCGACGTGGCGGCGGCGTACCCTTCGAACTGGCCGACAATCTGCGGCAACACGGCGCTGCCCTGGCCGTGCGTGCTCTCGGACAGGTGCTGCCAATCGAACAGGAAGCGCATGAAATCCTGCAGCGCCACCGGCTCGATTTCCCGGCGCAGGCGCTTGACCGTGTAGCGGTGAATGCGCGCGAGCAGATGCCGTTCGCACCATTGTTCCTCGAGTGCGCCGGGGCTGAAGCGACCGCGCAGCACGTAGCCTTCCTGCTCCAGGCGGGCCAGCGCCTGGGTGATATCGCCCAGCGGCAAGGCCAGTGGCGCAGCGATCTCGATCAGGCGCTGCGGGCCGAAGCCACCGAGGCGCGCGCGCAGCAGTTCCACCAGCGCGTCGTCAAAGCTCCAGGGCTCATCGAAGCCGGGGAGCAGTGGCAAATTGTGGGGATAGATCGCCTGCAAACACCCCAGGCGTTCCACTGCGACCCACAGGCCGTTGGGCAATTGATAGGCGCGGCCACCTTTAGCCAGGGCCTGCAACCACTCGGCCCATTGCGGGGTGACCTCGTTGCTGGCGATGCACGCCAGGCTCATCAATGCCTCATGCATTTCATCCACGCCATGGGGCGCCGGCCAGGCCTCTTCGCACACGCCGGCGATGGCGTCCGCGTCCAGTGCGCCGAGGTCGTCGGTGCTCTGCGGGTCGCTCCAACGGCGGTTGAGCACGGCCTGGGTGCGGCGTTCTTCCAGCGGTGCATCGTCGAGAAAGGTGTAGGGGCGCGCGCTGAGGATTTCGGCAGCCATGGGCGAGGGCGCCGGCAGGTCGCGGCTGATCAACCGCACTTCGCCGCGCTCCATGCGCCGCAGCAAGGCAAGCCAGGCGTCGCTGTCCATGGCTTCGTGCAGGCAGTCGTCGAGGGTTTGCTCCACCAGCGGGTGCTCGGGCACTTCGCGTTCGCCGGCGAGGTTTTCCAGGCAGGCGATCTGGTCGGGGAACACGCTGGCGATCAGGTCTTCGCTCTTCATGCGCTGGATCTGCGGCGCCACTTTGCGCCCAGCGGTAAAGCGCGGCAGCGCCAGGGCCACGCCCGCGTTCCAGCGCCAGCGCACACCGAACAGCGGTGCATCCAGTACGGCCTGGATCAGCAGGTGTTCGGCACTGTTGCTGTTGAGGTAACGCCATACCTCATCGAGCTCGAAACTGTGGCTGGTGGACAGCGACAGCACGATCGCATTTTCACTGGCCGCCGCTTGCAGCTCAAAGTTGAAGGTGCGGCAAAAACGCTTGCGCAAGGCCAGGCCCCAGGCCCGGTTGACGCGGCTGCCGAACGGCGTGTGGATGATCAGTTGGGTACCGCCGGAATCGTCGAAAAACCGCTCCATGATCAACGTGTCCTGGGACGGCAACGCGCCGAGTGCCAAGCGCGCGCGGGCCAGGTAATCGAGGAGCTGTTCGGCGCTGGCGCGGTTCAGGCCGAGGGTGCCGGTAAGCCAGTCATGCGCCGGTTGCAGGTCGCCGGGGCTGGCGCTGAGCAGGCTGTCGAGTTGCCCCTGCAAACGTGCGACCGCGGCGGATAACTCATTGCTGCGCCCCGGCGCTTCACCGAGCCAGAACGGAATGGTCGGCGGTTGGCCGTGAGCGTCTTCGACCCGCACTTTGCCGGCTTCGACCCGCAAGATCCTGTAGGACGTATTACCGAGCTGGAAGATGTCCCCGGCGATACTTTCCACCGCGAAGTCTTCGTTGACGCTGCCGATATTCAGGCCCTGGGGCTCCAGCAACACGCTGTAGTCGGCGTTGTCGGGGATGGTGCCGCCGCTGGTCACTGCGGTCAGCTTGGCGCCACGGCGACCGCGCAGGGTGCGGGTCAGGGCGTCGCGGTGCAGGTACGCGCTGCGGATGCCCTGGCGGCCGTTGTAACCGTCGGCGAGCATCTGCAGCAGCGCCTGGTAGTGGCGTTCATCCAGGGTGGCATAGGGCGCGGCGCGGTGGATCAGGTCGAGCAGGGCCTGTTCCGGCCACTCCTGGGCACTGACCTCGGCGATGATCTGCTGGGCCAGCACGTCCAGCGGCGCCACCGGGACCTGCAAGGTGTCCAACTCGCCCCGGCGTACACAATCGAGCAGGGCGGCGCATTCGATCAAATCGTCGCGGGTCGTGGCAAACAGGCGTCCCTTGGGCGTGCCGCCGACCTGGTGCCCGGAGCGGCCCACCCGCTGCAGAAAACCGTTGATGGAGCCTGGCGAAGCGATCTGGCACACCAGGTCGACATCGCCGATATCAATCCCCAGTTCCAGGGACGCGGTGGCGATCAGCACTTGCAGCTCGCCGGCCTTGAGGCGTTGCTCGGCGTCCAGGCGCATTTCCTTGGCCAGGCTGCCGTGGTGGGCAGCGACGGCGCTCTTGCCCAGGCGCTCGCTCAAATGCCGGGCCAGGCGTTCGGCCAGGCGCCGGGTGTTGACGAAGATCAGCGTGGTGCGATGCTCACGGGCAAGGGCGGCGAGACGGTCGTAGACCAACTCCCAGACATCGTTGGCCATCACCGCCGACAGCGGCACCGGCGGCACTTCGATATCCAGGTCGCGGGCACGGGCATGGCCGATGTCGACGATGTCGCACGCCCGGTCGGTACCCACCAGAAAGCGCGACACCGCTTCGACAGGTTTTTGCGTGGCCGACAAACCGATGCGGGTCAGTGGCTCGGCGCACAAGCCTTGCAGGCGCTCCAGGCTCAAGGCCAGGTGGCTGCCGCGCTTGCTGGCGGCGATGGCATGGATTTCATCGACGATCACCGTGCGCGTGCTGCCCAGCATTTGCCGACCGGAGTCCGAGCCCAGCAGCACGTAGAGCGATTCCGGCGTGGTCACCAGGATGTGCGGCGGGCGCTTGCGCATCTGTGCGCGGTCTTTCTGCGGGGTGTCGCCGGTGCGTACGGCGGTGCGAATCACCAGCGGCGGCAGGCCCAGGCGCTGCAAATGCTCGGTGATCCCGGCCAGCGGGGTTTGCAGGTTGATCTGGATGTCGTTGGACAGCGCCTTGAGCGGCGACACATACACCACCAGCGTCTCGTCCGGCAGTTGCCCGCCATTGGCCAAGCCCTGGTGAACCAGGTCATCCAGCACCGCGAGGAACGCCGTCAGCGTCTTGCCGGAGCCGGTGGGCGCCGCGATCAGCGTTGAACGGCGTTGGCGGATCAACGGCCACGCCTGGGCCTGGGCGCTGGTCACCGAGGGGAAGGTGTGACGGAACCAGGTGCTGACGGCGGGGTGAAAGCCGTTCAATACCGTGTCGGTTGATTCAGGAAGGTTCATGCCTAAGTTATGCAGCCCACTCCAACAAGTTGCAACCCCGCACTTTATCCGTGACGGTTGCGCTACAAACCCGCAAAATGCAACGATTCTGGAATAACCCTACGGCATGCCTCACCCGCCTGCCGACAATAACCATCGTTCCAAACAGACCGGGCCTGCTCAATCTATGCGAATGCGCCTTATGTTACTGGGCGGCGGGAATGCCCTCGGGCAGGCGCTGATTCGCCTCGGTGCAGAGGAAGACATCGGTTTCCTCGCCCCCAAACCGCCCAAAGACGGCTGGGATGCCGCGAGCCTCACCCAATTGCTCGACGACACCCGTCCCGATGCGTTGATCAACCTCGCCTACTACTTCGACTGGTTCCAGGCCGAAGCCGTCAGCGAGACCCGCCTGGCCGCCCAGGAATTCGCCATCGAACGCCTGGCCGAACTGTGTCAGCACCACAACATTACCTTGCTGCAACCGTCCAGCTACCGCGTATTCGATGGCTCCCGCGCCACCGCCTACAGCGAAAAGGACGAGCCGGTGCCCCTGGGCCTGCGTGGCCAGGCGTTGTGGCGTATCGAGCAAAGCGTGCGCGCCACTTGCCCGCAGCATGTGCTGTTACGTTTTGGCTGGCTGCTGGATGACAGCGTCGACGGCACCCTCGGGCGCTTCCTGGCCCGGGCGGAAAAACCGGATGAATTGTTGATGGCGGACGATCGTCGCGGCAACCCGACGCCGGTGGACGATGCGGCGCGGGTGATTATCTCGGTGCTCAAGCAACTTGATTGCGCGGCGCCGCTGTGGGGCACTTACCACTATGCCGGGCATGAGGCGACCACGCCGCTGGCGCTGGGCCAGGCGATCCTCACCGAGGCGCGCACCTTTCACCCGCTGGCCATTGAAGCCCCTACCGCCCAGGCCCACGCGGCACGGCCGGATGCGGCAGACGAACCGCAGCATGCGGTGCTGGCCTGCAAGAAAATCCTCCACACCTTCGGCATCAAGCCTCGGGCGTGGCGCGCAGGGCTACCGGCGTTGCTTGACCGGTTCTATCGCCACGGCTGACACAACACAAAGTAAATGTGGGAGGGGGCTTGCTCCCGATAGCAGCGTGTCAGTCAACAGGTTCATGACTGATCCACCGCTATCGGGAGCAAGCCCCCTCCCACATGGGTTATGCAGTGTTGCTTAGAACTTGTAACCGATACCCACCATGTAAACCATCGGGTCCACGTCCACATTGACCTTGGCACGGGTGCCCGGCGCTACGGCATTGTTTTCCACGGTAGCCTTGGTGCTGATGTCGATGTAGCGCGCCTGGGCGTTGATCATCCACTTGTCGTTGATCATGTAGTCCGCGCCGATCTGCGCAGCCCAGCCCCAGGAGTTCTCGGCCTTGAAGTTGCTGAAACCGGCTTCGGAGGCGCGGCTGCTGACGTGTTCGTCGTAGATCCAGGTGTAGTTGATACCGGCGCCTACGTACGGTTGGAACGGGGATTTGTTGTCCAGTGGGTAGTACACGACGCTCAGGGTTGGCGGCAGGTGTTTCAGCGTACCGAGCTTGCCGTTGGCGGCGCCGAGGGCGGTGCCCTTGATCTTCACGTCATGCTCGAACGGTGTGGCAGCCAGCAGTTCGATACCGACGTGATTGGTCAGCATGTAGGCGAAGTTCAGACCCAGTTGGGTGTCGCTGCTCATGGTCGCCTTGCCGCCCAGGTTGGCACCGGCCAATGGGCCTTGGTCAACTTTGACGGTGCTGCTGTCTGCCTTCGGGTTCACGGTGATTGCACCGGCACGAATCAGAATGTCACCCGCTTCGTGAGCGTGGACGGCAGGGGCGGCGAGGGCGAGCGCGAAGAGGGACGCGCCGAGCAGAGACTTGTTCATAGGAGCTCCAGAGGGTGTATTAAAAGAGATACATCCAATGGTAAAGATCGTTCCGGTTGGGCCGTTGACTCAGCTCAATGAAACGGTAATAACCCGCTACTCCTGCAGCTCATATACGTAAATCTTCTGCGCATCCATTTGATAACCGGCATCTGCAAGCTCACTGGATGACGGTTTGACCTGCATCGTGCCTTCGATCCAGTACGGCTGATACAGCTCATCGAGCTTCACGCCGACCTCGCTCTTTACATGCACGATCTGGTTCGACGGCGGCGGCGGCACATGGATGCACGCGCCGAAATACGGCACCAGCAAAAACTCGGTGGTGCGGCCTTCTTCGCTGACTTCCAGCGGCACGATATACCCCGGCAGGCGAATATGCTGGCCATCAAGGCTCTGCACTACCGGCGCGTTGGGCAGGTCTTGCTTGGCCGCCGGCGCCGCTTCGACGGACAAGGCATCGGCCATGTTCGACAGGTTGTGCAGCGGTTTCATGTTGGGGATTTCCGGCGGCGCGTCCGGCGGGATCATCTCCTGCCAGGACAGGTCCTTGGGCTGGTCCTCCGCCCAGGCAGGCACGGTCACCAGCAGCAATAACGCAAACAGAGCGCGACGCATCGAAGCCTTCCTCATAAACGTATGGACAGGCCATCGGCCAGGGATTGTCGGTAGGCGCGCCAGGCGGGCACGCTGCCCATCAACAGCGCTGCCGCCAGGATACCGGCGAGCAAGGTCCATTCATATTCGCTGGGCCACGACATCGGCAGGTCCAGGCCGTAATTGGCCTGCAAATACCCGCGCGATGCGGCGATGCACACGTACAGCAAGCCTACGCCTGCGATCACGCCAGACAGGGCCAGGGCGAAGGCTTCGAAGATCAGCAGCGTCGCGATATGCCACGGCCGCGCACCCACCGAACGCAGGATCGCCATTTCGCGGCGGCGTTCGTTGAGGCTGGTGAGGATTGCGGTGAGCATGCCGATCAAGCCGGTCAGCACCACGAACAGCGAGATCACGAACAGGGCCTTTTCGGCGGTGCCCATCATGCTCCATAGCTCTTGCAGCGCCACACCGGGCAGGATCGCCAGCATCGGCTCGCCACGGAACTCGTTGATCTCCCGCTGCAGGGCGAAGGTGGAGATCTTGTTGTTCAGGCCGAGCATAAAGGCCGTGATGGCTTGCGGGGTGAGGTCCATGTTGCGCGCCTGGTCGGCACTGATGCGGCCTTTGCCCTGGGCCGGTACGCCGTTGTGCCAGTCGATATGAATCGCCTCCATGCCGCCGAGGCTGATATGCAGCGTGCGGTCCACCGGCGTGCCGGTGCGCTTGAGGATGCCGACCACGGTGAATGGTTTGTCATCGTGCTTGACCAGGCTGACCACCGCCACGCCGTGGGCCAGTACCAGCTTGTCGCCGAGCTTGTAGTGCAGGGCATCGGCGACTTCGGCGCCGAGTACCACTTCGAACGGGTCGGTGGCGAAGGCGCGGCCGCTGGCCAGTTCCAGGTTCTGTTTGCGCCCGTACTGGTAGTGCTCGAAGTACGATTCGTTGGTGCCCATTACGCGGTAGCCGCGATGAGAGTCGCCGAGGGAAATCGGGATCGCCCATTTCACTTGGGGGTTGGCGGCGAAGTGCTCGTAGCTGTCCCAACGAATGTTGTTGGTGGCGTTGCCGATGCGAAACACCGAGTACAGCAGCAGGTTGACCGACCCTGAGCGCGCGCCGACGATCAGGTCGGTGCCGCTGATGGTGCTGGCGAAACTGTTGCGCGCCTCAACGCGCACGCGCTCCACCGCCAGCAGGAGGCACACCGACAGGGCGATGGCGAAGGCGGTGAGGATCGCGGTAAAGCGGCGGTTAGCCAGGCTGGCCATGGCTAGACGAAACAGATACATCTCAAACCTCTGCGGGCGTGGCGGCGCGATTGAGTTCGGCCAGCGACAGGTTGCGGTCGAACAGCGGCGCCAGGCTCTGGTCATGGCTGACAAACAACAGGCTGGCGCCGGCTTCGCGGCATTCGGCGAACAGCAGTTGAATGAAGGCTTCGCGGGCGTCGTAGTCCAGGGCCGAGGTGGGCTCGTCGGCGATCACCAACTCCGGTTGGCCGATCAGCGCACGGGCGGCGGCCACCCGTTGCTGTTGGCCGATGGACAACGAATCGGCACGGCGCTCCAGCAGGTCTTTGTCCTTCAAGCCCAAGTGCGCCAGCAAGGTCGCGGCGGCCTGGTCGACGCTGCCGTGGCGTTGGATTGCCCGTTGCGCGCGCAGCTTGGAAAAGTGACAGGGCAGCTCGACGTTCTCGCGCACCGACAGGAACGGCAGCAGGTTGAACTGCTGGAAGATATAGCCGGTGTGGTCAACGCGAAAGCGGTCCCGCGCACCGGCCGAGAGTTCGGTCAGCTCCTGGCCGAGCAGGCGAATGCTGCCGCGGCTGGGCTTCTGTACGCCGCCGAGCAGGCCGAGCAAGGTGGTTTTGCCACTGCCGCTCGGCCCCTTGAGAAACAGGGTTTCCCCCGCTTCCAGGCGGAACGCGGGGATGTCCAGTAACTGTGGGTGACCGGGCCAGTTAAAGCCCAGGTCAGACAGTTCGATCAATGCGTGGGTCATGGGGGCTCAGAACTTCAGGGTGGCTGCTGTGGCCGTCGCTTCAACGCCTCGCTGGCCGCTCGGGCCGATCAGTTGTACCTGAATTTTCTGGGTGGCGGGGAAGGTCTTGAACACCTGGGTCAGGTCCAGGTTGCCCAGGGCGGCCGGCGTGGCGCAGGTGAATTGGTAGTGGGCGTGGATCTCACTGTGATCGTGATGATGCTCGTGGGCGCCGTCTTTGGCGTCGTCATCATGATCATCGTCGTCGTGGTCGGCTTCCGGTTTGTCGCCGAACAGCGGGCTGTTGAGTTCCTGGGTGCTGATCACGCAACCGGCGGCCTTGGGCAGGTTGAACAGGGCCAGCGGGTTCTCCAGCTGTTTGCGTGCGGCGGCGACCTTGGCTTTGTCGGCAGCGCTGGTGGCGACGTGTTCGAAGCCCACCAGGTTCATCGCCGGGCTGTCCAGTTCAAGCTCCAGGGCCTGGCCGTCGAGCACCGCGTTGAGGCGACCGACGCCGTGTTCGTGTGCGCCGAGGCTGCCGTGTTCGTGATCGTGGTCATGCTCGTCGGCGGCGTGAGCGATGGCGAGTGGCAACAGGGCAAACGGCAAAGCAAGCAGCAGACGGCGCATGAGAAGGCTCCAGAAAATGAAATTTATGTTATGTGATCTTATAACAATAGTGCTGAGAGTTTGACCGCCTGCTTGGCGTTGCGCAAGCCACATGGGAGCATGCTTGTCAGAAAAATGCAGGAGTAAGGACGATGTTGCGAATTCGTGGAACCGTTGGCGACCTGCCGGTGGACTTGACCCTGGAACTGGATGACGGCGATTGGGCGCGACTCGGCGCACAGTTGCAGGTAACGCCAACGGCAAACGCGGCCGCTGCGCCGGCGGCACCGGTCAAGCACAATGATGACCTGTGGCAAAGCGCCCAGGACCTGTTGCGCAACGCCGGGCAGCTCAGCGGCCTGGAATTGCTTGATCGACTGGAAGGTTTGGCGGGGGATGCCGCGGCGGGCAAGCGCCTGTTGGTGCGCCTGCGCCATAGCGCCAAGGTGAAAGTGGCCAGCGGCGGGGATACGCCGCTGTACAGTTGGATCGGCGATTAGTACAGCGCGGCGAACAACTTGCGGCGGTACACGGTCACCAGCGGGTGATCATTGCCCAGCAGTTCGAACACCTGCAGCAAGGTCTTGTGCGGCAGGCCTTCGCTGTAGCCGCGGTTGCGGATAAATAACTTGAGCAGGCCTTCCAGCGCGGCGTCGTACTGCTGGCGCGCCAGTTGCTGGATGGCCAGTTGATAGGCGGCTTCGTCGTCCTGCGGGTTTTGTGCCAGGCGGCTTTTCAACTCGGCGGCGTCCGGCAGGTCGGCGGCCTGGCGCAGGAAGGTGATTTGCGCCTTGGCGCCGGCGAGGGCGGCTTTGTGGTCATCGCTCTTCACCGCATCGAGCACGGTTTGGGCTTCACCCAACTCACCGCGTTCGGCCAGGCAACGCGCGTACAGAATCAACGCGGCGGCGTTGGTGTTGTCTTCACCCAGCAGCGCTACCAGCACGGCCTCGGCGTCGCTGATGCGGCCATCGGCAAACAGCGCCTTGGCCTGCTCCAGCGGGTCAGCCGCCGCCGGTGGTGGCATCTGCACATGCGGCTCCAGCATCGCCCGCACCGCCGACTCCGGCTGCGCCCCGGCAAATCCATCCACCGGCTGGCCATCCTTGAACAGCACCACCGTCGGCAGGCTTTGAATGCCAAAGCGCGCGACGATGTCCTGCTCGGCCTCGCAATCGACCTTGGCCAGCAGCAGCTCGCCCTGATAACTCTGGGCAATCTGCGCCAGCATCGGCATCAACGCCTTGCACGGCGCGCACCACTCGGCCCAGAAATCCACGAGCACGGGTTTTTCGAAGGAGTTCTGGATCACGGCCTGGTCGAAATTGGCGCTGGTGACGTCGAAGATGTACGGCGTGGGCTCACTCATGGGGCGTCTCGAATAAAGCGGGAATGGGGCAACTATAAGGGCTGGCGCCGCGAATGGTACAGGCTCACCTTGCGAAACTCCCAAGGCTCGGCCAAGTCCGGCAATGTCAGCGCATCGAGCATCTCCAGCCGCCGATAAGCCGGGTGCTGGAAGTCCCGCACGCGCGAGTCCGCCACCAGCGCTTCGCGGCCTCGGCTGAGGAAGTGGTCGAGCAACGGCAGGTTGGCCCGGTCGTAGAGCACATCGGCGACCAGGATCAGGTCGAAGCGGTCGGCTTCGGCGAAAAAGTCCGCTGAATAGCTCAGCGCCACGCCGTTGAGTTCGGCATTCGCCCGGCAGGACGCTAACGCCAGCGGGTCGAGGTCGCAGGCAACCACTTCCAACGCGCCGGCTTTAACCGCCGCAATCCCGGCCACACCGGAGCCGGCGCCGAAATCCAGCACGCGCTTGCCTTTCACCCATTGCGGGTTCGCCGCCAGATACCGCGCCAGCGCCAAACCACTGGCCCAGCAAAAACTCCAGTAGGGCGGTTCATGCAGGATGCGTCGGGTTTCCTCGGGACTGAAGGCGCGGTCCATGTTGTCCGCATCCAGCAGCCACAATGAAAGCTCGGTGCCCGGCAGCGGGCAGGGCACCAGTTGGGCGTCGCCGATCAGCGCGCTCAGGGCGCGCTGCAAGTCCAACGGTGGCGTCATGGTGCCTTGACGAGTTCCAGGGGGCCGGTGGTCTGGGTGATGGCCTGGGTGATGCGTACGGCTGGCAGGTGCAGGATCAACTGGCCGGATTGGCTGGCACGGCCACGCAATTCAACCCGCGCACCGGCTGGGAACGCCTCTGGGTTGTAGCGCAGGCGGAAGGCCAGGGGCTTGCCGTTGCCGGTCAGTACGCTGCTCGCCAGCAGTTGTTGCGGACGCGAACGGTCATCGATCACCAGCAGCGCCATCTCGACTTCGGCACCGGCCGGCACGTTGGTGAGGCTGCCGCTGATTTCGCGTTGATAGGCGGGCAGGGGGCCGAGGTCTTCAATGCCGGGGACTTTTTTCTCTTGTGCGGGCGTCGGTTGAGGTGCGGCCGGCTTGGGGGCTTCGCTGCTGCAGGCGACCAGGACACTGAACACGGTGAGCAAAACAAGTGGTCGTAACTGCATGTACGGCTCCAGAAAAGGACAAAATCCGTGGCTTGAAATATAAGAAACATATAGGCCTGCCTATATACCGTAAAGGCTATGGCTTGTCTTGCCACAGGGATGCGCTACCATGGCCCTCCCTTTTTTTGTTGCCTGCCACCATGCACTGTCCCTTCTGCGGTGCCAACGACACCAAGGTCATTGACTCGCGTCTGGTCGCCGAGGGCGATCAAGTGCGTCGCCGGCGCGAATGCCTGGCCTCTGGCTGCGGTGAACGTTTCACCACCTTCGAAACCGCCGAACTGGTATTGCCGCGTCTGATCAAGTCCGACGGCAGCCGCCAGCCTTTCGACGAAGAAAAACTGCGCGCCGGTATGCAGCGCGCCCTGGAAAAACGCCCGGTGAGTGTCGAGCGGCTGGAGGCGGCGCTGGCGCATATCAAGCACAAGCTGCGCGCCACCGGCGAGCGCGAGGTCAAGAGCCTGGTGGTTGGAGAGCTGGTGATGGGCGAGCTGCAAAAGCTCGACGAAGTCGCCTATATCCGTTTCGCTTCGGTGTATCGACGCTTCCAGGACCTCAACGAGTTCCGCGAAGAGATCGACCGCCTGGCCCGTGAGCCTGCCAAAGAATGACCCCGCCTTCTGCTGAACAGACTGTCCTCGACGCCCATTACATGGCCCGCGCCCTCGAACTGGCGCGCAACGGCCTGTACACCACCCACCCCAACCCGCGTGTGGGCTGCGTGATTGTCCGCGATGGGCAGATTGTCGGCGAAGGCTGGCATGTGCGCACGGGTGAGCCCCATGCGGAAGTGCATGCCTTGCGGGCTGCCGGTGACAAGGCCCGAGGCGCCACGGCGTACGTAACCCTCGAGCCCTGCAGCCACTACGGCCATACCCCGCCGTGCGCCGATGCGCTGGTGAGTGCCGGGCTGGCGCGGGTGGTCGCAGCGATGCAGGACCCCAACCCGGAAGTCGCCGGGCGCGGCATGCAGCGCTTGGCCCAGGTTGGGATCGAGGTGCACAGCGGCGTGCTCGAAGGTGAAGCGCGGGCCCTGAATAAGGGCTTCCTCAAGCGTATGGAGCATGGCCTGCCGTTTGTGCGGGTCAAGCTGGCGATGAGCCTGGACGGCCGCACCGCCATGGCCAGCGGCGAAAGCCAATGGATCACCGGCCCCGCCGCCCGCGCCGCCGTGCAGCGCCTGCGCGCCGAGGCCAGCGTGGTGCTGACCGGCGCCGACACCGTATTGGCCGACGGCGCACGCCTGACCGTTCGCGCCGCCGAACTCGGCCTGGACGAAGCCACCACCGCCCTGGCCATGTCGCGCCCGCCGTTGCGCGTGCTGATCGACGGCCGTTTGCGCGTGCCGCTCAACGCACCGTTCTTCAAGGCCGGCCCGGCGTTGGTCATCACCTGCGTCACCGCGGAAAACCAGTTCCCCCGTGGCCCTGAATGCCTGGTGGTACCGGGCGTGGACGGCCAGGTCGACCTGCGCTCGGCGCTGGTGGCGCTGGCCGCCCGTGGCGTCAACGACGTATTGGTGGAAGCCGGCCCAAGCCTGGCAGGTGCATTTGCCCAGCAAGGCCTGGTGGACGAATACGTGATTTTCGTCGCCGGCAAGTTCCTCGGCTCCGCCGCCCGGCCTTTACTCGACTGGCCGCTTGAGAAACTGGCAGACGCCCCCCAACTCAAGATCACTGAAATGCGCGCTGTAGGCGACGACTGGCGAGTCACTGCCATCCCTGTGCCAGCAGCGAGCGTATAATTCTGACCGGGCGCTCAAGTGCCCGCCCCGTTTTCCAGGAGAAGGCCATGTTCACCGGCATTATCGAATCCATCGGCAGCATCCGCGCCATGACCCCCAAGGGTGGCGACGTGCGCCTGCTGGTTGAAACCGGCAAGCTCGACCTCGGCGACGTCAAGCTGGGCGACAGCATCGCCGTCAGCGGCGTGTGCCTGACCGTCATCGAACTGCCGGGCAACGGCTTTGCCGCCGACGTCAGCCGGGAAACCCTGGACTGCACAGCGATGAACGACCTCAAGGCCGGCAGCCCGGTCAACCTGGAAAAAGCCCTCACCCCGACCACCCGCCTGGGCGGCCACCTGGTCAGCGGCCACGTCGACGGTGTCGGCGAAGTGGTTGCCCGCAGCGAAAATGCGCGTGCCGTGGAGTTCCGCATCCGCGCGCCTAAAGAGCTGGCCAAGTACATCGCCCACAAAGGCTCGATCACCGTCGATGGCACCAGCCTGACCGTGAACGCCGTGAACGGCGCCGAATTTGAACTGACCATTATTCCCCACACCCTGAGCGAAACCATCATGGCGTCCTACCAGCCAGGTCGCCGGGTGAACCTGGAAGTCGACTTGCTTGCCCGTTATCTGGAGCGCCTGCTGCTGGGCGATAAGGCCGCAGAGCCTGCAACCGGGAACATCACTGAGAGTTTTTTGGCCGCTAACGGCTACCTGAAATCCTGACCAAGGGGGTGCCCTGTGGCGCTCAATAGCATCGAAGAGCTGGTTGAAGACATCCGCCAAGGCAAGATGGTCATCCTGATGGATGACGAAGACCGTGAAAACGAAGGCGACATCATCATGGCCGCCGAGGCCTGCAAGCCTGAGCACATCAACTTCATGGCCAAGCACGCCCGTGGGCTGATCTGCATGCCCATGAGCCGAGAGCGCTGCGAGTTGCTCAAGCTGCCGTTGATGGCGCCGCGCAATGGTTCGGGTTTCGGCACCAAGTTCACCGTATCGATTGAAGCGACCACCGGTGTCACCACCGGCATTTCCGCCGCCGACCGTGCCCGCACCGTGCAAGCCGCTGCCGCCAAGGACGCCAAGGCCGAAGACATCGTCAGCCCCGGCCACATCTTCCCGTTGATGGCTCAACCGGGCGGCACCCTCGCTCGCGCAGGCCACACCGAAGCCGCCTGCGACCTGGCGCGCATGGCCGGTTTCGAGCCGAGCGGCGTGATCTGCGAAGTGATGAACGACGACGGCACCATGGCCCGTCGCGCCGAACTCGAAGCCTTTGCTGCCGAACACAACATCAAGGTCGGCACCATTGCCGACCTGATTCACTACCGGATGATCCACGAACGTACCGTTCAGCGGATTGCCGAGCAGCCACTGGACAGCGAACTGGGCCAATTCAATTTGGTGACCTACCGTGATTCGGTGGAAGGCGACGTGCACATGGCCTTGACCCTGGGCAGCATCTGCGCCGACGAGCCGACCCTGGTGCGCGTACACAACATGGACCCGCTGCGCGACCTGCTGATGGTCAAACAACCGGGCCGCTGGAGCCTGCGCGCCGCCATGGCCGCGGTGTCCGAGGCGGGCAGCGGTGTGGTGCTGCTGCTGGGTAACCCGGTGGATGGCGACGTGTTACTCGCGCATATTCGCGAAACCGCCGAGCAGACCCAGGTGAAAACGCCGACCACCTACAGCATCGTCGGTGCCGGTTCGCAGATCCTGCGTGACCTCGGTGTGCGCAAAATGCGCTTGATGAGCGCACCGATGAAATTTAATGCGATATCCGGATTCGATCTGGAAGTTGTAGAATACGTGCCCTCCGAATAAAGGCCGGCGCTTTTTGCCCCTTGTTCGCGGTTAAATCATCACTGAGGGACGCACTTTTCGCGTCCCGGCTCTTTAAGAGATTTGTCGAATGACCCTGAAGACCATCGAAGGTACCTTCATCGCCCCCAAAGGCCGCTATGCCCTGGTGGTTGGCCGCTTCAACAGCTTCGTGGTTGAAAGCCTGGTAAGCGGTGCCGTGGATGCCCTGGTTCGCCACGGTGTGAGCGAGAGCGACATCACTATCATCCGCGCCCCTGGCGCCTTCGAAATTCCACTGGTTGCGCAAAAAGTTGCTCAACAGGGTGAATACGCGGCGATCATCGCCCTGGGCGCGGTCATTCGTGGCGGTACGCCGCACTTCGAATACGTGGCCGGCGAATGCACCAAGGGCCTGGCCCAGGTGTCCATGGAGTTCGGCGTGCCAGTCGCTTTCGGCGTACTGACTGTTGATTCCATCGAACAAGCCATCGAGCGTTCCGGCACCAAGGCCGGCAACAAAGGCGCTGAAGCTGCCCTGTCCGCGCTGGAAATGGTCAGCCTGCTGTCGCAGTTGGAGGCCAAGTGATTTCCGACGAGAGCGATCGTTTCAACCCACGTGACGAGCGTCCAGCGGACGCCGGCAAACCGTCGAAAAGCGAAAAGCGCCGTGCTGCCCGTCAGCTCGCGACCCAGGCGCTGTACCAGCGTCATATGGCCGGCACTTCGCTGAACGAGATCGAAGCGCAATTTCGCGTCGATAACGACTTCACGTTTGCCGACCAGAGCTACTTCCACGACATCCTGCACGGTGTGCCGGCCAACCTGGACGAGATCGATGCTGCGTTGTCGCCGTGCCTGGACCTGACCCTCGAAGAGCTGGACCCGGTTGAACTGGCCGTACTGCGCCTGTCCACCTGGGAGCTGCTCAAGCGCGTCGACGTGCCGTACCGCGTGGTGATCAACGAAGGCATCGAACTGGCGAAAGTCTACGGTTCGACCGACGGTCACAAGTTCGTCAACGGCGTGCTCGACAAGCTGGCCCCGCGCCTGCGTGAAGCCGAAGTGAAGGCGTACAAGCGCTAACCTGCGCTTGAGTCCTGAATGGGCGAGTTCGAGCTGATCCACAAGTATTTCGCCGCCGCGCCGTGTGCGCGGGGCGGCGAGGGCATTGCCTTGGGGATCGGCGACGACTGCGCCTTGCTGGCGCTCCCCGCCGGGGAGCAGCTGGCAATTTCCACCGATACCTTGGTGGCCGGCGTGCACTTTGCCGACCCCTGTGACCCGTTCCTGCTCGGCCAGCGCTCGCTGGCCGTGGCGGTCAGCGACCTGGCCGCCATGGGCGCCCACCCCCTCGCGTTTACCCTCGCACTCACCACGCCGACCGTCGATGCCGACTGGCTGCAACGCTATGCCCAAGGTTTGAACGCCATGGCGCAAAGTTGCGGTGTGGGCCTGGTGGGCGGCGATACCACACGCGGCCCGCTGAGCCTGACCCTGACCGTGTTCGGGCGGGTACCGGCAGGCCAGGCGCTGACGCGCAGCGGTGCGCAGCCGGGTGACCTGCTGTGTGTGGGCGGCGAGTTGGGCAACGCCGCCGGTGCCTTGCCGCTGGTATTGGGGCAGCGCAGCGCCGACGCAACGATTGCCGAACCACTGCTGGCCCATTACTGGTCGCCCCAGCCCCAGTTGGCCTTGGGGCTGGCGCTGCGGGGCAGGGCGACGTCTGCGATGGATATCTCCGACGGGCTTCTGGCTGATTGCGGGCATATCGCCAAGGCCTCGGCTGTCAGCCTGTTGATCGAGCGCCAGGCGCTGCCATTGTCCAAGGCCTTGCTGGCGTTTGTCGGGGATGACGAGGCGCGGGTGGCCGCACTCAGCGGTGGCGACGACTACGTACTGGCGTTCACCCTGCCGCCCCTGGAACTCGCGCCATTGCTGGCCCGCGGCTGGCCGATCCACGTGATCGGCCGCGTCGAGGCGGGGAAGGGTGTCACGTTGCTCGACACCAACGGGCAGGACATCACCCCGGCCGTACGTGGCTATCAGCACTTTCGCGAGACGCCCTGAATAGGCTGCCGCGCTCCTACATAGAATCAACACAAAGGCCAATCAAACCGATTGATCTTTATCAGCGATAATTCAGCTTAAGCGTCTGTAGGAACGTGCTGTTACAATGGCCGCCTTTGTAAAAACTGAAATCAGGAGCACACGGTGCCCGTCGTTTTCGTCGCTGCTTCCAAGCTGCCTACCCCTTTTGCCACGTTCACCATGAGCGGCTTTCTCGAAGAAGCCACCGGGCGCGAACACGTTGTGCTCAGCCTGGGCGACATCGCCGATGGCGCACCGGTTCTCGGTCGTGTGCATTCCGAGTGCCTGACCGGCGACGCGCTGTTCAGCCAGCGCTGTGACTGCGGCTCGCAACTGGAAGCCGCGATGCGCGCCATCGCCCGTGAAGGCCGTGGTGTGCTGCTGTATTTGCGTCAGGAAGGCCGTGGTATTGGCCTGTTGAATAAGATCCGCGCCTACGAGCTGCAAGACGGCGGTGCCGATACCGTCGAGGCCAATGAGCGCCTGGGTTTCGCTGCCGACCAGCGTGACTACGCGATCTGCCTGCCGATGCTGGAGCACCTGGGTGTGAAATCCCTGCGCCTGATGACCAATAACCCGCGCAAGGTCAAAGCCTTGACCGAGATGGGCATCACCGTGGCCGAGCGTGTGCCGCTGCACACCGGGCATAACCCGCACAACAAACTCTACCTGGCGACCAAGGCCAGCAAGCTCGACCACATGATGGGCAACGAGCATCAGGGCGAGGTCGACCGCGCGTGACCCGGGGCCAGGTGAAACGGCGACTGTCCTTCAGTTGGTGGCAGTACCTGGCCCTGGCGCTGCTCCCGCTGTTCGTGATCAACCTGGTGTTTGGCCAGGCCGAGCCCATGCTGCCGGTGCTGGCCATGCCGTTCTTTATCGCCGGCGTGGCGTCGATGTTCCTCAGCCTGCGCTACTTCCATGGCTATAAACACGCCCTGATCGCCACCTCCAAAGCCCTTGATACTGCGGAAGAACCGGCTGCCTGGATCACCCTGGCGGCTCGTCGGCGTACGGCCTTGATGGTGGCTGCCGTACCGGCGTGGGTGGGCGCACTGGCGGTGTTCGTTGGCCTGGAAGCGGTGCCGCTTTTCCTGCTGGCGCTGTCGACGATGGTGTTGTTTTACCTCTACCGCATCCCGCGTCAGTTGGGATGATGCGCCGCTGGCTGGCGATTCTGCTGCTGGCATTCAGTGCCCAGGGCCTGGCGGTCGAACGTGTCGTCAGTCTGGCGCCTTCACTTTCTGAAATCGTGGCTGAGCTGGGTGCTGCCGACCTGCTGGTGGGCGTGCTCGATGGCGGTGAGCGGCCAGCGGCGCTGGCGAACGTGCCGTCGGTTGGGCGTTATGGGCAACTGGACATGGAGCGCCTGCTCAGCCTCAGGCCCGACCTGATCCTGCTCTGGCCCGGCAGCGTCGGCCCCGCCCAGCGCGAGCAGCTGCAGCGCCTGAATATCCCGGTGTACGTCGCCGAACCCCATAGCCTCGAACAACTCACCACCCAGGTCCAGGCCATCGCCGAGCAACTGGGTCGTGCCGACGCCGGCCGGCAATTGGCTGCGCAACTGCGCCAGCGCCTGGCGCAGTTGCGTCAGCGTTATCAACGTGCTGAACCGTTGCGGGTGTTCTATCAGGTGTGGAATCAGCCGCTGTACACCGTGGGCGGTGGCCAGATCATCAGCGATGCGCTGAGCGTGTGCGGTGCGCGCAACGTGTTTGACGACCTGAAGCTACCCGCGCCACAGGTCAGCATCGAGTCGGTATTGCAACGTAACCCCGAGATGATTCTGGTAGGCGATCAGGCGCAGAAGGAAGCCTGGAAGGCCTGGCCAAGCATGGCGGAGCGGGTGCGGCTGGTTCCGGACAAAGGCCTGGAACGGCCCAGCGGGCAGATGCTGGAAGCGCTGGCGCGGCTGTGTCAGGTGATTGCTCCGGGCCGCTGAGGCCAGTCCAGGCCACAATCAGATTTCAGGTGTCCAGGTCACGCCAAACATCCACACGCGGCCTTCTTCACGGTAATCGTGATTGTTGACGAATGCAGGATCGTCGTAGCTGTAGCGCGCCCGCGCATAGGACTTGTCCAGCAGGTTATCGACCTTCAGTGACAACGCTACTTCCCGCGTCACCGCCCAACTGCCACGCAGCCCGAGCAACCCATAGCCGCCCAGGCGGTGGGTGTTGTCTTCATCGTCATAGCTGTGGCTGATCGCCTGCCAACTGGCGCCCACGCCCACCTGATCGAATTGCCGGTCCAGGTCCAGGCTCAACGTGCGCCGCGCCCGGCGGGCCAGGGTGTGACCACTGTCGCGGTCGCGCGGGTCGATGAGCGACAGCCCGAGGTTTCCTTGCCAGCCGAACAGATCCTGCTTGAGCGCCGCCTCAAAACCGTTGATGCGTGCCGACGCCACATTCTGTGGCTTGCCGGTTTGGTCGAGAATGATCGCATCGCTCAAATCGGTGCGGTACAGCGAGGCCTCCAGGCGCGTGCTGTCACTCAACTGGCTGCGCCACTGCAGTTCGTAGCTCTTTGAGGTTTCGGGCTGCAGGTTGGGGTTGCTGTACTTCGTGTCCGGGTAATAGAGGTCGTTGAAGGTCGGCGCGCGGAAGCCTTCGCTGTAACTCAGCAGCAGGTCATTGTCGGGGTTGACCGGCAAGGTCAGGGTGCCGCTCCAGCTGTTCTGGCTGCCGAACTGCTGATTCTGGTCGTGACGCAGGCCCAGTTCGGTGGAAAACCACTCGCTGTGAAAGCGATGCTGCACAAAGGCGGCGCGGTTCCAGCGGCTGTTTTCGGTAAACGTGGTGGAACCGTGGAAGCGGTCTTCGTACCAGTCGCCGCCCAGGATCAGGCTGTTCTGGTCATCCAGGGTCAGGTCGTTCTGCCAGTTGACCGAGTCACGGTAGGTGTTGAATACGCTGAAATCATCGCTGAGGGTGTCGCGCTTGGTATCGCGATTCTCGCTGTGGCCCAGCTCCAGGCGCGACTGCCAGCGCTCATTGAGCGTGGCGTCGACATAGCCGCTGGCGCTGCTCACGGCGTAGTCGGTATAGGGTTTCTGGCCGACGGTTTGCCTGCTGACGGGGTCGTAGCGGCCGAAGCTGTTGTCATACTCCGACTTGCCGCGGTTATCCAACAGATTGAAGCCCACCTCCAGCTCATCGCTGAGGGAATGGCTGAGGTTCAGGCTCACGGACTGGTTGCGATAAGCGTCATGGTCGCCGTCGCTGGGGAACGACTGGTGGGTTGAGTTGATGCCGGCGGTTTCATCCAGGCTCGCGCCCAGGTTGAAGCGTGTCTGTTCGTCACCACCCGAAAGGCCGAGGCTGCGCTGCCAGGTGTTATGGCTGCCGAAGCCCAGTTTCACCCGCGGTTGCACGCCCTGCTCGGCATTGCGTCGGGTGAATACCTGGATCACCCCGCCGATTGCGTCACTGCCGTAGATCACCGAACGCGAGCCGCGCAGTACTTCCACGCGCTCAATCTGGTCGACGTTGAGGTATTGCAGGCCGCTGTCGCCGGACGTCGTATTGGCGATGCGCTGGCCATCTACCAGCACCAGGCTTTGGGCGGACTTGGTGCCCCGCAGGTAGATGCCCGGCAAACTGCCACGGCCACCGGAGGGGGCGACTTGTACACCGGGCACACGGCTGAGCAGGTCGGTGAGGCTGGTGGGTTGCAGGCGGTCGATGTCGTCGCGGGTGAACACGGTGTTGGCGGCGCTGCTGTCGTTGCGTGCCTGGACCTGGCGGTTGGCGCTGATGACCACGTCGGGGAGTTTCAGGGCGTTGTCGCGGGTGTCGGCGAGCAATTCAGGCGAGGGCAGAAGCAGCAGGGCAAGGTACAGGTGTTTCATGGGCTGTCCATAGCGCTTGAGGATGACGCAAATCAAATGTGGGAGGGGGCAACTCGCACCGCCCCTCCCACCTGTTGGTCCCGCTTTCTACAGGCCCAGCAGCGCTAGGCGCTCGCGCACCGAAGCCTCAATCCCTGCTTCATCCAGCCCGCACTCAGCCAGCATCTGCGCCGGCTTGGCGTGTTCGACGTACGCATCCGGCAAGCCCAGGTGCAGCACCGACTTGAGGATATTCTCCCGCGCCAGGAACTCACTGACTGCCGCACCGGCACCGCCCATGATGGCGTTTTCTTCGACGGTCACCAGCAGCTCATGACTGGCGGCGATTTCGCGGACCAGGGCTTCATCCAGCGGCTTGACGAAGCGCATGTCGACCACGGTGGCGTCGATCTTCTCGGCCACCTTGAGCGCTTCAGCCAATTGCACGCCAAACACCAGGAATGCAGCCTTGCTGCCCTGGCGACGCACAATGCCCTTGCCGATTTCTATAGGCTCCAGGTCCTTCTCGATCCGCGCATTCGGGCCGTTGCCCCGTGGATAACGCACGGCGGCCGGGCCGTTATACAGGTGGCCGGTGCTGAGCATTTTGCGCAGTTCGTTTTCGTCGCTCGGCGTCATCACCAGCATGCCGGGGATGCAACGCAAGTAGGACAAGTCGAAGCTGCCCGCGTGAGTCGGGCCGTCTTCGCCGACTAAACCGGCGCGGTCGATGGCAAACAGCACGTCGAGGTTCTGCACCGCGACGTCATGCACCAACTGGTCATAACCGCGCTGCAGGAACGTGGAGTAGATCGCCACGACCGGCTTGGCGCCTTCGCAGGCCATGCCAGCGGCGAAGGTCACCGCGTGCTGCTCGGCAATGGCCACGTCGAAATAGCGCAGCGGGAAACGCTCGCTGAACGCCACCAGGTCGGAGCCTTCCTTCATCGCCGGGGTAATGCCCACCAGGCGCGGGTCGGCGGTGGCCATGTCGCACAGCCATTCGCCGAACACGCCGGAGTACTTCGGCCCGCTGGCTTTTTTCGGCGCAGCGGCGGGAGCGTCCACCGGTTCGAGCTTGGTGATCGCGTGGTAGCCGATCGGGTCGACTTCCGCCGGCGCGAAGCCTTTGCCTTTCTTGGTGACGATATGCAGGAACTGCGGGCCCTTGAGGTCGCGCATGTTACGCAGCGTGGCAATCAGGGTCGGCAGGTCATGGCCGTCGATGGGGCCGATGTAGTTCCAGCCCAGCTCTTCGAACAGGGTGCCGGGGACCAGCATGCCCTTGGCATATTCTTCGGTACGCCGGGCAATTTCCCACGCGCCGGGCAGACGCGAGAGCACTTTCTTGCTGCCTTCGCGCATGCTGGCATAGGTGCGGCTGGAGAGAATCTTGGCCAGGTAATTGGACAGGCCACCGACATTGCGCGAGATCGACATGTCGTTGTCGTTGAGGATCACCAACATGTTGGCGTCCACTTCCGGGGCATGGTTCAGTGCTTCGAAGGCCATGCCGGCGGTCAGCGCGCCATCACCGATCACGGCAATCGCCTTGCGGTCGCTGCCTTGCAGGCGGGCGGCAATTGCCATGCCCAGCGCTGCGCTGATCGAGGTGCTGGAGTGGCCGACGCCAAAGGTGTCGTACTCGCTTTCGGAGCGGCGCGGGAAGGCGGCAACACCGTCCTTCTGGCGCAGAGTCGCCATGCGCTCGCGGCGGCCCGTGAGGATCTTGTGCGGATACGCCTGATGGCCCACGTCCCACACCAGCCGGTCATCCGGGGTGTCGAACACGTAGTGCAACGCGATGGTCAGCTCGATGACGCCCAGGCCGGCACCGAAATGCCCACCGGTCTGGCCGACCGTGTAGAGCAATTCCAGGCGCAACTCATCGGCCAGGGTTTCCAGCTCGGCTTCACCCAGACGACGCAGGCCGTCCGGCGTGACAGCACGGTCGAGCAGGGGCGTGGACGGGCGCTTGCGGGGAATCTCTTGAAACGTCGTGGGCATCAGGCGAATCGTTATAGGTATAGAAGAGGCGGCAGTTTACCTCAAGCATCGCAAACTGCCCACGCAGAGCGCCGAACTTGGCCGATATGCGGCTGCAATGGCCGCCGTAATCAGTGGCGGCGTTCGACGATATACCGCGCCAGGTCACGCAGCGGCTCGGCCGCCGCGTCGAAAGGTCGCAGGGCGTCCAGCGCCTGGTCGCGTAGTTCCAGGGCGTAGGCCTTGGCGGTTTGCAGCCCGAGCAGCGCAGGATAAGTCGGTTTGTCCCGTGCGATATCGGCGCCTTGGCGTTTGCCCAGGGTGGCGGTATCGCTTTCCACGTCGAGAATGTCGTCCTGCACCTGGAACGCCAGGCCAATGGCCCGGGAATAGGTCTGCAGCGCCGCCAATTGCGCGGCTTCGGCATGTCCGCTGGCCAGGGCGCCCAAGTGAACGGCGGCTTCGATCAGCGCGCCGGTCTTGTGGCGGTGCATGTGCTCAAGGGCTTTTTGATCCAGCTTGACGCTGACCGAACCCATGTCGATTGCCTGCCCGCCAACCATGCCCGCAGGGCCGGCAGCCAGGGCCAGGGCCGTGACCATGCGCAAGCGGATCTCGGCGTTGACGCTGCTCAAGCGTGGGTCCAGCAACGCGCTGAACGCCAGGCTCTGCAAGCCATCACCGGCGAGGATCGCATAGGCTTCATCAAAGGCTTTATGGGTGGTGGGCTGGCCGCGACGCAGATCGTCGTCGTCCATCGCCGGCAAATCGTCGTGTACCAGGGAATACGCGTGAATCAGCTCGACCGCACAGGCTGCACCGTTGGCCTGCTCGGCAGGCGCGCCCAGTGCTTCACAGGCCGCATACGCCAGCAACGGGCGCACACGCTTGCCGCCATTCATCACGCTGTAGCGCATGGCTTCATAGAGGCGCTTCATTTCCGGGCTTGGCGCAACAAACAAGGGCTCCAGCGCCGTATTTACCCGGGCTTGGCTACTGGCCTGATACGCGTCGATCATTCCGGCTGTTCCGCATCGAAAGGTTCTTCGGCCAACTCCCCGTCACGCTCCAGCAACACCTGCACCTTCTGCTCCGCCTGCGCCAGCGCGCTCTGGCAGTCACGGGTCAGGCCGATGCCTTGCTCAAACGCCGTCAGCGAGTCCTCCAGCGACAACTCGCCGTTCTCCAGACGCTCGACCAATGTTTGCAGGTCGGCGAGGGATTGTTCGAAATCGAGTGCAACTTTTTTGCGGGCCATGGCGGCTATTCCGGTAGACGGTAAACCGGCGCGACACTAGCAGACATGGGGGATGGGGGCAAATGAGTGGGGCATTACTCGCCTGCTGTATTGACCTGATAACGCGTGCTGCGGCCGCCTCCGGGGAGACGAACCAAGCAGTTTTTTTTCAGCAGGTCAGCCAGGTGTCGCGTCGCTGTCGCCTTGGATACCTTTGCCTCCGCTTGGTACTGCGCTGCGCTGATGCCGTGTTCGAAGCCCTTCTCACCACCGTCGAGCAGGCGATTGAGGACCTTGATCTGTTCAGCAGACAAAGGGAGGTCGCGGTGTTGCTGCCAGAACCGACTCTTTCCCAGCACTCGGTCAATCCGCGCCATGGCCTGCTGCACGCTGCGTAACAGGGTTTTAAGGAACCACTCCAGCCAGTCAGTGATATCCAGTGAGGCCTTCTGGCTGGATTCCAGTGCGTTGTAGTAGCCGGTGCGGTCTTCGAGGATGCTGGCTGACATGGCATAGAAACGGATGGCCTGGTGTTCACCCTGGGCCAGTGCCAAATCGGTGATAGCGCGTGTCAGGCGACCATTGCCGTCATCGAAGGGATGCAGTGTGACAAACCAGAAGTGCGCGACGCCGGCGCGTACCAGCGGGTCCAGTTCCGGCTGATCGCGGCTGGTTTCGAACCACTCCAGAAAATCCGCCAGTGCCTGCTCCAGTCCCAGACGTGGCGGGGCCTCGAAATGCACGGTCGGCCGATCAAGCTGGCCCGACACCACCTGCATCGGCTCATCCCCCCTCAATGACCCGATATTGAGCGCGCTGGCGGCATAGCCTGCTTCCGGGGCCGGGAACAATAAGTGATGCCAGTTCAATAAGCGGGCGAGGGTAAACGGCCGTGTGAATTGTTGAGTGGCATCCATCATCAACTCGGCGAGGCCTTCGCTGCGGCGGCTTACCTGACCGTCTGTCATCGCTTCCAGGCCCATCCGCCTTGCCAGGGACGAGCGCACCGAGCCGACATTCAACTGCTCGCCCTCAATCGCCGAGGACGTCAGGATATTTTGCAGCAGCGCATCCAGTTCATTCTGTGCGCTGACTGCCTGGCTGACGGAGCCGAGCATGCCCAACAGCTTGCCCTGGGCGTGCCCGCACTCGCGCAGCAACGCCGCGAGGCGACCGGGTTGCCAGTGGAAGTGCGGCCAGTCGGCGTGTTGCCAGATCCAGTGCGGATGAGCCATGGTGGAATGCCTGGGGTGCGTGAGCCGAATAAAGAGGTTATTCGGCTCATTTGGTGAGCCGATTGTGCTGGCTATTCGGCTCACCGTCTAGGGCTTAAGGTGCTCTTATATGACATGGGTAGTACGGGCTGAATGGTGAGCCCTACCTCTGGGTTACCACTGCCTTGGCGCAGAATACTGCCTGTGCTTTTTGCAATCGCTTAAACGCGCTCTAGAAATAGAGAAGTACACAACAGCCGCCTTAACAATTTGTGCGCCATACCTGGCCAGCCGCAGGCTCAAATACGCCACAGCTGCCGCCGGCAATGCGATGGTCAGCACCGCACCAATCACCAGGTCAATCAGCAACGACACCACAAAACCAGCAGCCACTTGCGCAATCTCACTGGGCGGCAATGCGTCCAACCAGATCATCGCCGTGCGCACCAGCAGGAACAGCGCCGCTTCATCACTGGCGAGCAACATCGCCTGTTCCATGACCTTGGGGGCGTTGGCGGCCAAATCCGCCAACTTGGCCGCTTCGGCGCCAAGCTGTTCGACGTATTTCAGAGGATCTTCAAGAATTGCCTGTACCAGTTGGATGCTGTCCCACGCCTCGCGAATCGCCGCCCAACTGCCCGCCAGCACGCCGCTGCCAATCGCACTGGCCGTCGACTGTTGCCAATGCGGCTTGAACCCTTCCCACTGCGACCGCAGCCATTGCTCCAGGTCTGCGGTCAGCCCGGCGTAGGACACAAACAACGCGTCCACCTGTTGTGCCGACACGCCGCCCTGCACCCGCACTTGGTAGCGCCCGCTCGCCACGCAAGGGTGCGAGCCTTTGCCCTGTTCATCGAGCATGACCACGGTCGAACTGCCGTCATCCAGCCCGATCACCTCAACCGGGATATCGCCAATCGGCACGTCATACACCGACTCGAACTTGCTTTCGATCTGCAACACACCGCCCGCCGGGCAACGGGCCACGGTGGAGAAGTCGGCATCGGAAAGACTCACGGAGCGTTGCGAATTCCCCGCTCGCAACACCCGATCCATCCCCAGCAGCGACGGTAAATCAGCGGCGTGGCTCACCGAGTCCAGCGCGCGCGAATACCAGGCCCCCAACTGCTGGCGATACGTCACCAGGCTCTGATGGAAGCCATCTAGCTCATGTTCGATATGGGCAATGTGGGAAGCGTTGGTCATCCGTGACGTCTCGGCAGCAGGCAAGGCGTCGGAGTCTGCCGCAGCGAAAAGTGGCTGGATGAGCGGTTTGGAAAATCAGAATGGGCTTACGCGGGCAGCGAAAAAAACGCGTCAGTTCACCTTCAAAGGCTACTTCAAATAGCGATGCTACTCATTGACGAACAGTGTCCATGTACCTCTTTCAGCTGGCTCTCAAACTCAAGCAAGCCGGCCTGCACTCTCTGTAACTCGGCGATTTGTGCGGCCAGCTCGCGTTTCTTGCTGGCGATGGCCTGGTCTGCCCGTTCCCAAGGCAACGCATGGCCTTGGTGGCCGTGCAAAATTTCCTGCAACTCCTTGAGCTTGAAACCCAACTGCTGCGCACACTTGATAAACATCAGCAGCTCAACGTTCTGCTCCGAATAGACCCGGTATTGGCCCTGGCGCTGCGGCGTCGGCAGCAGGCCAATCGCTTCATAGTGCCGAATCGCCTTGATGGTTGTGCCCGACAATTGCGCGGCTTTGCCGATGTACATGAAAACTCCCTTTTCCCGCTAGTGCACTGGCTCGTGTCAGCCACCTGGCCCGCTGCCCCGGCGTAGAACTCAGTACTGCCCCCAGCAGTAACGTCTTGAGCGGCTTGATCCCGCAAAACGCCAAGGTGGTGCTGCGCATCTGATGCACGCCCGGCATGCGATAGAACCAGCGGTAATACCACGGCAGCGTATCCAGGGTCACTAGCAAGTGTGCGGTGCGGCCGTGCAGCAGCTTGTCAGGAAACAGCTTGCCCTCACGGTATTTGAAGGCAAAACCGGGTAGGAAAATGCGGTCGATAAAGCCCTTTAACAGCGCCGGGATGCCACCCCACCAAATCGGAAAGACGAACGTCAGATGAGTGGCCCAGAGGATGTCGGATTGGGCGCCGAGCAGGTCAGGTTCCAAAGGCTGGATTTCGCTGTAGCCGTTGTGAAGGATCGGGTCGAAAGCCAGATCGCCCAGGCGTAGGACGCGCACCTCATGGCCGGCGATTTTTGCCGAGTGGCTGTAGGTGTCTGCCAGGGCCGAACAGAAGCTGGTGGTGGACGGGTGGCCAAGGATGACCAGAATGCGTTGATCCATGGGGCGTGACCTGAAAGTGAGGGCTTTCAGGGTAGGGTGTGCTGTATAGGGGAGAGTCAAGGGGGGACGCGCGTAGCCGCTGGCATAAAACAGCGAAAGCCTGCTTTTCAGGGCAGGCTTATCGCAACCGTCGGCTTGTTTACTTCTGATGGGCCGTCAGCGCCGCATACCCATTCATCAAGTTGCGATAGTTAGGAATGCGCTGGGACAACAGATTGCCCAGTCCTTCGATATCGTTGCGCCAGTCGCGGTGCAGCTCACACGCCACCGAGAACCAGTTCATCAACTGCGCACCGGCCTGGGTCATCCGGCTCCACGCCGCCTGCTGCACGGTGGTGTTGAACGTGCCGGACGCATCGGTCACCACAAACACCTCAAACCCTTCCGCCAGCGCCGACAGGGTCGGGAACGCTACGCACACATCCGTGACCACGCCGGCAATGATGATCTGCTTGCGGCCGGTAGCCTTGATCGCCTTGACGAAGTCTTCGTTGTCCCAGGCATTGATCTGGCCTGGGCGGGCGATGTAGGGCGCGTCCGGGAACATCTCTTTCAACTCAGGTACCAGCGGGCCGTTGGGGCCTTGTTCGAAGCTGGTGGTGAGGATGGTCGGCAGGTTGAAGAACTTCGCCAGGTCGGCCAGGGCCAGCACGTTGTTCTTGAACTCGTTGGGCGAGAAGTCCTGGACCAGGGAGATGAGGCCGGTCTGGTGGTCGACCAGCAGAACTACGGCGTCGTCTTTGTTCAAGCGGTTGTAGGTTGGAGTGCTCATGGTTGAATCCTTTTTTGTTTAGGTTGGTTGGGCGTTGCGTTCAACATGGGCACAGATTAATGGGTGGGTGCTGGGGGATAAATCGGCTGGAATGGGTAATACCGTCAACTCAAAGGCGACAATTTATGAATTGTCAGTAGGACTGATCTTTTTAGCGGTCGGGAAAGCAAGTCAAAAAATCTCACGCGTGAGCTATTGAGTGTGGCAAAAAATGCCTGTAGATTTTCTCACGCGTGAGTTTTTCACAGCGAGGTCAGTACCATGGAAAGCAGCTCTCCATCGAGTCCGACTAAAGGGCCCGATACCGATTCAGCAAGCCTCAAGGGAGAGCGCTTGAAGCCGTCCGCCAAAAAGCCATCGAGCTTTTACATGAAGCAGATGCGTGCAGGCCTGGCGGCCGCCGGCTACGTGAAACACGAGACTTGGGTGCTTCCCGAAAACCGAAGCCTGCTCAAGCAGATGGAGAAACAGCTTCGCCAGCCGATTCTGGCTGGCTCATTCATGTCGGAGAATTTCATGAGCGCAGGTACCAACTGGAATATCGATCGCCTCTTCACCGCTCTTCAGGCCCTGGACGACGTGGTGTCCCAGGACATTACGCTTTCTCTCGTTCAAGGCTCCGAGTCCAGCATCAAGCTGGAAATGAACGACTTCGGTGGCTTGCCGATTTACATCGCGGTGGTGGGCGAGCAGATCATCGTTGACACCGTCCTGGTCGATGTCGAGTCCATCAACGATGTCGCTAAATTCAATGACGCGGTGTTGCGCAGCCGGGAAATGTTCCCGCTGTCCTCCATCGGTATCGAGTCCATGCCTAACGGGCAAGTTGTCTACAACATGTTCGGTGCGTTGAGCTCCGACTCCAGCCTGACCAATATCGTCACCGAGGTGAAAACCCTGGTCGACAACGTGCAGCGCGCCAGCGAAGCCTTCGAACGTTTCTTCAATTAAGTATTCGGGAGTATCCAATGACTCAGTCCATCTGGAGCAAATTGTTCACCGCGCTGCGTGGCGGTGCCAACGAAGTCGGCGAATCGATCGTCGACCAACAAGCCCTGCGCATCCTCGATCAGGAAATTCGTGATGCCGACACCGCGCTGGCCAACGCCAAGCGTGAACTGGTCAGCATCATGGCCAAGCACAAATTGGCGACTGATCGCGTCAATGAGTACGACGCCAAGATCAAGGACCTGGAGTCCAAGGCGGTGGCTGCCCTGCAGGCCAATCGTGAAGACCTCGCCCTGGAAGTGGCCGAAGCCATTTCGAGCCTGACCAACGAGCGGGATGTCGAGCATAAGCAAGCCACCGAGTTCGGTGGCTATGCGGAAAGCATGCGCAAGGACATCACCAAGGCCGAAAGCCGTATCAAAAGCCTGCGCCAGCAAGTGGATATGGCCAAGGCGCGCGACAGCGTACAGAAGGCCCAGGTCAGCGCCTCCATCGCCAGCGGCGGTGCCAACGGCAAGCTGGAAACCGCCGTCGGTACGCTGAATCGTTTGCAGGCCAAGCAGCAGCAACGCGCTGCTGAACTGCAAGCCCAGGATGAGCTGGTTGAGGCGTCCACGGGGACCGACCTGGAGCGCAAGCTGCGTGACGCCGGCATCACGCCGAACGAAGGCAGCGCCAATGCGATTCTGGAGCGTCTGAAGCAAAAGTCGGCGGAATAAGCAACGTCGCCGCAGGAGGGGCAGTGTCTGCCCTTCTTTTTTTACGTCGAGGTCAGGATGGATGCCCTGAAGGGTTTCAAGACAATCGCAGGCTTGGCCTTCTTCATGGTCGTGCTGCAACTGCTCAATGTGGCGACCGGTTACAGCCTCATGGCGTTCGGCCTGATCCCGAGAACGCTGCAGGGGCTGCCGGGCATCCTCACCTCACCGTTTTTGCACGGCTCGTTCGCCCACCTGAGCGCGAACCTGGTTGCCTTTTTGATCCTGGGCACCCTGGTGATTATCGAAGGGCTCAATCGCTTCGTTACCGTCAGTGCGATCATTATCCTGCTGGGCGGTTCGCTGGTCTGGCTGTTCGGTTTTGCGGGCATACACGTGGGGGCCAGCGGCTGGGTATTCGGGTTATGGGCCTATTTGTTGTCTCGCGCCTGGTTCCACAGGAGCTGGAGCAACCTGATAACGGCCGCTGTCGTAGCGGTACTGTATGGCGGCCTGATCCTTGGCTTCCTGCCTCGTCAGGGTGTTTCCTTCGAGGGGCATCTGTTTGGTGCATTCGCCGGATTTATTGCAGCCAAGGTACTTCTCTCCAAGCCACGCAGCAGGTTTAATGCCGGCTGAACGCACTTGAGCATCCACATGTCGAGGCGATGGCGTCATCGGGAATCAAGTACCCAGGGAGTCAGGGACGGAATGTCGATTTTTCTTTTGCTGCGCATGTACGCCTCCTCCCTCTTTCACCGTTTCGGCTGGGCAGGCCTGGTCGTTGCCTTGGGTGTACACCTGAGCACGGCTTATCTGGGCCTGGTGGTTCTGGGCGAACAACACCTCACCGCGCCCGCCACGTTCGTTTACTTCTATCTCACCACTACGCTGACCGTCGGCTATGGCGACCTTGCGCCACAGACCTCGGCGGGGCGCGTGTTCGTGGCAACCTGGGTCATGCTCGGGGGCATTGCGCTGCTCACGGCAGCCATCGGCAAAACCACCAGCACTGTCATCGATGCATGGAGAAAAGGCATGAAGGGCAAAGGCGATTTCACCGGCAAGGTCGGTCATACCGTGCTCATTGGCTGGGAGGGCGCGTCCAGTGAGCGGGTCATCGAGTTGTTGCTGCAGGACGAAACCTCGAACGACAACCTGATCGTCATCTGCGATTGCACCCTCGAAGAAAACCCGATGCCGGGCAAAGCGGCGTTCATCCGTGGTGAAAGCCTGTCTTCCACAGCGTTATTGCTGCGTGCCGGTGTGCCCGGCGCCGAGCGTGTGCTGGTGCGAACCCCGTCTGACGATCTGACGCTGGCCACCGTGCTGGCGGTGAATCAATTGAGTCCGGTCGGGCATGTCGTCGCCCACTTCAATGAAAGTGAAATTGCCGCACTGGCCAGCTCCTACGCGCCCAGCCTGGAGTGCACGTCAAGCATGGCCATCGAGATGTTGGTGCGTGCCTCTCAGGATCCGGGCTCGTCGGTGGTCATTAATGAGCTGCTGTGCGTGGGGCAGGGTGCCACCCAATACCTGATGAAATTGCCCGAGGCCTTTGAGGCCACGTTCGGCGATCTGTACACCCAAATGAAAGAGCGCCACAACGCCACCCTCATCGGCTATCGCGCCAAGGGTGCGTCGCAACCGTCGATCAACCCGCCCAGCGCCACGCGCGTTGAAGGCGGCGAACTCTTCTACATCGCCTCCACCCGCCTCAAGGAAATCTCCAATGGGATGGTTTAAACAGTTGATGGGGCTTGAGGCCCCGCAAGCGAATACACACTCGAAAGGCGCCGCCGCCGAACCCCTGCCGACCACCGGGCCGCTGGGCCTGGCACCGGGCAAAGGCGTGATATTCGACGCGACCCTGAAGTTGTTGCTCGACGGGAAAACCACGGTGGTTATCCCCGGCTCCCAGGAAGTCTGGAGTAACGGCACCGTTGACCTCGGGCAGTCGACCTGGCTGTCGCGCTATTACATGAACGACGAAGATTACTGGTTGCAGGTGCACACCACGGGCGACATCGCCGGGCAGGTCGAGTCTGTGATCCTGTTCAACTACCTCAGTTACGTCACCCTCAGCAGCGAAGCTGAACTGCGTCGGCTGGCGGGGCCGCAGAGTCCGATCGGGTTGCCGACTTATACCCACAATGGCGTTGAATACGCGCGCGTGTGGGGCAGCGAGGAAGGCCAGACAGAATTGGTGGCCATGAGCGAGCACGTGATAAACCCCGAGGATTCCTACAACGTCGAGCACCGTTCGATGCTATATGCCCGTGACACAGGCCTGACCGATCGACGCGAGTTTCTGCTGTTCTCTGTCGAAGAAGACGCTGAAGGCACCGTCAGCCTGAGCACGTCGCTGGGCATTTCGCTGTACACAACCGACTTGAATGCGCTCTAAAAAAGGAAGAAGTCCATGCTAGAAGCTCTCTCCATCTCCCTGAACAAAGCCGCCGTAGTCGGGTTTGTCACCTACATTCTGGGGGCGGCGGTGCTGTTCGCGCTGTTCCAGTTCATCTACACCCGCGTCACCCCGCACAAGGAGTTCGAGCTGATCCGGGCGGGCAACGTTTCCGCGGCAGTCGCCCTGGGCGGCGCCATCGTCGGTTTCGCCATTCCGGCCAGCAACGTGATTGCCTACTCGATCAGCATCCTCGACTTCGTCGTCTGGGCGGTGATCGCAGCCGTCGTCCAACTGTTGGCGTTCCTGCTGACCAGCCTCGTGCTCAAAGGCACTTCCGAGCGCATCAAGAGAGGCGAGCTCGCAGCGGGCATCTACGTGGCCGCCGTGGCCATCAGCGTCGGCATGTTGAATGCCGCCTGCATGACGCCTACCCAGAACTGATTGCGCACGGAGCTCCCGATGAAACGAAGCAAGTACGTCCAGCTTTCGCTGGCAGCGTCGGTCGCCATGGCGATATCCGGCTGTGGGCCGACGGAAAAAACCTACGATTTGCAGAAGAAGTACAACTTCCAGTCGGTGCAGCAATGTGCCGATGAAAAGCTTCCGGTGGACGTCTGCTCGGACGCCTACATGACCGCCATGGCCGAGCATCGCCGCATCGCCCCGGTATACGCCAGCCAGGCCGATTGCGATGCCGACTTTGTCGCCGGCTGGTGCCAGCTGGACTCCAACGGCCAGTTCATTCCCAAGCTGGGCGGTTTCGAACTGACCGCCGAAGGCCAGGTGACGCAATCCCAGGTCGACGCTGCCAACGCTCAGGCGGGTAATGCTCAGGCAAGCGGCGGCTCCGGCTTCTCCACCAGCAGCCTGCTGACCGGTCTGCTGATCGGCAACATGCTGAGCAGCAATCGCAACAGCTACCGCTCTGAGCCCGTTTACCGCTACCGCGATGATCGCGGCAACTACGGCAACTCGACACTCAATCAGCGTGTCTCCAATGGCGCGACGTTTGGCCGCTCGAATCAGGCCCGTTACGGCAGCAGCAATTACACCAACACGCTGCGCTCCTCCAGCCAGTCGAGCTCCGTGGCGTCGGCCACCTCCCGTGGCGGCTTCGGCAGCAAGGCCAGCGCACGCAGCGGCTGGGGCGGCGGCGGGTCGAGCAGTTAAGGAAACCGGGCCATGAAGAAAATCCATTGCGCAGAGCGTGATGACTGGAAACAGACGGCTGAAAATCTTGGCTTTCTGTTCCATACCATCGACGACGAACCCTACTGGGACGAGAGCGCGTATTACCAGTTCACGCTCAAGCAAATCGAGCACGACCTCGAAGACCCGACCACCGAGATCCACGACATGTGCATGGACCTCGTCGCCCGCGTGGTCCAGAGCGAAGAGCTGCTCGAACGCCTGAGCATTCCCGCGCCCTTCTTCGACATGATCAAAACCTCATGGCTCGAAGGCCACCCGCACCTGTACGGGCGCATGGACTTCTCCTACAACGGCACCGGCCCCGCCAAACTGCTGGAACTCAACTACGACACACCGACCAGCCTCTACGAGGCGGCGGCGTTTCAGTGGGGCTGGCTGGAGCAATGCATCGAACGCGGCTTGCTGCCCAAGCATGCCGACCAGTTCAACAGCATCGACACCAAACTGCACCAGGCTTTCGCCCAACTGCAGGTCAACCAGCCGTTCTACTTCGCCTCAATGAAAGACTCGGTCGAAGACAAAGGCACCACCGACTACCTGCGCCTCGTCGCGGAAAAAGTCGGCATCGAATCACGCCACATCGACATCGAAGACATCGGCCTGACCGGCGAAGGCCGCTTCGTCGACCTCCAGGACCGCTGGATTCCCCACCTGTTCAAACTGCACGCCTGGGAATTTATCTTCCACGAACCCTTCGGCGCCGCGATTGCCGAGAGCGACACACAGTTTTTCGAGCCTGCGTGGAAATCCATCATTTCCAATAAAGGCATCCTGCCGCTGCTGTGGGAATTCAACAAAGGCCACCCGAATTTGCTCGCGGCCCACCTAGATACCGAACCGGGTAAAGCTGTGCCGAAGGGCTGGGTGCGCAAGCCGTTTTTCTCGCGGGAAGGGGCGAACATCGAGCTGCAAACGGCTGATGGGCTGATAGTGAAGGAGGACGGTCCCTACACGGATGCGCCGTTTATTCTTCAGGAGTTTGCGCCGTTGCCGCGGTTTGGGGACAGCTATACGTTGATTGGGTCTTGGGTGATTGGGGACCAGGCGGCGGGGATTGGAGTGCGGGAGGATAATAGTTTGATTACCAAGGATTCGAGCCGGTTTTTGCCGCATTTGATATTGGATTGAGGCGGGAGCTTAAAGGGCCAGCAGGGCTGATCCCTTTCATTTGCAGGACGTTTCCTAGAGAATCCCAACCGCATTGCGCAAGCGGGAATGCGTGACTAGGCTGCGGATCGTCACTGCCTATTCAGTGATCGGGTTTAGTCGCCTGAGTTCGATTGGTACACACTTTTTGATTGGAGTTGTGCCATGGAAAACGTTGTTTCAGATATGCCTTCTTCGCGTGGGCCTAACCCATTTTCCGTCAATGAAGAGCTGAGCTTCGAGGACGCCTGGGTGCGAGTGGCTGAGTTATTACAGTGTGCGATGGCTACGTCGCAAGTGCTTGGGGAGCCGCAGGGTGCACCGCAGAGGGCGGTGATGCATTTGGTGGAGATGGCTAAGATAGTGGCGGACCGGGCGGTCGAGTGTATGGCGCTGAATTGATGTGAGGCACTTGCCTCGTGCTATCGAGGCAAGCGCCAATGAACCATCAATCCTGGTTTTGATTCGTAAGCCGACTCGCAAAGTACTGTGCGGTTTCTGTATCAGTACAGTAGAGGTAACAGCCTTTCATTCCTCGAGTCATTAACGTTCGGTACGTATTCTTGATGATCAGGTCTGTTTCCCGTTTGGCTAGTTCAGGTTGCTCCTTCATCATCTTCTTCCAACCGCGAATGGACTTGTCGTTTTTATCTCGCTCAAGAGCCGAGGTCAGAACGCTTCCATTTCGTACGATGAGATCCGGCCCGATAATCACGCCGATGTAATCGACTTCCAGACCTTGGCAGGTGTGGATACACCCGACCTGATCAACAGAGTTCTCTGCGATGATCCACAAACTTCCGTCCTGATCCAGATTCCATTGGCGTTCGTAGTCGCTGCCGATGATGATGTCGGATTCTCGAGCATCTTTTTTGCTACGCCACGGCCAGCAATAGCCGGCTACCACTCGGGCTTTGTTACCTTGGTTCTTTTGCTCGATGGCCGCATGCATGGCCTGGGGTGTACTGAATATTTTGAATTCATACTCGCTGTTATCTAGTAGTGGGTTAGCTGTCGCGCGAATATCTAGCACGTCGTCAAGCCAGGCTAAATAGCCATCAGACCCACTGCAACGAAACTGTGAGGAAAGCGTGTATTCCTCAACCTCAGCTCCTTTGGCTTTTGCAAAAGCGCGGATGGCTTGTTTGCTACCAATGTCATTCAAGGTGACTCGTTGATCCTCGTCGATGAAAAAAACTGTGCATTTGGCCGACGCGATCAATTCCTTGATTTGGTTCTCACCCAGATTTCCGTAAAGGCCGCTTTTTTCGTTCAGTCGATGGGCCTCGTCGACGATGAGCGCATCAAAAGTGTTGGGTTCGGTATCGATGAAGGCGCCTGAACCGGAGAATAGATTGGAGAAGTGACTACGTTTGACTGTACCCACCAATTTGCTTTCATAAACTTTTCGCGGGGCGGCATTTTTTGAGACGTACTTGCTCAGTAATCCAAGACTTGTAAGCCTAACGAGTAAATTGATTGCCAGGACTGTTTTGCCCGTCCCAGGGCCGCCCTCAATGATGATTACCTTCGGCGCAGCCTCAGAGGCCACACTCGCAGCAGCAAGTGCGGATTCAAATGTCGCTTTTTGATCGTCGATCAATATGAATTCAGGCTGACCTTTTAGAAGCCCTTTAAGTGCTTCGGCTAAAGCTTTCGATGGACGAATTTTTCCATTAGAAAGCTCATAGAGAATTTCTTTATTATCGCCGTGATGAATGTATGTCTTGATGAAAGCACGCAGTTTTTCAAGCTCATCCGGCCCTTTGAGGAACAACGGAGCTTTACTGATGTACGCTTCATAATGCGCAGAATTTATGACGCCATCACTGACATAATTGTGAAGATTGAATCGCCCCGGATTCTGTAGACACCTTGCAAGCTCATTGCGTAACGCTTTTCAAACTCTACCGGTGACAGCTGATTGTTGAAACCATGGCGGCGTTTTACGTTGTAGAACATCTCGATGTAATCG
>NZ_JAAUVM010000025.1:0-85688 GCF_012030485.1 Pseudomonas sp. B14(2022)
AAAGTCGCGTGGTTGAAGTAGGCGTGGGCTGACACGCCTCGGTCTGAATGTGGGAGGGGGCTTGCTCCCGATGACGGTGGATCAGCTAATAAATCAGTTGACTGACACTCCGCTATCGGGAGCAAGCCCCCTTCCACAGTTGGGTCGTTTTACTGCTCTTGGCTGCAATCCCGCGGCGTGATGCCTTTTTCCTGGGCCAGGCGCAGCGCTTCGACGTTGAGAATGCCGTTGACCACGCCCAGGTTGTAATCCACGGTGCCGAAACGCTTGGGGTCGGCCAGGTTGCCCTTGCCGGCGTCCCCGCACTCGGCTAAAGCAAGGGAGCTGCCAAGACCATTGCGCAATTACTGGAAAACTACCCAAGGAATACACCCATGCGTGAACGAAAGGCCGCACGACTGCTGGTGATCAACCCCGCGCACGAGGTGCTGTTGTTCAGGTTCGCCCATAAAGACGGCGCATTGGCCGGTAAAAATTACTGGGCAACCCCCGGCGGCGGCGTTGAAGCCGGGGAGACTTTCGAGGCGGCTGCCATCCGTGAACTGCGCGAGGAAACCGGTATCCAGGTGCAGGTCGTTACTGCGTCCATCGCTGAGCGCCGATTTGCGCTGATGCTGCCCAGCGGTGAAACGGTGTCGGCCGTCGAGCACTACTTTGTGGTCCGCGCCGCCAGCAGCGAACTGTCCAAGGCCGAATGGACGCTGGAAGAGACCCAGGTAATGGCGGACCATCATTGGTGGTCGGCCCAGGCGCTGCGTGCCACCGAGGAAACGGTGTGGCCCGAAGCGCTGGTTGACATGCTGGCGCAGGCCGGCGTGTTCAGCGCAGAGCGCTGAGAATCCCAGCCGTCTCGAACACCCTGGCGTAGTCCATTGCCAGGTTGCTCAGCGACAGCGCGTGCACGTCCTCGGCCGGCCACAGGCGCCCGGACAAATCGGTTTGATCGAAGGTGTAGCAGGCGTCGGCGGCGACGATCACGTCAAAGCCAAGATTGCCGCCTGTGCGCGTCGTTGCTTCGACGGAGTTGTTGGTGATCACCCCGGCGATCACCAGTTGCTTGATCGAACGCGCATGCAGCCAGCGTTCCAGCCCCGTGGCGGTGAAGGCACAAGGTACGTTCTTTTCCACTACGTGTTCGTGGGCCAGCGGTTGCAGCGCAGGCTGAAATTCGCAGCCCGGCTGGCCCGGCCAGAATACAGAGCCGGGGGTACGGGAGATGTGCCTGACGTGTACCACAGGCCGCCCCGACTGCCGCCAGGCGCCAAGCAACTGCTGCAACTGCTGCTCGGCCTGCGGATTATTGCGGCGCCCGAGCTTCGAATCATTCATACCCTGCTGCATGTCGATGATCACCAGTGCAGCGTTGGTGGCTAACGGTTCCATGGCACATCCTTTGGCTCGTGAGGCACAAAACATAGCAGCCATTGAGTGCGCCTAAACAGCGATTTGTTCGAAGCCTTCGCCATTTGCCTTTACACTGCCGCCCCCGAATTTCAGCAAGGATGCGTTGGATGCGTACGCGACTCAGCGGTGTACTCCTGTCCCTGGCCCTGGCCGCTCCCGTCATGGCCGAGCCCCGTTCGTTCTCGGTCAATGACCCCAGCGGTCAATACCTGGTCGAGGTGTTGTTCCCGGAGTTGCCGCAGGACTTGCAGCACCTGGCGCCGGCGCTCATCACCCTGCGCGATAAAAGCTCACTCGAAATCCTTCAGCAATTGCAGACCCCGGATGCCCATGTGCCGTTGGACCAGCAAGGTAAAACCGAGGACTGGCGCCTGATGGGGGAGAACGGCGTGGTGTACTTCGCCGATATCAACCAGGATGGCCGCCAGGACCTGGCGATCCGCAATGGCAACGGCGCGGATAAAGACTTTCAGTCGAGTTACGACGTCTACCTGCAAGACCCGCAGAAGCCCCACTGGGTGCTCAATGGTCCCTTGACCGAGCTGGCCAACGAGACCTCCGGCGGGATGTTTTCGGTCAATCCCAAGGACGGCACTATCCATTCGCAGACCGACCGAGGTTGCTGCTGGACCCGCGCCAGCCGCTATCAGATGCGCGACGGCGAACTGGTAAAACTCAGCTCGTACACTCAGGCAGAAGTGCCCGCGACCGACGATGACGCCAACAACAGCATGCCCAGCGGCTACATGCTGCGCACCACCGGCGAGTGGAAGGACGGTCAATGGCTGGAAACGCCAAGGCTGGAAGGGCCGGTAAACGAAGACCCCGAGTTCCTGGCCGGCACCCTCAACGGCAAGATCCCGGTGCAACTCTGGTACCAGCAACAGGGCGCGGTGCTGATCGGTGAGTTGCGCTACACCAAAAGCGGCAGCGGCAAGCCGATCAAGCTGGTGGGTAATCAGGGTGAATACGGCGACCAGTCGTTTATCTACCTGCACGAATATGCCGATGACGGCCGTCAAACCGGCATCTGGCGCATCACGCGGGAAACCGTCGAACCCTATGCCTACGCGGGCACCTGGGTCAGCGGCGCCAAGGGCGACCAGCCTGAACTGCAGATTCAACTGCACAGGCAGGACCGGGAGCCTGAGTACGACAAACTCGGCGACGTGGCCCGTGACCAGCGCGATGGCCATTACCAGATGCGCGACGACTTCCTCGGCCGCGACGGTGACCTCGACCTGAAAATCCTTCCCGACCGCGATGCCCAGGGCCGGGAGGTGGCGGAACTTAGCGTGACGCTCAAAGACACCGGCACCGACAAGGTCATCATCACTACGCACCAACGCGTGCCGATGGAAACCGCAAACCTGATCATCGTGCGCACACCCCAGGCGCCGCCTCGGGCCGGGCCGTATCACATCCAACTGGTGAAGGGCTTCGCTGTGATCGAGCACAACTCGGCGCCGGACAGCCAGGACTATCTGACCGGGTTTTATCGTAAGCAGCCCTGAGGCAAGGGAGCAATGCTGCCTGAGTGTCGATCCTGGCTCAGGCGGTTAAGCAAATCGGGTATCTTTAGCCGTTTCAGCCGCCGGCCTGCCTCAGGCCCCGCGCGCAATCGATTGATCAGGGAAACATGCAATGGCACTCAGGGTGATGGTGATCGGCGGCTACGGCAACTTTGGCAGCATCATTTGCCGGCACCTGGCGGGCGCGCCGGGCATTGAACTGGTGGTCTCGGGCCGCCACCCACAGAAGTTGCAGGGCAAAGTCGATGCGTTGAAAACGTCCTCCGGCCGCGTCTGCGAAAGCTGGTGCGGCGATGCCATGGCGGCCGGGTTCGCTGGCGTCTTGCAGTCGATGGACATCCAGTTGGTGATCCACACCGGCGGCCCGTTCCAGGGGCAATCCTATGCCGTCGCCCAGCACTGCATCGACGCGGGCGTGAACTACTGCGACCTGTCGGATTGCCGGACCTTCGTCAATGGCGTCGGCGTGCTGGATGCGAAAGCCCGGCAGGCGGGCGTGGCCGTCCTCAGCGGTTGCAGCTCTGTGCCGACGTTGTCGTCCGCCATCATCGACCGGTACCGCTATCGCTTTATGCGCATCGACACCATCGAGCATGGCATTTCCTCTTCGGCGAAGATGCCGGGGCTGTCGACCATCGAAGGTGTGCTTGCCTACGCGGGCAAACCGATCAAGCAACTCAAGCAGGGCCAAGTGCACGAAGTGCTGGGCTGGCAGGACCTGACCCTGCGCAGGATGCCCCAGCTCGGCACGCGGGTGCTGGCCAATGTGGACGTGCCTGACATGGATATATTCGCTGGACGTTATGGCGCCCATACCCTGCGCTTCAAGGCCGGTGCGGGGCTCAAGCTGGGCGGTGTCGCCAATTATCTGCTGGCGCAAGCGCTACGCATGGGTATCGTGCGCGACCACCTTGCATGGGCCGCCAGACTGCATCGCCTGGGCACCTGGTTCGAACGATTGGGTGATGGCAAAAGCGCGATGTACATCGACGTGCAAGGCCTGGGCATGCACGGTCAGCCGCTGACCCTGGCGGTGCAACTCACGGCCCTGGACGACAAGGGCCCGGAAATCCCCAGCTGCGCAGCCGTCGCCCTTGCCACCAAAATGGCCCACGGTTACGTGCCCGAACCCGGTGCCCGCCCGTGCGTAGGCGAAATCAGCGTCGACGAATACATGGCCGCCATCAACGAACCGACCAAGCTGAGCCTGACGGTGCACTTCTCTGACGGGCAGGCCTGACGGATGCTCTACCTGTGCCTGAAGTACCTGCACATCATCGCGGCGATTTTCCTGTTCGGCTTCGGCATGGGCTCGTACCTCTACCTGATCGCCGCCAGTCGCACCGCCAACCCGCAAGTGATCGCCCATGTGGCGCGCATGGTCGTACGGTTTGATACCTGGATTACCACGCCGGCGGGCGTTATTCAGATCATCACGGGCCTGCTGCTGATCCAGCTTGCCGGGCTGTCTGTGACCACCGAATGGGTACTGACCGCGTTGATCATCTTCCTCTGCGTGGGCTCGCTGTGGCTGCCGGTGCTGGTACTGCAGAAGCGCTTGCAGCAGATGGCCTCTCGGGCGGTCGAGACCGACACGGTGCTGGATGATGGATACCGTGGTGTGTACCGGCAATGGTTCTGGCTGGGCGTCTTCGGGTTCTTGGGGATGTTTGTGATCGTGATGATCATGGTGACGAAGATGACGCCGTGGCAGTTGGTTGGGCTATTGGCGGGGGCTGAATAAACGAGCGGCGAGTGGTACGGCGGCAATCAGGTTTTTCTATCAGCACTGGATGTTGCGCTCAGGTGAGCGCCCTCTGAGGGCTTGGCACACCAAGCCACCGCGCACAGCGCTAACCCAGCGACATTCAGCGACACAGGATTAAACGCCTCCCTGAGCAGCGCCGGACTGAACACCGCCACATCCACCAGCAGCCCCGCCAGTGACATTGCAGCCACCGCAATCGGCCAGGCACTGCGCGGCGAAAGTACTATCCATAACGCCAGAGCTATCTCCCCAACCCCAGCCAGCATGGCAACCACCTGCACCTGCTCGATCCCATGCGCGTGGATCATCGTCCGCTCGCCCTCGCTCAACCACAGCAGCTTTGGCACCAGCCCATGGTAGCCAAACATGAACGCCAAGCCGCCCCGGGCGATCCAGTTAATGCGCACCAAGGTGTTCATAACGGCCCCTTCAAAAAGCGCTGCTCATGATCCGCATCCGGCAACAGGCAAGTGTCGTATTTGCCGAAGAGCCGATAGCGATTACGCGCGATGCGATCGTAGGCCCAATCCCGCAGTACGCGCGGGATACCGCGCAACAGCAGCAAGGGACGCCAGGCGCGAGGCAGTTGCGCGATGATTTCCAACACTGCATCCGAACGCACCCAATAGTGCCTGTCGCGAATCACCGCCAGGGTGTCGAACTGATCCAGCGGCAACCCGGCCCAGGCCAGCAGTGCCTGCCCTTCGGGGGATTGCACCGCTGCCAGCCGCACGCGTCGTTGACGGTCATGGCGAATCAGGAACCTTGCCCAGCCGTTGCACAGTTTGCACACGCCGTCGAACAACACCACGGTTTCGCCGGGCTTGAGCAAGGGCGCGGGAGCAGGGCGGGTTTGGGAGGTGGGCATATGCGTGGGTCCAATCGGCCGGGGGCAGCCTGGATCATACCCGCTCAGTGGCGTGTGGCGCTGTTGTTCAATTGAAGCGTGAGGACCCGATAAGCAAAGGGCATCCCGTGTAGCAGCTGACGAGCTTCAGCGAGGCTGCGTCGGCCGCTGCTACGGTTTGGATGGTGTGAGTGCTTAACGCGAGAGCAGCGGCGCCGGGCTTTTGTCCTCATCGCCCACGTCATGCAGCGAAATCCTCGACGTCTCCGGCAACGCCAGGCCACCCGCCAACGCCAGCAACGCCACGGCAATCAGGTAGAACGCCGGTGACAGGTTGCTGCCTGTGGTGCTGATCAACCACGTGGCCATCAGCGGCGCGGTACCGCCGAAGATCGTATACGCCATGTTGTAGGTGATCGCCGAGGCGGTATAGCGCGTGCGGGTCGGAAAGGTCTCCGACAGCAACGCCGCCGTGACCACCCCGCACAACACCGCGCCCACCGCCAGCAACATCACCCCGACGATAGATGCCGCGAAGGAGCCGGAACTGGCCATCAGGAACGACGGATACACCACCACCATCAACAACACGCACGCCGTCATCACCGTGACCCGACGCCCCACGCGATCCGAATACAGCCCCGCCAGCGGGCAAATCGCCGCGGCGAAGATCAGCGCGATCAGCGACACCAGCAACGCCATCGCCCGACTCAGCCCACCGGCCACTTGCAGGTACGTCGCAAAGTAGGTGGTGAACATATAAAACGACAGCGCCGTCAGTGACACAAAAGCGCCCAGGCAGCAGATCGCCGCACCATGGTTGCGCAAGGTTTCCTTGAGCGGAGAGTGGGCGACCGCGCGCTCCTGCTTCACGGCCTGGAAGGCAGGCGTCTCATCCAGCTTCCAGCGCAGGTAAAGGCCCACCAGGCCCAGCGGCGCGGCGATCAGGAACGGCAGGCGCCAGCCCCAGCTGCCCATCGCCTCGGCGGACAACGACGCTTCAAGGGCGTATGCCACCACGGCGGCGGCGGCGAAGGCGGAGAACGTCGACACCGGCACGAAGCTGCCGTACCAGGCACGTTTGTCGCTGGGTGCATGCTCCATCAGATAGGCACAGGCACCGGCGTATTCGCCGCCGGCGGAGAAGCCCTGGGCGCAGCGGATCAGCGACAACAGAATCGGCGCCGCGACGCCGATGGCGGCGTAGGTGGGCAGCAGGCCGATCAAGGTGGTGGCGCCGGCCATCAGCAGGATGGTCATGGCCAGGGTGCGTTTGCGCCCGATACGGTCGCCGAGCATGCCGAAGAAAATCCCGCCCAGGGGCCGGAAGGCAAATGCCACGGCGAATACCGCGAAGGTTTTGAGCAAGGCCGCGCTGGCGTCGCCACTGGGGAAGAATTGTTGGGCGATGGTGGTGGCGAGGAAACCGTAGACGGCGAAGTCGAACCACTCGACGAAGTTACCGATGCCGGCGGCGATAATGACCTTGCGCAGGGTCTGGGGGCTTACCTGTTCGGTGGAGGGGCTCGTCATGGGGAAGGCCTCGGAAGGGGTCGGGGATGCTGGATTATCCGGGGAAGGGGGATAGGCGGCCGGGCTCAAAAGAGTCGTCCGCATAGTCAGTAGCGACTGGTTGGGAGTGGAGGAGGCAGGAATTGGGCCAGGTCAGGCGGGGATCTATCGTTACCGCGCAGACTTGCGATACGTCAGCAGCACAATCCCGGTCACCACGATGACGCCGCCGAGCATCTGCCCGGCGCTGAGCATTTGATCGAGCACGATCCAGCCCATCAGCAACGTCGCCAGCGGCTCAATGTTCATGACCGGCGCATTGCGCGGCATGTCCAGGCGCGGGACCGAAATGAACAGCACGATAAAACCGGTGCCATACAGCACCACCAACGTCGCGAGTGCCAGCCAGCCGGTACTGGTGGCCGGCAGGTTCAGGCCGCCGGGAAGGGCGCCGCTGAGGCCGGCGAGGTTGACGCTGCTGAACACGACGAAGATCGTCAGCAGGCTGCGCACTGAACCGCGAACCTGGGACAACTTATGGTCGGTGATCCATAGCGCGCAGGCGAACACGAAGGCGGCGCAGAAGGCCAGGCTGACGCCGAGCAGCCATTGCGGGCCGATATCGGCGCTGGTTGAGAGGCGGCCGGGTACGTCCAGCACAAACACCAGGCCCAGCAGGATCAAGCCCATCAGCAAGGCGGTGCGCGTCGTTGGGCGTGGGCCGCCTAATACCCAGGTGAGCAGGGCGAGCAAAATCGGGAATACGTTACCCACCAGTAGCGCGAGCGCTACCGGCACGCGGGCGACGGCGGAGTAGAGGCACAGGCTCTGGGTGGCGATAAGCAGGCCCAGCAGCACTTGCCAGCGCCATGCACCTGCCGGCAGGCGCAGGCTTTGGCGTTGCCACAGCACCAAAGCGGCCAGCACCAGCAAGGTGCCACCCGAGCGCAGCAGAATGGCCAACAGCACACCGGCGCCATCATCGAAGGCGACGCGAGCGGCGATGTGATTGCCGGCGAAGGCACAGCCCATGCAGAGCAGAATCAACACGGCAATGGGGCGGGAGAACAGGGCAGGGGTGCTTTGCAGGGAGACGGGGGCAGTCATGAAGGGCTCGGGCAGTAGGCACCATCGTCGGGGATGGGGATTTGTTTTTAGGTTGTCGTACAACTTCGTGGTGGGATTTGTAGCGTGTTTGTGTCGAAGGGGCAAGGAGGTATTTCGTTTGAGTGGTTATAGTTGTGGCGAGCCCGCTCGCCACAACTATAAGAGAGACTTGTCTGCCTTTAGCGATTGAAGCGCTCAACCAACGCGTATTGGGTGGACGCGGTATTCGTCAATTCCTTGCTCAGGTCCGTGGATTGATGGGCTTGTATCGAGGTCTGGTCGGCCAGTTCGGCGATGGTGGTGATGTTGCGGCTGATCTCCTCGGCGACGGCGCTTTGTTCTTCGGTGGCGGCGGCGATCTGGGTGGTCATCTCGGTGATATGCGACACCGCTTCGCTGATGCCCACCAGGGCCTGGTCCGCTTCCAGCACCCAGGCCACGCCTTCCTGGGCTTGGCGATGGCCGTTTTGCATGCTTTGCACCGCGTTGTTGGAGGACGCCTGGAGCTTGGTGATCAGGCCATGGATCTGGGTGGTCGATTGCGAAGTGCGCTGGGCCAGTTGGCGCACTTCGTCGGCTACCACGGCAAACCCTCGGCCTTGCTCGCCGGCCCGCGCCGCTTCAATCGCAGCGTTGAGGGCGAGCAGGTTGGTCTGGTCGGCGATGCCTTTGATCACATCCACCATACTGCCGATTTCGTCACTGTCCCTGGCCAGTTGCGCCACGGTCACGCCGGTCTCCCCGACGACGACGGACAGGCGCTCGATGGCTTCGCGGGTATCGCGCGCGACTTCGCGGCCGCGGCCGGTCAGGACATTGGCCTGCTGAGTGGCATCCGCAGTGCGCTGCACATGGCTGGCGACTTCCTGGGTGGTCGCGGCCATCTGGTTGACGGCCGCCGAGACCTGTTCGGTCTCCTGGCGCTGGCGGTCCAGGCCTCTGGCGCTGGCGCTGGCCAGCTGATCGGATTGCCCGGCCAGGGTACTCAGTTGCTCGGCGCTGTCCTGCAGGCGGGTGAGGCAGGTCTTGAGGCGTGCGGCCTGGCTGATAAACGCGGTTTCCAAGCGTGACTGCGGGCCACGTGCATCACTGTACATCTGCGCGATCAAGGCATCCGACGTCGAGGGCTCAACCCCCTCCAGCAGCCGCAAGGTACTGCTCTGGCGCCCGCGTGAGCACAACAGGCCTACCGGCAGCGCGACAGCCGCAGCCACTGCGACAGCCACCGGTGCGCTGAGAAACAGCCCGGCGACACTGCCAGCAATGGCGGTTGCAACATAAGGCACGCAGCTCAAGGCCGCCGGCAGCCAGGCATCCTGGCGGGGCACGCCCGGCTGGCCTTGGCTGAGACGCCGGTAGAGGGCCTGGGCGCGGCGGATTTCATCGGCTGTGGGCTTGACCCGCACAGACTCAAAACCAACCACCCGGCTGCCGTCGAAGATTGGCGTGACATAGGCATTGACCCAATAATGATCGCCATTCTTCGAGCGATTCTTGACGATGCCCATCCACGGCAAGCCTTGCTTGAGCGCACTCCACATGTGCGCAAAAACGGCCGGCGGAACATCGGGGTGACGCACGATGTTCTGGGGGGCGCCGATCAGGTCGACGCGTTCAAAGCCGCTGATATCGACGAAGGCGTCGTTGCAATAGGTGATCATCCCTTGAACATCGGTGGCGGAGATGAGTTTTTGCGAAGGCGCGAGTGAAACCTCGCGCTGTGTAACGGGCTGATTGTTGCGCATTCCGATTACTCCCTGGTTCCAAACAGTCCATCGGCGCGAACGTGCAGAAGATTAATGCACATTGACGATTTCGTCAGCCACTGGTCAAAAGCCTGAAACTTCCCAATGAAAAACCTCATAATAGCGGCCATTTTTGTTTAGCCCGTTATTCTGGTGTGCCCCCATGGAAATCAAGGTCAACTTTCTCGACAACCTCCGGCTTGAAGCCAAGTTCGATGACTTCACGGTGATTGCCGACCAGCCTATTCGCTATAAAGGCGATGGCTCGGCACCGGGGCCGTTCGATTACTTCCTGGCTTCGTCGGCGTTGTGTGCGGCGTACTTCGTCAAGTTGTACTGCAGCACGCGCAACATCCCCACGGACAATATTCGCCTGTCGCAAAATAATATTGTCGATCCGGAAAACCGCTATAACCAGATCTTCAAGATCCAGGTGGAGTTGCCGGCTGATATTTCCGATAAAGATCGCCAGGGCATCCTGCGTTCCATCGACCGTTGCACCGTGAAGAAAGTGGTACAGGCCGGGCCGGAGTTCGTGATCGAAGAAGTCGACAACCTCGACGCCGATGCCCAGGCCTTGTTGATGCCGAGCGCGGGCAGCGAGGCGGGCACTTATATTGCGGGCAAGGACCTGCCGCTGGAGCAGACCATCGCCAACATGTCCGGGATCCTCGCCGGCCTGGGTATGAAGATTGAGATCGCCTCGTGGCGCAATATCGTGCCGAACGTGTGGTCGCTGCATATCCGCGATGCGCACTCACCCATGTGCTTTACCAACGGCAAGGGCGCGACCAAGGAGGGCGCCCTGGCGTCGGCGTTGGGCGAGTTCATCGAGCGACTCAACTGCAACTTCTTCTACAACGACCAGTTCTGGGGTGAGGAACTGGCCAATGCGCCGTTCGTGCATTACCCGGACGAACGCTGGTTCCAGCCGGGCCCGAATGATGAACTGCCCAGCGAAATCCTCGACGCCTACTGCTTGAAGGTCTACAACCGCGACGGCGAGCTGCGCGGCTCGCACCTGTTCGACACCAACTCCGGCAATGAAGCGCGCGGCATCGTTTCGCTGCCGTTCGTGCGCCAGTCGGATGGCGAGGTGGTGTATTTCCCGTCCAACCTGATCGAGAACCTCTACCTCAGCAACGGCATGAGCGCGGGCAACACCTTGGCCGAGGCCCAGGTTCAGTGTCTGTCGGAGATTTTCGAACGGGCGGTGAAGCGCGAAATCATCGAGGGTGAATTTGCCCTGCCGGACGTACCGGCTGACGTGCTCGCGAAGTACCCGAGCATCCTGGCGGGTATTGCAGGCCTGGAAGCCCAGGGGTTCCCGGTGCTGGTCAAGGACGCGTCTCTGGGCGGCGAGTTCCCGGTGATGTGCGTGACCTTGATGAACCCGCGCACCGGCGGCGTGTTCGCCTCGTTCGGTGCGCACCCAAGCCTGGAAGTGGCGCTGGAACGCAGCCTCACCGAACTGCTGCAGGGCCGCAGCTTCGAAGGCTTGAATGACCTGCCGCAGCCGACCTTCGAAGCCCAGGCGGTGACCGAGCCGAACAACTTTGTCGAGCACTTTATCGACTCCAGCGGTGTGGTGTCGTGGCGCTTTTTCAGCGCCCAATCGGACTACGAGTTTGTCGAGTGGGACTTCTCCGGCCAGGGTGAAGATTCCAACGCCCAAGAGGCCGCGACCTTGTTCGGCATTCTGGAAGGCATGGGCAAAGAGTCCTATATGGCGGTGTACGAACACCTCGGCGCAACCGCCTGCCGCATCCTGGTGCCGGACTACTCGGAAATCTACCCGGTGGACGACCTGATCTGGGACAACACCAACAAGGCGCTGTTTTTCCGCGAGGACATCCTCAACCTGCACCGCCTGGACGAAGCCGAACTGCAGGCGCTGGTCGAACGCTTGATCGAAAGCGAGCTGGACGACTACACCGACATCACCACCCTGATCGGCATCGAGTTCGACGACAACACGGCCTGGGGCCAACTGACCATTCTCGAATTGAAGCTGCTGATCTTCCTCGCCTTGCAGCAGTACGAAGAGGCCAAGGAGTGCGTGGAGATGTTCCTGCAGTACAACGACAACACCGCCGAGCGTGGCCTGTTCTACCAAGCGATGAATGCGGTGCTGGAGATGGAACTGGACGACGACCTGGAACTGGCGGACTACGAAGCCAACTTCCGCCGCATGTTCGGCAATGAGCGGATGGACGCGGTGATCGGCTCGGTCAACGGCAGTGTGCGCTTCCATGGGCTGACACCGACCAGCATGAAGCTGGAAGGGCTGGACCGGCATTTGCGCTTGATCGAGAGCTACAAGAAGCTGCATTCGGCGCGTGCCAACATAATCCAGGCGTGACGCCTACTCAATGTAGGAGGGGGCTTGCTCCCGATGGTGGTGGTTCAGACAAATATTCAGTGCCTGACACGCCGCTATCGGGAGCAAGCCCCCCTCCCACAGTTGATCTTTGTTGGCTGGGGGATTTATATCCGTGCCAGGGCCTGCGCCAGGTCCGCTCGTAGATCCTCTACATCTTCAACCCCCACCGACAACCGCACCAACCCATCACCAATCCCCAACTGCGCGCGGGTCGCTGCCGGGATGCTGGCGTGGGTCATGATTGCCGGGTGTTCGATCAGGCTTTCCACGCCGCCCAGGCTTTCGGCCAGTGCGAAGAGCTTGACGGTTTCCAGGAAGCGCGTGGCGCCGGCCAGGTCGCTGTTCAAGTCGATTGAAATCATTCCGCCAAACCCGCGCATCTGCCTGCGTGCCAGTTCGTGCTGTGGGTGGGACGCCAGGCCTGGGTAATAAACCCGTGATACTTGCGGTTGCTGTTCCAGCCAGGTGGCCAGGTCGAGGGCGTTGCTGCAATGGCGCTCCATGCGCAGGGCCAGGGTTTTCACGCCGCGCAGGGTGAGGAAGGCGTCGAACGGGCCGGCGATGGCGCCGACCGAGTTTTGCAAAAAGCTCACGCGCTCTGCCAGTTCGGGGTTGTCGCCGACGATGGCGATGCCGCCGATCACATCGGAGTGGCCATTGAGGTACTTGGTGGTGGAATGCACCACGATGTCGACACCCAATTCCAGCGGACGCTGGATCCACGGGCTGGCGAAGGTATTGTCGGCCACGCAGAGAATGCCGCGGCTGCGGCAGATCCGGGCGATGGCACTGAGGTCGGTAAGGCTCAGCAGCGGGTTGCTCGGGGTCTCGACCCAGACCATGCGGGTGTCGTCCTGCAAGGACGCTTCGAACGCCGCCACATCACTCAGGTCGACAAAGCTGAAACGGTGCCCGGCGCTGCGCTGGCGCACCTTGTCGAACAGGCGGAAGGTGCCGCCGTACAGGTCGTTGCCGGACACGATATGGGCGCCGGCATCCAGCAACTCCAGCACCGTTGAGATCGCCGCCAGCCCGGAAGCGAAGGCAAACGCCTGGCTGCCGCCTTCGAGGTCGGCCACGCAGCGCTCCAGGGCAAATCGCGTGGGGTTGTGGGAGCGGCCGTAGTCGAAGCCCTTGTGTACGCCGGGGCTGTCTTGCAGGTAGGTGGAGTTGGCGTAGATCGGCGGCATCAGCGCGCCCGTGGTCGGGTCGGGTGATTGCCCGGCGTGGATCACACGGGTGGCAAACGCGCTTTTATCGGGCTGGCTCATGCAAGGGATCTCCGCAGGTGGTTGAGCAGGTCGACGCGGGTGATCAGGCCGTGAAAGCCCGTCGCGTCGGCAATGATGGCGACCAGGCCACGGTCCAGTTCGGCCTGCAGTTCGGCCAGGCTGGCGCCGGGGTCCAGGGTTTGCAATTTGTCGCTCATGGCGCTGGCGACAATCATGGAGAAGTCCGCCGCATCATGATGCAGACCCAGCAGGATGTCGGACTCATCGATCACTCCCACCAGTTCGCGGCCGCCCACCAGCACCGGCAGTTGCGACACGTCCGCCAGGCGCATGCGCTGGAAGGCGGTGAGCAGGGTGTCGTCGGGGCTCACGCTGATCACGCGGCCATCTTCGAAGCGCCGCGCGATCAGGTCGCGCAGGTCGCCGTAGTGCTTGTAGTGCAGCAAGCCGGCATCGGTCATCCATTGGTCGTTGTAGACCTTCGACAGGTAGCGGGTGCCGGTGTCGCAGACGAAGGTGACCACGCGCTTGGGCACGCTCTGTTCGCGGCAATAACGCAGCGCCGCCGCGAACAGGGTGCCGGTGGATGAACCGCCGAGAATGCCCTCGGCCTTGAGCAGTTGGCGGGCGTGGTCGAAGCTGTCTTCATCGCTGATGGAGTAGGCGTGGCGCACGCTGGACAGGTCGGCAATCGACGGGATGAAGTCTTCGCCGATGCCTTCCACCGCCCAGGAACCGGGTGTTTCCAGTTTGCCGCTGCGGCTGTATTCGGCCATCACCGAACCCACCGGGTCGGCGAGGACCATTTCCAGCTCGGGCTGCACCCGCTTGAAGAAGCGCGTCAGGCCGGTGAGGGTGCCGGCCGAGCCGACGCCCACCACAATCGCGTCCACATCGTGTTGGGTTTGCGCCCAGATTTCCGGCGCGGTGCTGGTTTCGTGGGCCAGGGGGTTGGCCGGGTTGTTGAATTGGTCGGCGAAGAACGAACCGTCAATATCCTTGGCCAGTCGCGCGGCCATGTCCTGGTAATACTCGGGATGGCCCTTGCCGACATCGGAGCGGGTGATATGCACCTCGGCGCCCATGGCCTTGAGGTGCAGCACTTTTTCCGTAGACATCTTGTCGGGCACCACCAGCACCACCCGATAACCTTTCGCCCGGCCGACCAGCGCCAGGCCCAGGCCGGTGTTGCCGGCGGTGGCTTCAATGATAGTGCCGCCGGGGCGCAGGCGGCCGTCGCGTTCGGCGGCGTCGATCATGGCCAGGCCGATGCGGTCCTTGATGGAGCCGCCGGGGTTTTGGGATTCAAGCTTGAGGAACAGTGTGCAGGGGCCGGTATCGAAACGGCTGACTCGCACCAGCGGCGTGTTGCCGATCAGTTCGAGTACGGCAGGGCGGGGTAGTGTGGGCATGTCGTCACCTGGGGGCTTAGGGTGGGGGACAGCAAATGGCACAGCATGGTCTGGAACAGTAGGTCGGTATCGGGTCGGTCGCAACCGAGGGGGCCATTGAATGTCTTTTTTTGGCGCATGGGCGATGCCCGGGTGCGCCATCTACGCGCACGTTTTGCGGCGATACCCGCGTAATCATTGGCAGAGTGACCTGGCGTGGGCTTTGCTTTAGAGAAATCCAAACTTGGATACAAGATGGAGTTTCCCATGCACAACGTTTTTGGCTGGACCCTCGGTGAATGGCAGGCCGCTTACCGCAGCGGCGCGATCACCCCGGATATTCTGCTCACGGTGGCCACCCAATACCCCGCCGAGGACACCGCCTGGATCGCCCACGCTCAACCGCAGGCATTGGCCGGGCAACTGGCACAGTTGAGCGAACGGCTGGCAGCGCTGGGCGGCGATATGACCAAGCTGCCGTTGTATGGCGTGCCGTTTGCGATCAAGGACAACATCGATGCGGCCGGCTGGGACACCACTGCCGCCTGCCCCGAATTTGCCTACCGGGCGACGCAGGATGCCTCGGTCGTGCAGAAGCTGCGCGCAGCCGGCGCGATCCTGATGGGCAAGACCAACCTCGATCAGTTCGCCACCGGCCTGGTGGGCACGCGCTCTCCGTATGGTGCGGTGGGCAACAGTTTTGATGGGGGTTACGTCAGCGGCGGCTCCAGCTCCGGCTCTGCGTCGGTGGTCGCCCGTGGGCTGGTGGCGTTTTCCCTGGGCACCGACACGGCGGGCTCCGGGCGTGTACCGGCGGGGTTCAACAATATCGTCGGCTTGAAACCGACCAAGGGACGGTTGTCCAATACCGGCCTGGTGCCGGCTTGCCGTACGGTGGATTGTGTCTCGGTGTTTGCGCTGACCGTGGAAGACGCCGAGACCGTGGCGCACGTCGCGGCGGGATATGACCCCAGCGATGCCTATTCCCGCGCCAATCCCAACACGGCGCCGGTGGCGGTGGGCGCTTCGATCAAGCTGGCCATCCCGCAGGCCCTGGAGTTTTTCGGCGATACCCAGAACCAGGCCGTGTTCGAACACGCGGTCGAACACTTCAAGGCGCTGGGCGCGGTGATCACCCCGGTAGATTTCACTGCGTTCAAGGAACTGGCGGACCAGTTGTACTTTGGCCCTTGGGTCGCTGAACGTACCGTGGCCGTGGAAAGCATGCTGGAAAACCAGCCCGAGGCAATCAACCCGGTGGTGCGCGGCATTGTCGAAAATGGCCGCCAGTACAGCGCCTGCGATGCCTACAAAGCCGAATACCTGCGGGCCGAACTGAGCCGGCGCATCAATGACAGCCTGGCCGGTTTCGATGCCTTGCTGGTGCCGACTTCGCCAACCCTGCGCACCCTGGCCGAGATGGCTGAAGAACCGGTGCGCTACAACTCGCAGTTCGGCTACTACACCAACTTCACCAACCTCGCCGACCTCTCGGCCCTGGCGCTGCCGGCCGGTTTGCGCGCCGATGGCTTGCCCAGCGGCATTACCCTGCTCGCACCGGCCTGGCATGACACGGCGCTGGCGCACTTGGGCAAGCGCTGGCAAGCCAGCCTGGAGCTGCCTTTGGGCGCCACCCAGCGCTCTCTGCCGGCACCGTCCGCACCCGCCCAAGCGCCCGGCTGCGTGCGCGTGGCGGTGGTGGGCGCGCACCTCACCGGCATGCCGCTCAACGTGCAGCTCACCCGCCGCAACGCGGTGCTGGTGGAGCAAACCCTGACGGCCGACACGTACCGCCTGTACGCGCTGCCGGGCACCGTGCCGCCCAAGCCAGGGCTGGCCAAGGCGGACAGCGGTCGGGCGATCATCGTCGAGCTGTGGGACATACCCCTCGCACGCTTCGGCGAGTTCGTCGCCGAGATCCCCGCGCCGCTGGGGATCGGCAACCTGCTGCTGGCGGATGGGCGCAGCGTCAAAGGCTTCATCTGCGAGCCATGGGCGCTGGCCGATGCCCTCGACATCACCGAGTTCGGTGGCTGGCGCGCCTTTATTGCGAGTCGCGGTTAAGGATGCGGGCCAAGACACGCCCCGACAGCCTGGCCGAGCAGATCTACGCACAGCTCAAGGCGGATATTTTCGACTTCCGCCTGCTGCCAGGTGATCGCTTCAGCGAAGGCGAGGTGGCCGAACGCATGCACGCCAGCCGCACGCCGGTGCGTCAGGCACTGTATCGCTTGGAGCGGGAAGGGTATCTGGAGGTGTATTTCCGCAGTGGCTGGCAGGTGAAACCGTTCGATTTCGCCTACTTCGAAGAACTCTACGACGTGCGCATCGTGTTGGAACTGGCCGCTGTCAGCCGGTTATGTGCGATGGACGAACCGAACCCGATGCTGCACGCGTTGCAGGCCACCTGGCAGGTGCAGGAGGACGAGCGCCTGCGGGACGCCCAGGCCGTATCGGCGCTGGATGAGCGTTTTCATTGCGCGTTGGTGGAAGCCACCGGTAACCGTGAAATGGCGCGCATGCACTACGCGCTCACGGAGCAGATCCGCATCATCCGGCGGCTCGACTTTACCCAGGCGCCCCGTATTGCAGCGACGTACGAAGAGCATGGGCAAATACTCGCGGCCATCGTGCAACGGCAGGGTGAACAGGCGCAGCATCTGCTGAAGCGGCATATCGAACTGAGCAAGCAGGCGGTGCGCGAGATCACGTTGCACAGGCTGCATATGGCCCGGCAAGTGGGGGGGCAGATTTCCTGATGCCCTGAGCTTCTGTGGTGAGCGGGCTTGCCCCGCGCGAGGCAAGCTCGCTCACCACAGGTTACTGGGCGTGGCGTGAAAGCCGTTGCAGTTTTGCGATGACCGCCTCGGTTGCCCGCTGCATCGGCGCCCGCAACTCACTGTCGATCAACCCCTCCAGCGCCAGCGCGGCTTTCACTGGCGCGGGGTTGGGCTGCATGAACAGCGTGTTGATCAACGGCACCAGGCCAAGGAACGTCGCCCGCGCCTCAGCCAACTGGTTATCCCGTACCTGTTGCCACAGCGCCACAAACTGTTCGGTGCACACATGGGCCGACGCGGCAATCGCGCCGCTGGCGCCCAGGCACAGCGCATTGAAGATCTGCAGATCCTCGCCACACAACACATCCGCCTCACCGCTGGCCAACACCGCCAGGGTATTGCCCAGGTTGCCGCCGCAGTCCTTGATCGCCACGATCCGCGGGTGCGCGACGATGTTCAGCAAGGTGGCCTGCTCGAAGGTCACGCCGGTGCGGTAGGGAATGTCGTAGAGAATGATCGGCACGCTGGACGCATCGGCCACCGTGCGAAAGAACGCTTCAAGGCCGGCCTGGGAAGGGCGGATGTAACTCGGCGCCGGCACCAGCAAACCCGCCAGCGGGCGCTTGAGGATCTCGGCCTGGAATTGCAGCAGCTCAATCTGGTTGTTGCCCGCCAGGCCCATCACCACACGGTGGGACGGCACTTGTTGCAATACCGCATCCAGCACAGCCAGCTGTTCCTGGCGGCTGAGCGATGCGGCTTCGCCGGTGGTGGTGCACACCATGATCCCGGCCACGTGCTTGTCCAGCAGGTGGCTGACCAGGCGGTGCAGACCGACAAAGTCGATGGCGCCATCCTGGAACGGCGTGACCACGGGAACCCAGATACCTTGAAACGATGACATGCACTTCTCCTGATGATTGACCGCTTGAGTCACCGTCAGAAGGGCATGGGCAATTGTGCAAGGGGGAGGGAGTCCGCGCTCAATGTCCTGTCAGCTCATCTGACGGGACAGCGCGCCCCGGTCACATGAGCGACTGTTTCTTCGATTTGAGGGCGTGCGCAACGCAACCTTGCGCCTTGGCAATCAAGCCAATGACGGAAAGGTTAACGACTGAGGTTGCGGACATTTACTAACACACCCTGAATGAGGCCTCCATCTTCAGGGGGTGTCAGTAAATGTGTCAAGGGCGTTGCAGGTGTTCACGCACAAATGCACGGATTTCCTGTGCAAGCTCTGCATCTTCCGGCGCGCCCATGAAACCGCCATGGGGCATCGCTTCGAACACGTGCAACTGCGCCGGCACCCGTGCCTGGCGCAAGGCCCGGTGCAGGCGCACGGTGTTGGACAGGAACAGATCCCGCGTGCCGCTTTGCAGGAAGGTGGGCGGGAAGCCCCGGCTGAAATCACCGAACAGCGGCGACAGGTACGGGTGGGCCAGGTCCGCGTCGGCGGCATACAGCAGGTTGGTGCCCATCAGCGGGTTGGGCAGCACCACGTCTACCGTGCGGTTGACATGAAAACTGTCGCCCGATTCGGTCAGGTCCACCTCCGGCGACAACAACACCAGCGCCGCCGGCAGGGGCAACCCTTCGTCGCGGGCACGCAATACCAGGGCCGCTGCGAGGTTGCCGCCGGCCGAGCGGCCACCGATCACGATACGGTCCGGGGCGTGATGCTTGAGCACATGGCGGTAGGTGGCCATGCAGTCATCCAGTGCCGCTGGGTAGGGATGATCGGGTGGCATGCGGTAGTCCACGCCATAGCAGACCATGTTGTGCAGGTCGGCCTGCCTCCCGGCCGCGACGCGGCAGTTTTCGCCACCGCCGAATACCAGGGCACCGCCATGCAGGTCGATGTAGGCGCCGCCCGTTTGATCCGACGGCGTCGCCACGTGCACGGTCGCGTTTTCTACGCGCAGGGTATGCAGGCTCGCGCGCAGTGAGGCCGCCTGGCCGGCGGTGGTTGCGGCGAAGTGCTCGGCAACGGTGGCCTGCATGCGGCGCCAGCCGTCGTGGTCGTCGGGCGCCGGCATGACGTGCAGAGCGTTCAACGGTACGCCATCCTCACCCACCATGCGCTTGAGCATCGCCTGGGCTTCGGGGCTGATCGAAGAGGGCACCGGAATGGTCCGTGGGCTGATACGCACGCCGTCGCTCATGGTCGGTTACTCGAGGGTGTCGATGTGTGCATCGAAGTGGAAAACGTCATTCTTGTCTGTGCTCGCTTCGTAGACGTAGGCGGTCAGCCCTTTATCGCGGCTTCTATCGCCGCAATGTCGATTTTGGTCATGGTCATCATCGCGTCGAATGCACGCTTGGCAATGGCCGGATCAGCGTGTGCCACCGCATCCGTCAACACCCGAGGCGTGATCTGCCACGATAACCCCCACTTATCCTTGCACCAACCGCAGGCACTGGCCTGGCCGCCGTTGTCGATAATGGCGTTCCAGTAGCGATCGGTTTCGGCCTGGTCGTCGGTGGCCACCTGGAAGGAAAACGCTTCGCTGTGGGGGAATATCGGGCCGCCATTTAGGCCGATACACGGGATGCCCAAGACGCTGAACTCGACGGTCAATACGTCGCCCTTTTTACCCGAAGGATAATCCCCCGGTGCCAGGTGCACGGCGTTCACCGCACTGTCGGGGAAGGTCTTGGCGTAGAAGTTGGCAGCCTCCTCGGCGGTGCCGTTGTACCAGAGGCAGAGGGTGGTTTTGCTTTTCATGATCGGGCTCCACGTGAGAATGGGTGCGTGAAGTCTAGCCGGCCAACTGCTGTTCGATCGCCGCCTTGTCGATGACCGACCAGACCTGCGCGATTTTCCCGTCGACGAACGTGTAGAAAACGTTCTCCGAGAATGCCACCTGGCGACCATTGATAGGCAACCCGAAAAACTCGCCCCTGGGCGTGACATTGAAGTTCAGCCGGCTGGCGACGGTGGGCGGGTCGGCGATCAGCAACTGGATGTGGAACCGCAGGTCGGGGATCTCGCGAAAGTCGCGCTCCAGCATGGCGCGATAGCCCTCAAGACCGACCATCTTGGCGTTGTAGCTCACGTCCGGGTGGACGAAGTCGCCTAGTCGGTTCCAATCCTGTTGGTTGAGGCAGTCGATGTAGCCGAGGTACAGGTCGGAGAGTTCGTTGCGGGTCATGTTTTTTCCTCAAGCCCTGCGCGCGGTCAACAACACCGTCGCCGCCGCCGACAACAATCCCGCGCAGCAGCGATTGAATAGGCGTTTGCCACGCGGCTCGGCAAACCAGCGACGCATGTGCAGACCCATATAGGCATAGGCGCTGATGGCGATCCATTCCAACACCAGGAACATCGCGCCCAGCAGGGCGAATTGCGGGGTGATGGGTTGGCCTGGCACCACGAACTGCGGAAGGAACGCGGTGAAGATCAGAATCGCCTTCGGGTTGCCTGCCGCCACCAGAAACTCCTGCCGCGCCAGTGCCCACAGGCTTACCTTGGCGGTTACCGATTCCGCCTCCGCCTGGGGATTCGCGCGCCACAGCTGAAACGCCAGATACAACAGATACGCCGCGCCCAGGATCTTGATCGCGTAGAACAGCAGTTCCGAGGTTTGCAACACCACCGCCAACCCCGCAGAGGCGAGGGCGATCATGCCGGCGAAGGCCAGCAGGCGGCCGATGCCGGCCAGGCATGAAGTGCGATAGCCATAGCGGGTGGAGTTGCTCACGGATAGCAGGTTGTTGGGGCCGGGCGCCATGTTCAGGGCGAAGCAGGCGGGGAGGAAGAGGGCTAGGGTGGCGAGGTCCATGGCGGCTCCGATTTTGGACGGACGGGGAGCGTCGAGGATAAGGGGAGTGGGGGTGGTTGGACAATGCGCGTCCGCAGTCCGGCAACCATGGTGCCTACCGAGGCCAGGCGCGCTGTGGCGATCGACGACTGAAGTGGAATCCCCCGCCAGATCATCACTGGTACCGTTAAAAACACACTTCGACCCAAAGGCCTTGGATTTTTATACGTTCTGTGGCGCGACTGCACCGTCCCCAACGTAGAGGACCTCACTACGGACCTTTAAAGAGTTTTGACTGCGCTGCCTGCAATTAGCAGGCGACGTTCAATGCACAGGCAAGCCAACGACGTCGAGAATGTCACTGAATTTTATGAGGTTAACGGCTTTGCAATCGTCGGGCAGAGATCCATAGCCCCAACTGGCAAAGGCAAACGGAATTCCATACGCACGGGCAGCTTCAAAATCGTTCCAGTTGTCTCCGATCATTATCTTGGAAAGCTTTTCATAATCGGCCAACGCCACCACTGTACTTAGGTGTCTAGGGTCAGGCTTCTTAAAGGACACGCTATCCCCACCACAAACCACATCCATAAATCTCAACAGGTCGGTTTGCTTGAGAATATCGATGGCAATCAATTCGTTTTTATTCGTACAAACCGATATTTTCCATCCCGCGTCTCGCAACGCGCTGAGGGTTTCAATTACCCCCTCATAGGGTTTTGTCATCAGGTGATCAGTATGTTCGTAGCGCGAGATGAAGGTATCGATCGCTTCTTCCATATCATTCACGCCCCGCAAGCAGAACGCCCGCCTGGCAAATGAACGCATTCCGTCGCCGAGGAATAATGAAGTTGTTGCGACCAAAACTGGCTCAAGATTCCGCTCGATAAGAATAGTGTTCAGTTGCGCTGTCATGTCGCCCGCAGAGTCGACGAGAGTGCCATCAAGGTCAAAAATGATTGCGTCAGTCCCAACCGGATGAGTAGTTTTCAGGTCATTTATCGACATATATGTTTACTCATGTTTTGCAGGGCTCTGGCTCTGGCTTTTTTTGCTACGCATCAGCACATACACCGCAGCGGATGCGAGTAGCGAGATCAGAAAGCGTTTATCTGAATGCAGCTAGCCCGGCCTGAGCGATCTCTTCATCGTGCTGGGGTGTGTCCGCGGATACGCCTACGGCCCCAACGGTGTGCCCGTTGACGACGATCGGAAAACCGCCACGCATCAGCACAAAGCCCTGGGCGGTGATGGCGGCAGGTCGGGTGCCGTTGATAGCGTCTTCTAACGCACCGCTGGGACGGCGGAATAGAGCGGCTGTGCGTGCTTTCCCGGGGGCCAGTTCAACGCCTGCTGGCACAGCGGCGTTGTCCATGCGAGCCAGGAGAATGGGCAGACCAGCACTATCGACAACTGAGATCACGCATGGCCACCCAGCCGTTTGCGCCTTCGTTTGCGCTGCCGTGAGGATCTGTTGAGCGGCGGCAAGCGTCAGAACTGGCTGGTTGGGCAAATCTAATGCTGCGGCTGCTGGCAAGGAAACAAGTGTGAGGGATCCAGCAAGGCCAACAGCGACTGCGATGTGGGGGAGACGGAACATGGTGAACTCCTAGGAAAGTGAGTCCATGATTGAAACAGGGGAGACAATTCAGAACAATAAAGCCTATTAGTCATATAATTCAGAAAAACTGAATATGGGAGTCAAGTGACATGGACATTCGTCATCTTCGCTCCTTCGTCACAGTTGCGGAAAATCTACATTTTTCACGCTCAGCTGAGCAACTGGGCGTGTCTGCCCCAACGCTCACTGCGCAGATCCAGGAAGTCGAGAGCTTGTTAGAAGCCAGGCTTTTTAATAGAACAAAGAGGTCTGTCGCTTTGACGCCGGCTGGGGAAGCGTTTCTGACAGAAGCCCGCTCAACCCTTGAACAATTTGAGAGGGCTATTAACGTGGGCCAACGTGCAGGCCGAGGCCAGGTTGGTCGAGTGGAAATCGGCTACGTGGGTTCAGCCGCCTTTTTCGGGGTACTCCAAGACCAAGTCCAGCGCTTTCGCAGTCAGTGGCCAGACGTCATGGTGAACACCAAGGAACTCCCTACCGAACAGCTCACGGCACTTCTTGAGGATGGGCGGATTGATGTAGCCTTTGTCCGCATGCCCTTACAGCTACCTGATGCAATCTCCAGCCGTATTTTGGCGCGAGACCGCTTCTGCCTGGCGTTGCCAGCTGACCATATCCTGGCAAAGACAGATGATGACATTCGCCCGAGCGCGCTTGCGAGCGAGTTGTTTGTGCTACCTGAACAAGCGTCAGGGTTGCGTGAGGTGGCCAAGCGCGGGAGATTCGATCCATATATTGGTTCGGTTCCCGGAAGTCTGGTCGCAGTACTGACACAGGTGGGACTGGGGGTGGGTATAGCGGTCATTCCCAACGTTCTGATTCAAACTATCCAACTGCCGAATGTTGTCTTTAGGGCGATAGCTGGGCCTCCCATTTTTTCAGAGGTGGGGGGTTTGTTTCGTCGCCATGAGAGGCTGCCGATTGTGTGCAACCTCATTAGCCAGATACTTGAGACCGATGAGCGCGTGTAAATAGGCGATCCATCTGCGGACTGCACGCAAAGAAATGCTGTGAGGGAAGTTTCACCGTGACCTGTATGGCGAGCAATAGACCTTTTCAGTGCTCCGACCACGAGATGGTGACTGACATCAGCGAATGCTGCGGCAGTTTCGGGCCGTTTACTGCCCATCCGCAGCCTTGCTCTAACCTGGCGAGTCGCACGCCCGCGAGGGCTGATGATCAGAACAGCCCGCCCAAGGAAATCGTCGCGCCGCCCCCAGCCTGCAGTCCAACGTTAAGGCCAGCGGCGACGATCACGCCTTTGGCTGAGCGCAGCAGGCGCGTCGTGCTGTCGTGGGGCAGGAGCAGGTTGCCCATAGGCGTCAGTGTGGCGGCGGCCATGGCCAGCAGCTTGGGGTCCAGACCGAACAGCATGGCCGAGCCGCTGGCTCCGCCGACCAGGCCCACGCCCGCTTCAATGAACACACAAGCGCCTTGGAAGTCCTCCCGGGTCAGACCGCGGGCAGCGATCGAGTCTGCAACCAGCACTTGGCCAAACGCCGGAAAGTCTTCGCTTGCGCCAGCGGCCCCGACGCTCTTGCCGCGCACGTGCAAGTTGACCTTGCCGAAACGTGGCAGGCGCGCGCCGATGCCCATGCCGACCCCGACCGAGCCATAACGAAACTGCTGGTCGACTCCCTTGGGGTCGGTCAGTGTCAATGCACCGCCAGCGGCGGCCGCGAATACTACGGTCAAGCCGCCGCTGCTGGCTGTCTTGTAGCGCCAGTCACTGACAGTGACGGGTAATGGGATTTGCATTTGAATATCCTTATAGGTGCCGCGCTATCTGGCGCCGACGAATCCACGCGGCCACATGGTAGCCGCCGCCTGCGATAAACACGATTGCGAACAGACCCGTCAGTAGGCTCGCGCCCCATAGCGCACCACGGTCTTCAATGATTGCGGTACTGGAGGGGGCATCGGCGCGGTAAAACACCGTCACTGAGTCGCCCACCGCGTAGCCGAATATAAACCCGCTCTCGGGGTAGCTGACCGCCTTGCCTACGGCGTCGGTAAAATCAATTTGTGGGTGGCTGCCGCCCGCGTTCAGGGCGCTGACATGCCCTTCAGCGCGTTGCGCCTGGGCCAGAAAGCTCAGCCGGTCTTCGACCAGCCATAGGGTGAGGTAGAGCAGGCACAGGCCCAGCGGGATGAATATCAGTGCGCGGGGCAGATCGCCGCGCCCGGGAGAGGGTCTCTTGGTCATGGCAGGTCCCTTGCGTCATGCATAAACGGCGGCTATTACAATCAACCGGTGGGACGCTGTCAATCGGCCGGGCAAGAACTGCGCCTGACCCCGTCCAGCGTTCATGTGCGGTAAAGCCGCTGCACCGGGCTCTACAAACAGATAGCCGATCTTGCCGTTGGCAGTACCCGATTGTTGTGGGCAATTTTCAAGGTATGCCTCCAAAACCGGGAAAGGAAAAACCTGATCGGATAGCGGCCGGGGCAGGGACATTAACCGGGGGAGGGCTTGATTGAACAGGTTTTGCAGAAGCCCCTCACCCCGCCGCAGAGTCAGAAGCTCTCAAGACGCACGTGGATTCCCGCTCGTCCAGCCAGCTCGATAACCTCTTCGAGACGATCCGCGTCAACAATGAAGCCGTCGTAATTTTCACCTCCGGAGTCCAGGTGAAGAAACCGTTTACCGAACTGGGCCAGCCACTGATCAAAGTTATCTAGAACCTGTGGCATGGATGAAGCGTCTTCCCTTACATAGGCGTAGGGCGCCTTCAAGCCACTGGCGCTGACCAAAAAGGGGGCTTGATACTCAAACACGTCATAGCCCTTCCAATCCAGGCTAAGGAGAACGAGGTTTTCAAGTTTTTGTCCCCTTGAGTCATTCAGGAAGCCTTCCGTGAGGGCACTGCAGGGGTCATCTCCCATCGCGTATCTGCGCATAACGCGGCGGACAAGTCTGGCACCTTCTTTTTCCGCAGTGGTCGCCACCAGCGCCTGGGCGAAGGCTTCGAGGGCTTTTTTCTGGTTAGGGTCGCTGCGCTCGGGCCGCAGCTCTTTCATGATTGCTGAAGCGCTGAGGTTGGTTTCCTCGGGAGGAGGCATGGTAAAGCGTCCACCAAACAACCGATCCAAAATGCCCATGTCTGTCCCTGTATGAGTGTGAGGAAAACCATTGAGTTACGTGCCGCTGTCGTTCAACAACTGTCCAGGGACGATCAAGGCAAGGGCGCTGGGGTCACGGTGTACCAGCCCGGTGGGGTTTTGGCACACACCTGAGGTTTCAGCGGCGTTCAACGGTGATGTCGGCCTGGGTGGAAAGTTGGCGGACGGCAATCACGCAGCCGGCCTTGAACGTACTGAGTTTTATCACTTGAAGCTTCATTTGGTGGCCGCAACCATACTATGAAGGGGATGTACTCGCCCACTGACAGGCGCATGCACGGCCATCAACTCAGCCACCCATTCGATAAACACGCGCAGCTTGAGGCTGATATGCCGGTTTGGCGGAAAGGCCACGTAAAGCGGCATCGGATCGAGGGTCCAGTCTTCGAACAAGGGCACTAATTCACCCCGGTCCGCGAAGGCTTTTGACATGTACGTGGGCAGCCACAGCACCCCAAGACCAGCCAGGCCTGCGGCAAGGTAGGCGTTGCCGTCGTCGACCGCCAGGGCGTAGCGGCCCTTGATCTGGAGAGTTTCAAGGTGCTTGCGCATCGCATAGGGCAAGGGCTTGCCGGTGCGGGCCCAGAGGAAACCGACGATACGGTGGTTGGAGTCTTCCAGTTCCTGTGGGTGAGCGGGCGTACCTACGCGTGCCAGGTAGCTCGGCGCCGCAAAAACGCCGAGGGGAAGGTCGCCTACCCGGCGCGCCATTAGGGATTGATCGGTGAGTTCGCCGCCGCGCACCACACAATCGACGTTCTCATCGATCATGTTGACGATACGGTCGCTGACGCCCATGTCGATCTGGATGTCCGGGTACCGGGCGTAAAACCCAGGCAATGCGGGCACGAGGATCATGCTGGCCAGTGGGCTCGGCACATCCACGCGCAGGCGGCCCCTGGGCAGCGTCGCCGCGCCGGACAGGCTGGTCTCGGCGTCGTCCATATCGGCCAGCAGTTGCAGCACGCGTTCGTAGTACACGGCGCCGTCGGCCGTGACGTTGACTTTGCGCGTGGTGCGGTTAAGCAATTTGACCCGCAGGCGTGCCTCCAACTGCTGCACCAGTTGCGTCACGCTGGTCTTGCTCATGTGCAGGGTCTCGGCGGCCTTGGTGAAGCTGCCGGCTTCCACCACGCGAGCAAATGCCTGCATTGCATCAAAACGGTCCATGACGGCCTCGGCGATCGATTGTTTGGGTTTCACAAACAGTGCTGGCTAAGGTTGCTGGTTTATCGCCCTGGCACAACCCCCTAGAGTCTGCCCATCGTTAATTGCGGGTCAATTTCGACCCTTTGATGGAGGCTTCCATGACGCAGCGTAATGTGGTTTTTCCGCCTGGACGCCAGGCGCTGTATGAGCGCAATCGCTATTCACCCGCCATCAAGTCCAATGGCTTTTTATTCGTGTCGGGGCAGGTCGGCAGCCATGAAGACGGCTCGCCCGAACCCGATCTGGAGGATCAGGTCCGTCTGGCGTTCAACAACCTGAATGCGATCCTGGGCGCTGCCGGTTGCACCTTTGACGATGTGATTGACGTGACGGTGTTTATCGTCGATCCCGAATCCAGGTTTGAGACGATCTGGAAGGTGGTGCCGGAGTTCTGGGGCGAAGCGCCACACCCGACGCTGACTGGCGTAGGGGTTACGTGGCTGTATGGGTACCAGTTTGAGATCAAGGTGATTGCCAAGCTTCCAGACCCGGGCCCCGCGAGCACTTAAGGGGCCGACGAGGTCCACACCGCCAGTTCATAACCATCCGGATCAATGAAGTGAAACCTGCTCCCGCCAGGGAACGAAAAGGTTTCCCGGCTGATCACGGCGCCGATGGATTTGAGCCGCTGCTGCGTGCCTTCAAGATCATCCGCGTAGAGGATCACCAACGGTCCACCCGGTCGAACGGGCTCTCCGGTAGTGAACCCGCCGGTCAGCCTGCCATCGCTGAACTCGGTGTAAGTGGGGCCGTAATCAACGAATACCCAGCCGAACACTGCGCCGTAAAAGGCTTTGCTGCGGGCGATGTCACCCACGTTGAACTCGATATTGTCGATCTGTCGGTCTTGACCGCGAACGCTCATGGTTGCCTCCTTGGCGGATGGTTGAGGTGCGAGTGTAGCGGTTTACGCCCAAGACTGGGTTACCATGCCGCCGCGAAATTCCCGCCGAACCCTCTGGCTACTTATGTCCTCCAACGCGCTGTACACCGACCTGTCCATCTACTACGACCTGATGTGCGCCGACATTGACTACCGCGCGCAAAGCCACAGCGTGCGCCGCCTGCACCAATTGTTCGGCAATGACGGGCGCCGCCATCTGGACCTTGCCTGTGGCACCGGGCCCCATGTGCGCCACTTCCTCGACTTCGGCTACCGCAGCGCCGGCCTGGACATCAGCCAACCGATGCTGGACCTCGCCCAACTGCGCTGCCCCGAAGCACAGTTCAGCCGCCAGGACATGGCCGGTTTCCAGGTGGACGAACCGCAAGACCTGATCACCTGCTTCCTGTACTCGACCCATTACAACCCCGGGCTGGCCCAACTGCGCGCCTGCTTCGCCAGCGTGCACGGCGCACTCGCAGACAACGGCGTGTTCTGCTTCAACGCGGTGGACAAGCTGCATATCGACAACCGCTTGCTCGTACGCCATAGCGTCGAGTTTGAAGGCAGCCACTTCACCTTCGGGTCCGGCTGGTATTACAGCGGAGAAGGGCAGCAGCAGGCGCTGCGCCTGAGCATCGAGAAGACCACGGCGGGGGTGACGGAGGCTTGGCAGGATGAGCATGCCATGGTTGCGCTGAGTTTTACTGAGTTGCAGGCACTGTTACAGCCGCACTTCGAGGTGCAGGTGTTCGAGCATGACTATGAGCGGATCACGCCCTGGGAGGGCGTGACCGGGAATGCGTTGTTTGTGTGTGTGAAGCGTTAATAAACTGCCGAAGAGTGCTAGTGATGAAACCTCCTTCCCAACGCATCCAACCGCACCGCAATCGGCGGCAACTGCTCGCTGCTCCTGGCCAGCATCTCCACCTCGTCAGCGGTGTTTTGAGCAATGCTCTGCACCGACTGCAACCGCCCCACAATCTCCAGGTTCGCCGAGGTCTGCTCGCGGGTAGTCATCACAATCCGCCCATTCAACTCGTCGATCTGGGTAATGTCGTTACCCACCGCTTGCAGCATTTCCACTGCCAGCTGACTGTCCTCCACACACCGTTCCACGCCCTGGCGGCTGTCGTGCATGGCTTCCACGGCCTGGCGGCTGCCTTGTTGCAGGCCTTCGATGATGGTTTTGATTTCTTGGGTGGAGACGGCGGTGCGTTGCGCCAGGTTGCGTACTTCGTCGGCGACGACCGCGAAGCCGCGGCCTTGTTCGCCGGCGCGGGCGGCTTCGATGGCGGCGTTGAGGGCGAGGAGGTTGGTCTGATTGGCGATGCTGCTGATGACTTCGAGCACGGAGCCGATTTGCTCGGTTTGCGTGGCCAGGCCTTGGACGGTCTGGTTGGTGCCTTCCAGGCGTGAGGCGAGTTGGGTGATTTCGTCCTGGGCGCGGCCGACGCTTTCCTGGCCGCGCAGGATTTGTTTGCTGGCTTTGCCGGCGTGTTCCACCGCTTGTTCGACATGCACGGCGATGTGGCCCATGGCGTCTTCCATGCGTTGCATCGAGCCGGTCATCTGGGTGATTTCCGCCAGTTGGTGCCGCGCTCCTTTTTCCAGGGTGCCGCTGGCGCTGGCCAGTTCCTGGCCCAGTTGGCCCAAGCCATGGGAGTCGCGGGCGACACCGTCGATCAGGTGGGTGAGTTGCTGCAGGAAGTGCTCGAAACGCCTTGCAAGGGACACGCGTACCTTGCCTTCACCCTGAGTGCTTTCTCCGGTGAACTGGGACGTGACGGCGAGCATCTTCTCGAGCATTTCCTGGCTCTCGACGGCTTCGGCCTGGCTGTGTACGGCGAGGTAGAGCAGGGCGACGGTTTCCATCACCACGTAGAAGGCGTGGACGAACACCATGGTCCAACCGCCGTGATGCGCCATCACGAATACCGGGAAGCCTTGATGTTGCAAGGCGTGGAACACCACGTGGTGCACGGCAATGGTGAGCGCCGCCACCAGGATCGGCAGCCAGTCTCGATAGAACGTCAGCACTGCCAGCAGCGCGAAAATCCCGAAATGCGCTTCGATCACGCCTTGTGCCTGGTTGATCTGCAGCGCTGCCATCACCATCAGGCCAGCGCCCAAGGCACAACGCATCACACGGGTGCCGCTGATGGCTCGATAGAGCGCGGAGAGCGCCACGCTGGTGCCACCACCCACGACTATGGCCTGGAGCAATGTGTCGTGCCAGAACGCCAGGCCGAGGGAGAACAGGAACATCAGCCAGATAAGTGCCAGCATGATGCGGTCGGCCTTGCGGTAGTGCTCGAAAAAACGCGTACGGGTGGGCATTCACACTTACTCCATGTGGTCTGGCCGAGACAAAGCGAGGGGCAGGGTGGAGCGAATCAGGTGTTTTTGGTTTTTATTGGATTCAGTGACGCCAAGCGTATATCGGCATCAGGGGACGGGACTTGAGGAACGGCTACCCGGGTCGGTAGCCGTTTATCGGGTGGCGGTCAGAAGCTGTACTTTGCCGTGACGCCAAAGCTGCGCGGGTTGCCGTAGGTGTCGGTAGAGCCCCAGATCGGGCTGGTGCCGATTGCCGAGTAGTAGGTGCGGTCAAAGATGTTGTTTACGTTCAACTGCAGGTCCAGGTGCTTGTTCACCTGGTAGCCGGCCATGACGTCCGCAACTGCATAGCTGCCTTGTTCCAGGCGATAGGTATTGCTATTGGCGAGGACCACATCGTTGTACATGCGGCTCTGCCAGTAGACGTTGCCACCGATGCGCAGTTTTTCCAGTGGGCCCTGGAAGCGGTAGGAAGTGGTGAGCTTGAACAGGCGCTCCGGGGTGTCGGTGTCGAAGCGCTGGTTGTCGTTGGCCGGCTTGGTGTCCTTGATGTAATGGGCACGGGTGTAGGTGAAACCGCCGCCGACTTGCCAGTTCTCGGTGAGCGCGCCTTGCAGTTCAAGGTCTATACCTTGGCTGCGTACCAGGCCCGAGGCTTCATAGCAGGCAGTGATCGGGCATCCGACCTGGCTGTCTGGCAGCGTTGCGCGGTTTTTCTGGTCGATCTGGAATACCGCCAGGCTGGCGTTGAGTGCGCCGTTGAAGTATTCGCCCTTAATACCGACTTCGTAGTTTTCGCCAACGATAGGTTCCAGCGGCTTGTCCGAAAAGTCTCGGCTTGTCTGCGGTGTGAAGATGTCGGTGTAGCTGGCGTAGACCGAATATTGATCATTCAGGTCGTAGATCACACCGGCGTAGCGCGTGAGGTTGCGGGTGACTTTGTAGTCGCCGTCGTCCTGACGGTCATCGTAGTCGTACCAATCCACGCGTGCACCGAGGATCACCTTGAGCGGATCTGCCAGGTTCAGGCGGGTGGTCAGGTATACGCCATCTTGAGTGGTGATGCTGTGGCCTTTGCCATCGCGTACGAAGTCCGGCTTTGCCCCATTGAGCGGGTAGTTGGTGTCGTAGGGGCTGTATTCCTTGGACGTCGCGTCGTAGATGCGCTTGCTGGTGCCGACGACCACCTCATGGGTGCGGCCAAAGGCTTCGACGGGGCCGCTGAAGAAGGTGTCCAGGCCGTACTGTTTGTCGTCCTGGTGGGATTGGTAGGCGGTGCGCGCAAGTGTGGTCTTGTAGCGCGACTGATAGGTACCGGTGAATACGCCGTCCAACTGTGACGACGAACCCGCGACGTGGAGCTTCCAGCCGTTGTCGAAGCGATGTTCGATGTCACCAAATACGGTGTCAATGGTCAGCTTCTTGTTTTCCCAGTCTGAGCCGGGGTTGGTGGAGCGGGGCAGGTTCAGGTGGTGGCCGTCGGTGCCGATGGGCAAGCCCCCCCAGAAGAAGTTGGTCTGGTCCTCTTGGCGCGAGAAGCCCAGGGTAGCGGTGGTGTTTTCGCTGAGGTCGGCTTCACCAATGGCGTAGAACAGGCCGTGGTCGCTTTCTTCCCCGTCGCGGAAACTGTTGGCGTCGCGGTAGGAGCCCACTACGCGGCCGCGCAAGGTGCCGCTGTCATTCAATGCATTGGAGGCGTCGAATTCGCCGCGATAATCATCCCAACTGCCGGCGGCACCGGTGATCGATACCTGCGGGGTGGCGGTGGGGCGCTTGCGCACAAAGTTGATCGCCGCGGAAGGGTTACCGGCGCCGGTGACCAGGCCTGTGGCGCCACGAATCACTTCCACACGGTCGAACATCGCCAGGTTGGGCTGCACGCTATTGGCGTAGCCGGAATAGGAGCTGGGGATACCATCGAACATCATGTTGTCGATGTCGAAGCCACGCGAGCTATACGTCTGCCGACCAGGGCCGCTGGATTGGCTGAGGAACAGGCCGGGGGTGTTCTTGACCACGTCGTTGACGCTGGTCATGGCCTGGTCGTCCATGCGCTGACGGGTGATGACCGTGACAGCCTGGGGCGTCTCGCGCATCGTCAGTGGGAGCTTGGTGGCGGTGGCCATCTTTCCGGTGGTGTATGACTGCGTACCTTCAGTGGTTTCGCCAAGCTGCTCTTCGCCAGAGATTTGCGTGGCACCCAGTTCAAGGATGGTGGGCGGCGCTTCGGTATCGACGGCGAAGGCCGCTTGTGAAGCAGCCAGACACACCGCCAACGCGATCAAACTGAGTGTAAAACCTTTACCGCCGTGTTGTTGCACAGACATGAACCGAACTCTCCCGACTACCGTTCTTGGCAAATAATAAATCTGTTGATAATTATTCGCATTAGTTTGGCAGGTTAAGCCTGCAAGAAAAAGCCTTTGGGGAGAATTAGTTAACGAATTTTTCACATGCTGAGGGCAGGCTTTTAGCCATCACCTGCCGTGTTCAATGTCTTCTTTAGCGCGTTCAATCGCGTTTTGGAATCGCCACCCGACTCGTCGCCTTCACCTCGCGCAACGCCAGGCTCGACTGGATCGACGCAATCCCCAGCTGCCGCCGCAGCACGCTCTCGACAAACTCGCTGTAGCTGTCCAGATCCTCCGCCAATACCTGCAACAGATAGTCCGCATCGCCAGTGATCTTGTGGCAAGACAGCACCTGAGGCAGCTCTTTGATCACCGCTTCAAACGCATCCGGCGCATGGTCGGTGTGGATCGCAAAACGCACGTGTACAAACGCCATGATGTCCAGGCCGAGCAGCTTGCGATCCAGGTTGGCCTGGTAGTCCTTGATCACACCTTCTTCTTCCAAGCGTTTGCGCCGGCGCCAGCAGGGGGTGAGGCTCAGGGACAGACGCTCGCTCAGTTGGGCGTTGGAAATACTCGCGTCTTCCTGCAGCAGGGCGAGGATGGCGAGATCGGTGTCGTCAAGAACGACCTGTTTGGTTTTATTTTTCATATTTGGCTATCGCGTGGGTAAAAACACCCGATAAAGCTATCAGCGTCAGAAGTAAAAGCAAAGAAAGCCCTGCGCTGCCAGAACAAAATAGACCCTGTCTTTTACTGGCGGATGTATCCAAATGCTGACTGTTTTTAGTGATGACCACCGTTTGCACCACGGCACCGAACTCAAGGACGGCGTGCTCAAGCCCTCATTCGAACAACCCAGCCGCGCCGACACCGTGCGTGACCGCGTCCGACACGTTGGGCTGGGCGATATCATCGTGCCGCGCAGCTTTGAGCGTGCCTGTTACGTCAACGCCCACAGCGAACGCTACGTCAGCTTCCTCGAAACCGCCTGGGCCGAATGGACCGCCATCGGCCGCAGCCATGACGCGCTGCCGCTGGTATGGCCGGTGCGCGACCTGGCCAATCAACAGGTGCCGGACTTTATCGACGGCAAGCTGGGCTTTTTCGCCATGGACGCCGGCTCGCCGATCACCGCCACCACCTGGCACGCCGTCAAGACCAGTGCAGATATTGCGCTCACCGGCCTCGCGCTGATCGACGAAGGCCACAACAGCGCCTTCGCCCTGTGCCGCCCACCGGGGCACCATGCGGCCCGCGAATACATGGGCGGCTATTGCTACCTCAACAACGCCGCGATTGCCGCGCAACAGGCCATCACCCAAGGCGCCAAGCGCGTCGCGGTACTGGATGTGGATTTCCACCACGGTAACGGTACGCAGAATATTTTCTACGACCGCCCGGATGTGCTGTTCATCTCCCTGCACGGCGAGCCTTCGGTGTCCTATCCGTATTTTTCCGGCGCCGCCAGCGAACGCGGCGCAGGTGCCGGGGAGGGCTTCAACCTTAATTACCCTTTGCCGAAAAACACCACGTGGGGTCAGTACAAAACCGCGCTGATCCACGCTTGCCAGCAACTGAAACACTTCGCCCCCGACGTGCTGGTGATCTCCCTCGGCGTCGACACCTTCAAGGACGACCCCATCAGCCACTTCCTGCTCGACAGCCAGGACTTCCTCAGCATGGGCGAGCTCATCGCCAGCGTCGGCGTCCCGACACTGTTCGTGATGGAAGGCGGCTACATGGTCGATGAGATCGGCATCAATGCCGTCAACGTCCTGCACGGCTTCGAAAGCAAGACCGCCTGAGCCAATAACAACACGCGCTCGATTCTTTTTTCTGCCAAAACTCAAAAACATAACAAGAGGTTTTGTGATGAAAACAACCACGTCCGGGTTTTGTGAAAAGCCTGCATTGCAACGCACCCTGAGCAACCGCCATATCCAGTTGATGGCCATGGGCGGTGCGATCGGCACCGGCCTGTTCATGGGCTCCGGCAAGATCATCGCGTTGTCCGGTACCTCGATCATCCTGATCTACATGATCATCGGGCTGTTCGTGTATTTCGTGATGCGCGCCATGGGTGAGCTGCTGCTGTCCAACCTCAACTTCAAGAGCTTCGCCGACTTTGCCGGCGCTTACCTGGGGCCGCGTGCGGCGTTCTTTCTCGGCTGGTCGTACTGGCTGAGCTGGAGCGTGGCGGTGGTGGGGGATGCGGTGGTGGTCGGCGGGTTTTTCCAGTACTGGTTCCCGCATGTGCCGGCGTGGATCCCGGCGGTGGGCATGCTGCTGACGCTGTTCGCGTTGAACGTGCTGACGGTAAAACTGTTCGGTGAAGTGGAGTTCTGGTTCGCGATCATCAAGATCATCGCGGTGCTGACCCTGATCGGTGTGAGTGTGGTGCTGATTGCCAGCTCGTTTGTCTCGCCCACTGGCGTCACGGCGTCCTTGAGCCACCTGCTGGATAAACAGGCGGCGTTTCCCAATGGCCTGTTCGGCTTTTTCGCCGGGTTCCAGATGGCGATCTTTTCCTTTGCCGGCACCGAACTGATCGGCACCGCAGCGGCTGAAACCCGTGCGCCGGAGAAGACCTTGCCCAAGGCGATCAACTCGATACCGCTGCGCATCATCCTGTTCTACGTGCTGGCCCTGGCGTGCATCATTGCGGTGACGTCGTGGCAACAGGTGTCGCCGAGCAAAAGTCCGTTCGTTGAGTTTTTTTTGGTAGCAGGCTTTCCGGCTGCGGCGGGGATCGTCAATTTCGTGGTGCTGACCTCGGCGGCATCGTCGGCCAACAGTGGAGTGTTTTCCGCCAGCCGCATGTTATTCGGCCTGGCAGACCTGGGGGACGCACCGGGTATCTTCGGTCGGCTGTCGAAAAGCAGCGTGCCGTTTATCAGCCTGGCATTTACCACGTTTTTGATGCTGCTCGGCCTGGCGCTGCTGTTTGTGGTGCCGGAGGTGATGACTGCCTTCACGATTGTGTCGACGGTGTCGGCGATCCTGGTGATTTTCACCTGGTCGACCATCCTCGCGTCCTATATCGCCTACCGTAAAAAACGCCCGGATCTGCACGCCAAATCCCTCTACAAGATGCCCGGCGGTGTGCCGATGGCCTGGTTTTCCCTGGCGTTCCTGGCCTTCGTGTTGTGCCTGCTGGCGTTGCGGCCGGATACACGCTTGGCGCTATGCGTAATGCCGGCCTGGTTTATCTGGCTGGACATTGCCTTTCAGTTTTCACGCTTCAAGGCGGCCGGGGTGGTCAATCCCGGTCATAGGTGATTAGAAATCCATTCTCAGGCCGACCGTGCCCTGGCGGCCGTTGAAGGTGTTGCTGTCCAGGTTGCGGTTGTAGCCCACCTCGGCGTACAGGCTGATGCCCGTGGCCACCTTCAGCGTGGCGCCGGCGCTCAGGTCCAGGGTGGTGGACTTCTGCTCAGTGTCGATTGCTGTCACGTCGTTGAAGGTGACGGTGTTCTGCCCGGCACTGGTGTGCCAGACATTCGCCCGTACGTAGGGTTGAAGCGGCATGCTGCGGACCTGATAGTCACCGCGCAGGCGTACACCCAGGCGGCTGGTGACGGTGGTGTCGGCGTCATAGGAGACGTCAGAGATCCCGTCGTTTTGCTTATCCAGTTTGGTCTTGCCGACGATCAGTTGCGCCTGGGGTTCAACCACCCAGTTACCCATCCCGGCAAACGGCCAGCCGACTTCGGCGGACGCCGTGACATTGTGCCCCCGGGTGTCCATCTTCACGCCACGATCCGACTCGTTATTGCCGTCGAAGCGGGTGCCCATCAAGACCAGGTCGAGGTAGGCCTGGTTGGCCCTGATCAGTGTCCAGTAAACCCCCAGGCTGTCCCCGCGCAAGGTGGTCTTGCCGGCGTCCTTGTCCTGCCAGCCACCGTTGAAGCCTTTGATATTGCCTTTGAGGGTGCTGTGGCCGACGAAGAACCCGCTGCGTTGGGTCAGGCCATTGTCGTAGGTGCTGGCGTACAGGTCGCTACCCACTTGGAAGCCGGTCACCGAACTGTCGAGCGACGGGCTGACCGTCCCGGTAAAACTCTGGCGCGTGCTATTACCGTAGGTCCGTCCCCAGCCCGACGTGAATGGGCCGGTGTGCAACTGTTGGCTTTGGTCACCCATACGCTGGTGGAAGGTGCCGAGCATGCCCTGCACGAGTTGCTGTGCGGCGGGAAACAATGCAGCGTAGATCGGCACTTCCGGACGATAAATAGGGATCGGTTCGGTCCCGGGATTGGGCGGCAGCGGTGGTTCACCGGGAACCGGGGTGGGTAACGGCACGATAATCACCGGGCCAGGCGGCACCACGGGGATCGTCGAGCGCAGGTAGTAGTTCTCCGCCGTACCGGCCGTTACGCCGCCCTTGAACAGGTAGTAGTCGAACGCCCCGGCGGACACCGGCCCGACCAGCGTAAACGCGTTACCGCTGCCAGAGGCGCCGTTGAGGGCCTGCACCACCTGGATGCCGTCCTGCAGGGTCGCCGCCCCCGCGCCGCCGAGGTTCGTGACGTTGAGGGCGGTGGTACCGGCGAGGGTGCCCTGGTTGATAATGAGTTTGTCGCTGGGGGAATCATCCGCACCCAAGGCGCTTTGCAGTGCAAGCCGCCCGTTGTCGCCGGTGTAATTGCCATTGATGGTCAGGGTGTCGCTGGTACGGGTGTTGCCGGTGGTCATGTTGAGGGTGCCGCTGTTAGTGACGTTCACCCATTGGCCAGCCGTAAATGGGTCGATCACCCCTGTGCCGATCAACAGTTCACTGGTCCCGTCGATGCTCAGGCTGCCGGTGCCGGTGGCGCTGTCACCCAGTTTCAGCGTTCCGCCCAGGGTCAGCTGCGACTGGTTGTCCAGACGAATGCTTTCCCAGTTGGGAAACAGGCCCGGATCGCCTGCCTTGGTATTGTCCAGTGTGAGCGTGTCGACACCCAGGCCGCCGTCGACCAATTGCGCCGCAGCCAGTTGGGCATTGACCAGGTTTTGCAGCACCGCAGTATCGTCACCCGCGCCCATCAGCACGAACGAGTGCAGGTTTCCGCCCGTCCAGCCGAACTCGTCGTTGCCAAAGCTGAGGAGTATCTGCCCGTTGACGTCGCCACCCGAGACGGTCACGACGTCGTTGCCACCGCTGACACTGATGTTGCCGCCGACAAAGGCCGTGCCCGAGATCAGGATGGTGTCGTTGCCGAAGCCGGCCACCAGGTTGCCGATGATCCTGCCACCCGACATATCGAACAGGTTGTTGTCGAGCTTCATGTCGACCCGGCCGATGCTGCCACCGCTCATCTTGGCCTGGTCGCCATCCTCGAAGGCTCCGGTGATGGTGCCGCCACTCATGTTGAAGGTATCCAGGCCATCGCCTTGGGCCAGTGAAGCAATGGTGCCGCCGCTCTGGGCGTAGCTGTCGACACCTGCGCCTTGGGTGACGGCGCCGGCCTGGCCGCCGCTGATCTGTGCCACATCCGCGCCCGAGCCCTGGCTTACGCTGCCGGTGATGCTGCCCAGATTCAGGCGGAAAATATTACTGCCATCGCCCTGGTTGAGGTTGCCGTCGATCCCGGCACTCGGCCCGTTCACATCCACCAGATCGTTGCCGGCGCCATAGGTCACATTCCCGGTAACTCGTCCCGTGGTGCTGATGTTCAGGGTGTTGTTGCCCGCGCTGTCGGTAAACCCCGGCGCCGTGCCGCTGTCGCAGGAAGAGAGGTCATCGCCGGCGGTGTTGCTGATGGTACACGCCCCGTAAGACGCGGGCGGCAACGTCGCCAAGGCAACCAGGTACAGCAGGGGCAAAGTCTGTGAGCGCATGATCCGTCCTCGCGAGAGGGGAGAGTTGCACCGATACCGGCAAAGGCAGGTGCAGGCCAGACCATGACAACGTGACGCGCGATACGGATCAGGGACGACGGGTTACCTGTTCGAAAACACCGGCCAATGCAAAGGGTTGGCATGGCTTTCTCGACTGCACCTCAAGCTGTGCAGCGCTTTTTGCACCATAGCCACACATCGTGCGGGGCGCCACTGTCAGAAATAACAGGTACAGACGAGTGGGCGATTACACAAACACAATTTCGTAAGGCTCGCGCATACGCTCCAGCAGCACCTGGGCCAATATCGGCGCCAGGCCAATCTGCGGGTCGCCCGCCAACTGGCTGGCATACGCATGGGCGGCGTGGAGCTTGCGCGCCACGGTCCAGGTGTCCAGGCGTACCTTGCGTGCCCGTTGCCAGGGGATCATCGCACCCTCGCGGGCGGGGCAGTGCCAGGCCCAGATCGGCAGTTCATACAGTTGCGCACCCACCAGGCTGCAGGCTTTGGCGCTGGCACGGCCGACGACGTCATGGTCGTCATTGCCGTCGTTGCGCCACGTGGTAAACACCACGTCGCCCGGTTGCAGGTAGCGCGCGATAAATTGGCTCAACTGCGGCTCGCGAGCGGCGAGGGCGTTGTCGCAGAAACCGCCGCGAATCCACTTCAGGCTGTGCAAGGGCATGCCCAGGCGGCGCAGCGCTTCGGCGCTTTCCTGGGGGCGCACCACACTCAGGCGTCTGGCCGGCCATACGCATGAGCCCGGGTGGCTGGCGCTGCCGTCAGTGATGGAGATCAGTTGCAGAGGGTGTTCCAGGGTGCTGAGCAATTGCAGTAGACCACCGCAGGCCACCACCTCGTCGCCGGGATGGGGCGCGATGATCACCACGCGCGCGCCGGCGGGCACCAGCGAAGCGGTAGAGATAGGCGGGATTTGCGCCAGCTGCGGTGCGCTGTTCCAGATTTGCGCGGGGCCGCGATGGCCTTCACTAAGAGAGGCAGGCTTCATGGGAATTACATCCTTGTCGGTTGATGCTGGGTCATGCCCCGTTGATGGGACGACTCTATTTATTCACCACAGACTCCGCCGTGGTGTGCGCATGGCAATCCAACCCTGAATTACCAGCAAGGCGTCATCAGCATAGACAAGGATTGGTCACTTTTACATTTTGCAATGTCGTTTTTTTCAAGACGCGCACATCAGGCTCTTCAAATAATCGCCGAACCCGCCTTGGGCACGGGCCTCCAGACGCGCGCTGGTGATGACTTGCGGGGCGTGGCTCCAGGCGATGGACGCACCGCAGCGCTCGAGGTCGCGCACCAATTGCACATCTTCGTGACAGGGCAGCGGTTCGAACCCTCCGGCGCGCACATACGCCCCGGCACTGATGCCCAGGTTGGCGCCGTGGATATGACGGTGACCGTCCCGGGCCTGGTATGCCTGCTGGTAACGGATCTGCGCCGCCGGCTCGAACCCTTCGCTCCAGGCGTCGACGGTCACCGTGCCGCACACCGCGTCGGCGCCCAATGCCAGCTGGGCTACCAGCCAATCGGGGGCCACGCGGCTGTCGGCGTCGGTGCACGAAATCCAGCGTGCGCCCTGGTTGAGCAGGTGCCGCGCGCCTACCCCGCGCACGTGGCCGACGTTACGTGCCTGGACTTCCAGGCGCTGCACCGGGAAACCCTCGGCAATCGCGGCACTGGCATCGCTGCAACTGTCGAGCACCACCAGGATCTGCACTGTTTCGCCCAGCAAGCCTGGGTGGCTGGCCGCGACCAATGCTGCCTCCAGGCAGCCGCCGAGCAACGCCTCTTCGTTATGTACCGGGATCAGAATGCCGATCATCGCAGGCCCTCGAGGGTGGCGACCGAAGTGCCGTCACGGCTCCACAGGTCGAGCAGGAAATCGTGTTCGTGGTGGGTGGCGACCAAGGGCATCGCCAGCCGCTCATGGAGCAGGGCATGCACCTGTTCGGCGGTTTGCGGGCAACCGTCGATAGCCGGGCGCCAGTGGCAGGCCAGCACCTGGCCATTGGCGGTGAGGCTGCTGAGGACGCGATCGATCAAGCGGCACAGGTCATCGCTGTCGAGGTAGTAGCACAGTTCGCTCAAGACGATCAGATCGAATTCGCCTGTCGGCCATTGCTCGGGCAGGCGGCTCTGCTCCAGCTGGGCATGGGCAAAGCCCAGCAAGCGGCTGCGTGCCAGGGCGACGGCGGCCGAGGCCGTGTCGCAACACAGCAGGTGGTCACAGCGCGGGGCCAGCTCGAAGCTCAATTCGCCATTGGCGCAGCCGGGTTCGAACACCGAGGCATAGCGCGGCCGAGTCAACAGCGCCAGGGTCAGCGCACGTTTGCGTCGCTCGTACCAGCGTTGTCGAAAGGCCCAGGGGTCGTCGTTACCGGCAAACAGTTGATCGAAATACGGCGTCGCCACACTCATACAAATACCACTTCAAAAGGTTGCAGCAGACGCTCCACCACATAGGGCGCCAGCACCGGCGGCAGTCCGATCTGCGGGTCACCCTCCAACTGGCTGGCGAACGCGTGGATGGCGTGGCGTTTACGCGCGACGGCTTCACAGCTCAGCGGGAGCTTGCGGGCGCGGTGCCAGGGCACCAGGCTGTTCTCGGGAGATGCCCAGTGCCAGGTCCACACCGGCAGCTCATAGAGGGCCGCACCCACCGCGTGCGCCGCCTTGGCGCTCGCGCGGCCAACGGCCTCGTGATCGCAATGGCCGTCTTCGCGCCAGGTGGTAAACACCACATCCGCGGGTTTGAGGTGGCGCTGGATGAAGGCGCTGAGCTGCTCTTCCCGCGCCGCCACCTGGCCGTCGCTGAAGCCGGCCCGCAACCATTTCAGGCTGTGCAACGGCACGCCGAGGCGATGCAGGGCCTGTGCCGACTCCTGCGGGCGTACCACGCTCAAGCGCTCCACCGACCAGTGTGTGGAACCGGGGTGACTGGCGCTGCCATCGGTGACCGAAATCAATTGAATGGGCCGGCCCAACTCGGCCAAGCCTTGCAACAGGCCGCCACAGCCCAACACTTCGTCATCCGGGTGCGGGGCGATGATCACCGCGCGGTGGCCCTCGGGTACCAGTTGTTCGACGCTGATCTGCGGCAGTTCGGCCATCAGCGCCGAGTCCTGCCAGCGGTGCAGTGGCGTGCCCTGGCCTACAATCGGGTTGGGTTTCATAATTGCCACCTGCCTGTGGGGTCCCCGGCGACCAGTTCGCCGAGGCCGGCCAGGTCGCGTTCGGCATGGCTCTGGCGGACATACACCGGCAGGTCCGCCATCAACTGGGCAAAGTGCGGATCCTTGCAGTACGGCCCTGCGCCCACAGCTCGGCCGACATGCCGCATGACCTGCTCGACGCTGTCCTCGATGCACGCGCGTACCTGCTGGGCCAGTTGCCGGGCGTCAGCCTTGGGTTCGCGGTCGATCTGCAGAGCGCTGGCGCGCAGCACACAGGCCGCGCCGTTCAGTGCACTGTCAACGGCGCCGAGGTGCGCGAGGGCATGGGGTTCCGGGCGCTTGCTGCAGTGATCGCGCAGCACCTCTGCCAGGCGTTGTGCCGCACCGTACCAGCAGGCGGCAATGCCAATGCCGCCTTGCCAGAACCCAGGGCGCGAGAGGTAGTCGCCGGGGCCGCCCACGGCAATGCCATGAGCGCCGTCAAAGACGACCTCGACGCTGCCAGTGGCGGCCATACCCACGGCATTCCAACCGTCGTTGGTGACAGTGATGCCCGGCTGATCCATCTGCACCGCCACCAATTGCTGGCTGCCTTGTTCATCCCAAGCCGTCAACAAACCATGGCTGACCACCGCCGCCCCGGAACACCAGGCTTTACGCCCGTCCAGGCGCAGGCGATGACCATCGCGGCGCACCTGCACTTTGGCGCTCGGCGGTTCTGCAGCCCACATGCCCCAGAGGCTGCCCAGGGGCGGCAGCGGGCTGTCGAGTTCGGCAATGATCGCCAATGCGTCGGTGTGGCCTTCGAACAGTTTGCATAAGCGCAGGTCATGGCCTGCCACTTGTGCAAGGCGGCTGAACCGCCCCAGTGTGTCGCCGCTGCCAGGCAGTGGCAACTGATCCAGGCCAACCTCCTGAAGTGCCCTCAGGGCCTTGCCCAGGTCCTGCGTGTCCGCATAGTCCTGGAAGCCTTGAAGGAATCCATGCAGTGCCATGTCACACCTCGTCGTCACGCTGCAGTTCGAACAGCAGCAGCGAGCGCCCGGTCACGCCGTACTCGTGGTCGAACTCAAAGCGTTCCTGGCCACGCACTGCTGGCTCGTTGGTGTCGAGCATGCAGGTCCAGAACTCACCCTCTGGCACCGGCGGCAGACGGAAATTGACCACGTCGTGGTGGGCGTTTACCACCAGCAACAGAGTGGCGTCGGCACCTGCACGGCGAATCCCGGTTTCCTGGGCGCGGCCATCCATCAGCATGCCCAGGCAACGGCCGTGGCTGTCTTCCCACTGTTCGGTGGTCATCTCGTTGCCGTCCGGCGACAACCAGGTGACGTCCTTGACGCCGATGTCTTCGTTGTAGTCGCCCACCAGGAAGCGTCCACGACGCAGGATCGGGTAGGCCAGGCGCAGCTTGATCAGGCGCTTGACGAACTTGAGCAACGCCTTGCCGTCATCGTCCAGTTCCCAGTTGACCCAGCCGATCTCGCTGTCCTGGCAGTAGGCGTTGTTGTTGCCGTGCTGGGTGCGGGCGAATTCATCTCCGGCCACGATCATCGGCGTGCCCTGGGCCAGCAGCAGCGTGGCAAAGAAGTTGCGCATCTGGCGCAGGCGCAGTGCGTTGATTTCCGGGTCGTCGGTCGGGCCTTCCACGCCGTGGTTCCAGGACAGGTTGTTGTTGCTGCCGTCCTGGTTGTTCTCGTCGTTGTCTTCGTTGTGCTTGTCGTTGTAAGACACCAGGTCATGCAGGGTGAAACCGTCGTGGGCGGTGATGAAATTCACCGAGCTGTAGGGGCGGCGGCCACGATGGTTGAACATCTCGCCCGAGGCGGTCATGCGCCCGGCGAAGTCTGCCAGTTGGCCGTCATCGCCTTTCCAGAAGGCACGTACGGTGTCGCGGAAACGGTCGTTCCATTCAACCCAGCCCGGTGGGAAGTTGCCCACCTGGTAGCCGCCGGGACCGCAGTCCCATGGCTCAGCGATCATTTTCAACTGGCGCAGCACCGGGTCCTGGCGGCAGGCCACGAGGAAACTGTGGCGCTCGTCAAAACCGTCGCGGTAGCGCCCAAGAATGGTCGCCAGGTCGAAGCGGAAGCCATCGACGTGCATTTCGGTAGCCCAGTAGCGCAGGGAGTCGGTAACCATTTGCAGCACGCAGGGGTGGCTCAGGTCCAGGGTGTTGCCGGTGCCGGAATCGTTGATGTAGAAGCGCTTGTCGTCGGGCATCAGCCGGTAGTACGAAGCGTTGTCGATGCCGCGCATGGACAGGGTCGGGCCCCGCTCGTTGCCCTCGGCGGTGTGGTTGTAGACCACGTCGAGGATCACTTCCAGCTTCTGCTCGTGCAGGTGCGCAACCATCTCCTTGAACTCGGCGATCTTGCCGCTGGCCAGGTAACGCGGGTCGGGGGCGAAGAACGCAATGCTGTTGTAGCCCCAGTAGTTGGTCATGCCTTTTTCCAGCAGATGCTGGTCGTTGACGAAGGCGTGTACCGGCAGCAATTCCACCGACGAGATGCCCAACTGGCGGATGTGCTTGAGCACGTCATCTTCCATCAACCCGGCACAGGTGCCGCGCACGTCTTCGCCCACCGAAGGGTGGCGCATGCTGATGCCGCGCAAGTGGGTTTCGTAAATGATCGTACGGTCCCATGGCACCCGCACCGGCTGGTCGTTGCCCCAGGTGTGCGCCGGGTCGATGACCTTGCACTTGGGCACGAACGGTGCGCTGTCACGCTCGTCGAAACTGAGGTCGTCATCCGGGTGGCCGATGGTGTAGCCGAACAGCGCTTCGGACCATTTGAGTTCGCCCACCAGCTGTTTGGCGTAGGGGTCGATCAGCAATTTGTTGTGGTTGAAACGATGACCATTGGCCGGATCATAAGCGCCGTACACACGGTAGCCGTAGATCAGCCCAGGGTGGGCGTCGGGCAAGTAACCGTGGAATATTTCGTCGGTGTATTCGGGCAATTCGATGCGCTCGAGTTCCACTTCGCCGGTGTCGTCGAACAGGCACAGTTCGACTTTCTCGGCGTTGGCCGAGAACAGCGCGAAGTTCACACCCAGGCCATCCCAGGTAGCGCCGAGGGGGAAGGGCAAACCTTCACGAATCCGCGACGGCTCGTTACCCGGCGTCGATGGGGTCTTATGGGGTTTGCTCATTGAGTTGCTCCTGCAAGGCTATTTTTTCGGGCCGAACGCGGCCCTGCTGACGTGTGTTCAGCGGATGAGAAGAAGAGTGAAGTCGCCTTTTGCCGACAGCGCCGGCAAAAGGTTCGTGGCGCCGTGCGCGTTAAGCCTTGGGCTTTTTCGGCGCTGGCGGCTTCTTGGCCGCCGGGGGCGCCGGTTTGCTCGCGGTTGGCGCAGGTGGCTTGGCCTTTGCCGCAGGCTTGGGGGCGGTCTTGGGCTTGGCGGCGGGCTTGGGTTTGCTCGGCGTCAGTGCTTCGGCTTCGGCCAGCTTGCGCGCCATCTCCCAGTGGCGCGCGTCTTCCCCGTGGGGTTTGCCTTCAGACTCCCAGATCTGATGCGCCAGTTCGCGTATGCGTTTGTCTTCAGTACTCATCACAATGCTCCTCACAGAAAATTTTCAGCTTTCTTGATCATCAGAATTGATAAAGACATTGACCGGGAAATCCCCCAGGGCAGTGCTGATCAACAGCTCCTTGTCTGGTGTGACTGCGCCTGTATGAAAAAGTCCCTTCCAGTTTTGCGTTGGCATGGCGAACGGTAATTTCACCCGGGTATCGCCCCAAACCTGCGCATTGATCTGGGGATGCACACCGTTTTCAAGCAGGTCATGGGACCAACGTGGCACCACCACCAGCAGGCGTTTGCCCTGGTGTTCGCGGCAGAACGCGACCACCCGTTCGGCGTGTCGGCCGACGACTTCCAGTGCTGTATAGCGGCCGTTGCGGAACACGTCCGGATGGGCCTTGCGCAAGGCCAGTACGTGGGCAATCAATGTTTGCTTGATACGCCCGTCACGCCAGTTGAACAACAGTTCGCCGATGTCCGGCAGGGTATTGAGTGCGTGTTGCCGCGCGGTGAAATCCACCGGACGACGGTTGTCCGGGTCCACCAGGCTGAAGTCCCAGAACTCATCGCCCTGGTACAGGTCCGGCACACCCGGCACGGTAATGCGAAGCAAAGTTTGCGCCAGTCCGTTGACCGCGCCGGCGGGGGCGATGGCCTGGGCGGCGCTGCCGATTGCGCTGCGCAGCGGCTGACCTTCATCACTGAGCAGCAGACGTGTGAGAAAGGCTTCGACCCCCTGTTCATAGGCCTCGTTGGGCGCGCTCCAACTGCTCTGCAACTTGGCTTCGCGCAGGGCTTTTTGTTGCCACTGCCACAGTCGCTGGTGATAGCCCTCGAAGTCTTCGGCCTGGTCCAGCGGCCAACTGCCCAGCAGCACCTGATACAGGATCAGCTCATCGCCGGCCGACGGTGTGGTCGCGTCGTCGCGCAACGGTGCTGCCAGGGTGCGCCAATGCTCCACTTGCTCGACGTACCACGGCGCGCACTCGCTGAGCACGGCCAGGCGCGCACGGGTGTCTTCGCCACGCTTGTGGTCATGGGTGGCGGTGGCCAGCAGGTTGTCGGGGAAGGCCTGCAAACGCTGTTGATTGATGGCGTGAAACTCGGCCAACGGCGCGCTGAACTGCTCGGTACTGAAGCCCACATCGTTGCGCGACAGCAGCACGGCCGAGCGGTAGAACGCGGTGTCTTCCACGGCCTTGGCGGCAGCCGGCGAGGTCAGTTGCTGGAAGCGCACACAGGCATGCTTAAGGATCTTGCGCTCACGGCCCACCGGGCGATTGCGCCAGGGTTGGCCGCCGAGCCATTTTTCCAGGTGTTCGAGCACCGGCCAGTCGCCCTCGCCAAGTGTCGTACGGGCGCCGTCCAGGGCCTGCTGGAACACTTTGTCGTCGTCGGCGCTACGGCCGCGGGCGCTGATATAGGTGCGGTACACCGGGAAATGCACGATCAGCTCCTGCAACGCGCGACGGATCGCGCCGAGGGTCAGGTCGCGGGTCATCACATCGTCGCGGGCCACTTGCAACAGGGCCTGGGCCACGCTTTCAAAGTCGCCGCCGAGGGAGCCGTTGAGGATTTGCTGGCGGGCCAGCCGCGCCTCTTCGATAAACGCCGAGGGCCGTTCGCTGTGCCGCGTCCATAAGTCCGCCAGCGGCGCAAAGCCCTCGGGATGGTGTTGCAGCAGCGACAACTGGTTCATGAATTCGTAGCCGGTGGTGCCGTCCACTTGCCAGTCTTCGCGCAGGGTTTCGCCCTCGCCGAGGATTTTTTCCACGAAGATCGGCAAGTGCCGCTCGGGCGACAGCGAATCCACCCGACGCCGCAGCTTGCGGCAGTAACCGCGCGGATCGGCCAGGCCGTCGATGTGGTCGATGCGCAGGCCATCCACCAAGCCTTCGCTGATCAGTTCGAAGATCTTGCCGTGGGTGGCTTCGAACACAGCGGTGCGCTCCACGCGCAACCCGCCGAGTTCGTTGACGTCGAAGAAGCGCCGCCAGTTGATGTCGTCTGCCGCCGTGCGCCAGCTGGCCAGGCGATAGGCCTGTTGCTCGAGCAGGTGGTGCAGACGGTTGAAGCCCTCCGGCGTGCGTCCGTCGAACTCGGTCAGCCGCTGTTCGATAGTCTCCAGGACTTCTGTGGCGCGTTCGGCCAATACCTGCTTGAGCCAGGCGGCTTCGGCGTAGGCATCATCCTGATAGGCCAGGGCGCTGAAGCGGTCGGCCAGAGGTTTGAGCCGCTCGTCGGCACCGAGGATGGCCGCGTAATCCCGTGGGCAGATAGGGAAGCGGTGTTCGTAGTGCTCAACGTAAAACACGCCGTGTGCCGCATCGAAATGCAGCGTCAGCGTACCGCTCTGCAAAGCTTCGCCGTAGTCGCTGCCGAGGAAGGGCATGAGCAATTGGCCCTTGAGCAGCGGGTCGGGCGAATGCCATTGGATGTCGAAGAATTCGCTGTAGGGGCTCAAGCGGCCCCATTCCAACAGGTCCAGCCACCAAGGGTTGTCGGCGCCGCCCACAGCCATATGGTTGGACACGATATCGAGGATCAGCCCCATATCGTGTTCGCGTAGGGCTGCGACCAGACGGCGCAAGGCCGGTTCGCCGCCCAGCTCCGGGTTAACGCTGGTGGGGTCGACCACATCGTAGCCATGCATGGAGCCGGCGCGGGCGCTCAACAATGGCGAGGCATACAGGTGGCTGATGCCCAATTGGGCGAAATACGGCACCAGGGGTACCGCGTCATCCAGGGTAAAACCTTTGTGAAATTGCAGGCGCTGGGTAGCGCGCAGGGGGAGGGCTTTCATCGGTCTCGCTCATAGGCTTGGTTGCGCGCGACGGCCAGCAGTTCGAGGCGGCGCGCGGCACCGGCGTTGTCGAGGAGGCTGGAAGCCTCGCCCGGTAAACGACGGCGCCAATTAGGGTGGGTGTCGGTGGTGCCGGGCAGGTTGGCTTGTTCTTCGAGGCCCAGGGCGTCTTCCAGCGGCAACAGCACCAGCGGCGCACGGGTGTGGCCGAGGTAGCGCACGCTGGCGTCGATCATGTGGTCGGTTTCGTTGCGGATCTCATCGACGAAGTTCTGCGGGTCCTGGCTCAAGGCCTGGCGCAGCGCCTGGCGTTCACGCAGGCGGTGTTCGCTCCATTGCTCCACGGTAGGGGCATCGATCAGGCCCAGCTGGACGTTCCAGTCGATATCACCGCTGTGCCACCAACCGTTGAGGGTCGGCAAATCGTGGGTGCTGGTGGTGGCCAGGGCGTTATCCGGCCAGTCCAGGATCGGGTTGAACTGGCCATCGTGGCCCTGTTCGAACAACAGCACGCGCATGCCGAGGATCGAGCGGGCGATGAGTTTTTCGCGCAGCCCATCGGGCACCGTGCCGAGGTCTTCTCCGAGCACGATGGCCTGGTGGCGGTGGGATTCCAGCGCCAGCAGGCGCAACAGGTCGTCTACCGGGTAATACAGGTAAGCGCCTTCACGCGGCGAGGCGTCCATGGGAATCACCCACAGGCGTTGCAGGCCCATTACATGGTCGATGCGCAAGCCGCCGGCATGGGCGAAGTTGGCCCGCAGCATCTCGATAAACGCGCGGAAGCCGTTGCGCTTGAGACCCTCGGGCGAGAACGCGGAAATGCCCCAGCCCTGGCCGGCGCGGTTAAGGATGTCGGGTGGCGCGCCCACGGTCAGGTCGGCCAGCAACTCATCCTGGCGGCTCCAGGCCTGGCTGCCACCGCCGTCGGCGCCGACGGCCAGGTCAGCGATCAAGCCGACCCCCATGCCGCTGCCTTTGGCGGCTTGTTGGGCGCGCTCCAGGCAACGGGCGATCAGCCATTGGCCGAAGGCGTAGAAGCCGATCTCGGCGTGATGCTCTTCGGCGAACGCAACCAGCGCAGGGCTCTGCGGCGAACGCCACTCTTCGGGCCAGTGGCGCCAGTCAAGGTCCTCGCCTGCAGCGGCGCGCACAGCCTGCACGGCTTCGAAGCGGCAATGGTTCTCCAGGGCCTCGCCACCGGCCTGGCGAAAGCTCAGAAAGTCGGCGTGCTGCGGGTGATGGCCGTGACGGAAGTCTTCATACAGCGCGCGTAGCAGGCGCTGTTTGGCCTGGGCGGCGACAGGCCAGTCGATCAGGGTGTGCTGTTCCAGCGCGTGCAACTCTTCTTCCAGGCCAATGGCTTCAATCGCATTGCGCACCTCGCGTTCACCCAGAATACAGGCGGGCGAGGCATACAGGCTGTTGAGGAACAGGCGGCTGGACGGCGAGTACGGGCTGTAGCGTTCGGTGTCGGCACTGAACATCGCGTGCATCGGGCTGATCGCCAGCGCATCGGCGCCGCGTTCGGCGGCGGAGCGGGCCAGGTGTTCCAGGGCCAGGGTGTCGCCGAAACCGCCATCGCCCAAGCGGCGCAGTGAATACAGCTGGGCGCTCAGGCCCCAGGCGCGGGCGGGCCGGGTGTCCACCGCTTCGGCCACGCTGTAGCAATGGGTGGGTGCGACGGCCAAGGTGAAGCTTTGGTCGTTGATATGCACGTGGTGGTAGCCCAGGGCGATAACGCCGGGCAATACGGAGTCGCCGTCGAGGCGCAGCTCCAGGGTCTCGCCGCCTTCGAGGTTGACCCGGCACAGGGTGTCAGGTTCGAAGTAGCGAGCCAGGTCGAGGCCTTCACCGCTGTCGACGGTCATCAGGGGCGGCAGGTGCTTGTCTTGTTGCACGCGCTCCAGTTCAAGCAGGCTGGCGTTGATGTCGGCATCGCTGTCGGCCGGGTGGCCCAGGCCTTTGAGAACCGCGCGCAGGGCGTCGGGTGTCACTCGTTGCGGGCGGCCGTTTGCATCGATCCAATCGACGGCCAGGCCCGCGCGGCTGGCGAGGATTTCCAGGTTCGCTTCGCTCAAGGGTGCTCTCCAACAGGGGATAAAGTGACGCGGGCGCTGAAGGGCGGCAGTTGCGCACCTTGTAGGGCCGGCGTTTCAAACAGGACCGGCGCGGTCGCCGGGTGATCCAGCGGCGTGGCGCTCAGGTTCAGGTCGATCTGCAGCAGGCTGCCGTTACCCAGGCGCCAGCGCGCACTGACGGCCGCGTAGGCAAGCACCTGCGCGCCCAATGCCTCGGCGCCAGGCAGGTGCGGCACGATATGCCGATGGCGCAGGCTGAGCAGTTGGCGATAGAGCTGAGCGTGTTCGTTGCCGGCGATCACTGGGGCCGATTGCTCGAATGTCGACAGCGCGTTGGGGTCGGGGATGCGTTCACGTCGCTCGGGATCGTGGAACGCTGCGAAGTCGGCAAACTCATTGCGCCGGCCTTCACGCACCGCTTCGGCCAGTTCACCGTGGTGGTCGGTAAAAAACAGGAACGGCTCGCTGGCGTTCGCCTCATCCCCCATGAACATCAGCGGAATCATCGGCGACAACAGCAGCAGGGCGGTTGCAGCCTTGAGCGCCTGGGGCGAGCAAAGCTGGTGCAGGCGTTCGCCCAGGGCGCGGTTGCCGATCTGGTCGTGGTTCTGCAGGAAGGACACAAAGGCCGTGGGCCGCAGTTCACTGCTCGGCTCGCCACGTTCATGACCATGGCGGGTGGTGTGGCCCTGATAGATAAACCCTTCGCCCAGGCAGCGGGCGAGTTTGGTCGTGGGGTCCTGGGCAAAGTCGCTGTAATAGGCATCGGTTTCGCCGGTCAACAACACGTGCAGCACGTTATGGAAGTCATCATTCCATTGCGCGTCGAAATCCTCCTTGAGCAGGCTGGCCTGGTTCAGCTCGTTTTCCAGCACCAGCCACACATGACGACCGGTATCCACCTGCTGGCGTACCCGATGCGCGAGTTCCTGGAGGAAACCGGGGTTGTCGATAGCGTGCACCGCGTCCAGGCGCAGGCCGTCGAAGCGGTACTCGAGCAGCCACATCAGTGCGTTGTCGAGGAAGAAATTCCGCACTTCACGACGCTCGAAGTCGATACCGGCCCCCCACGGCGTGTGCACGTCTTCCTGGAAGAAGCCCTTGGCGTATTGGCCCAGGTAATTGCCGTCAGGGCCGAAGTGGTTGTAAACCACGTCGAGGATCACGGCGAGGCCGTGCTCGTGGGCGCTGTCGATCAGGTGTTTAAGTTGCTCGGGCGAGCCGTAGGAGGAGTGTGGTGCGTAGGGCAGCACGCCGTCATAACCCCAGTTGCGCTCACCGGGAAATTGCGCCAGCGGCATCAATTCAAGCGCGGTGACGCCCAGCTCGGCCAGGCGTGGCAGGTGCTTTTCGACTTCGGCGTAGCCGCCCATCGCGCCTACGTGCAATTCGTAGATCACCGCTTCGTGCCAGGGACGGCCTTGCCAATTGGCGTGGCGCCATGGGTAGGCGAGCGGGTCGACTACCAGGCTCCAACCATGCACGTCCGAGGCCTGGGCCCGGGACGCGGGGTCGGGAACATCCATTTCCCCATCAATGTTGTAGCGGTAGCGCGTGCCCGCCGGGCACTTTACTTCAGTCTCGAACCAGCCATCTGCCTGGGGCAGCATGGCGATGGATTTACCGTTTTCCAATTCAACGCTGACATAAAACGCGTCTGGCGCCCACAAGGCAAAACGCGTGTGTTGCGCGTCCAGCATGAATGCGCCGTGGGGCCAGGTTTCCAAAGTCCGTAACGGCATCTATGAAGACCTCCCTTGATTATTTAGTCGATTTCCCCAAGGCCTTGGCCACCAGTTGTTCATACAGCTCGGCGTACGGTTCCACCGCCTGGCACCAGTTGAAGGGTTGGGTCATGGCGCGGCTGCGCATGGCGTTGAGCAGGCCTTTATTGGCGAATACCCGGAACGCGCGGCTCAGGGCTTCTTCGTAGCTTTCTACGGTGGACTCATTGAACAGGAAGCCGGTGACGCCATTCTCGATGGTGTCCGCCAGCCCGCCGGTATTACGTGCCACCGGCAGCGAGCCGAAGCGCTGGGCATACATCTGGCTCAGGCCGCAGGGCTCGTAGCGCGAAGGCATCAGCAGAAAGTCACTGCCGGCGAACATGCGCCGCGCATCGGTCTCGTTGAAGCCGATGCGTACACCGACCTGGCCTGGGAAGCGCAGCGCCAGTTCACGCATGGCCTGTTCTTCTTCCGGCTCGCCGCGCCCGATAATGGCGATCTGGCCGCCGTTTTCGACGATAAAGCTGGCTACTGCTTCGGTGAGGTCCAGGCCCTTCTGGTAAACCAGGCGCGAGACCACCGCGAACAGCGGGCCGGTGGAAGCATGCAGGCCGAACAGTTCGCGCACGTGGTCGGCATTGACGGCCTTGCCTTCCCAGTCACCGATATTGAAGTTATGGGTCAGGTGCGTGTCGGTGGAGGTTTCCCAGCTTTCATCGATGCCGTTGGGGATGCCACTGAGCAGGCCTTGCTGGGTCTTGGCGGCGAGGAAACCGTCGAGACCACAGCCGAATTCCGGCGTGGTGATTTCCTGGGCGTAGGTCGCGCTCACGGTGGTGATGTGGCTGGAATACGCCATGCCCGCCTTGAGGAACGACATCTTGCCGTAGAACTCCATGCCTTCCTGCTGCAGGGCGTGCGGCGGAATGCCCAGCTCCGGTGTAGAGGCCAGGCTGACCACGCCCTGATAGGCGAGGTTATGAATGGTGAACAGGGTCGGTGTGCGTGACCCACGCCAGTGCATATAGGCGGGTGCCAGGCCAGCGGGCCAGTCATGGGCGTGCACCAGGTCCGGGCACCAGTGGATCTGGGCGAGGTTGGCGGCCATGTCGGCAGCGGCCAGGCCCAGGCGGGCGAAGCGGATATGGTTGTCGGGCCAGTCGCGACCATTGTTGGCGCCGTACGGCGTGCCTTCGCGCTCGTAGAGCTCGGGGCAGATCAGCACATAGATGACCAGGCCGTCCTTGAGGTCCATGCGCCCGATCTTGCACGGCGGCAACGCGGCGTGGCCACCCAGCTCACCGATGATATGGATCGGGTTGTCGCTTTCCATCACCTGCGGATAACCGGGGATCAGGACGCGAACATCGTGCAAATGAGCCATGGCGCGCGGCAGGGCCGCGGACACGTCGCCCAGGCCACCGGTTTTCACCAGGTCGGCGAACTCGGAGGTGACGAACAATACCTTCTTTCGATTGGGATTATTACTCACGATCGGCCGCACAGTGTTGGGCAGGTCGGCCAGTGACGTTGGCCCCTCTGCCGCCTTACTAAAACGCTCTCCCTGAGTATCTACAGCGGCACTGATCATAGTTCTCTCCCAATGTTGGTTGGCTAATGGCCCGCTGCCACTAGCTCCGAAGACCGCATCCTGCGGCCAGGCGCACAAGCGCTATACAAACTGGCAAGGCTTATGCCAGTTGCACGGTCGGCTTAAATAGATTGGATAGACGGGCATCGGGCTGTGAACCGTATACGCTCGCCTTACCTTAAAACTGGACCTACGGCAGAGTTCGAAAGTTTCGATTTTTTGCGGGGTTTTTGTTTTGGAACGGACCCATCGGTCATCAGTCTAGGACAGATCCCAGAGCCTGTAGGGTTTATGTGGGAATTTTGTAGGACAAAAACTTGTAACGATATGCGAAGTTGTACGCTACGAGATTTTTGTGGGGGCGGGGGGCCTGTGGCGAGGGAGCTTGCTCCCGCTGGAATGCGAGGCGCTCCCTGGATTTCAGGGCCGCTTCGCGCCCCAACGGGAGCAAGCTCCCTCTCCACAGTAGCGCAGCCGCCCTGTAATGGTGCGTCAGCCGAGCACGCGAATGGGCGCGCCATTGGTCCAGGCCTGGATGTCTTCAATCATCTGCTGATAGAACTGCCGGTAGTTCTGCTCGCTTACATAGCCCACATGCGGAGTGGCGAGTACGTTGGGCAAGTGGCGGAACGGGTGATCGACCGGCAACGGCTCTTCGGCGTACACATCCAGTGCCGCGCCTGCCAGGCGACCAGCGGTCAATGCCTGCACCAGCGCCTGCTCATCAACAATCGGCCCGCGCGCGGTATTCACCAACCGGGCCGTCGGTTTCATCCAGCTCAATGCCTCGGCGTCGACCAGGCCACGGCTGCGGTCGCTGAGCACCAAATGAATCGTGAGAATGTCGGCCTGCTCAAACAGCTCGCGCTTGCTGACCCAGGTCACCCCGGCTTGCGCCGCGCGCTCCGGCGTGAGGTTTTCGCTCCAGGCCAGCACCCGCATACCGAATACCTGGGCGAACTGCGCGACCTTCTGGCCAATGCTGCCCAGCCCGAGAATGCTCAGGGTCTTGCCGTACAGGTCGCCTCCCAGGCCCACCTGCCAGCCACCCGCGCGCAGTGAGCTGGCTTCGGCCAGCAGATTGCGCGTAGACGCCATGATCAGCGCCCAGGTCAGCTCCGGCGCCGCTTGCTTATAGCTGTCGGTGCCGCACACCTGGATGCCCAGGGCCTTGGCGGCGGCAAGGTCTATGGCGGCATTGCGCATGCCGCCGGTGACCAGCAACTTGAGGTTGGGCAGACCCTGCAGCAGGGCTCTGTCGAAGGTCGAGCGTTCACGCATGACGCAAATAACCGCGAACCCCTTCAAACGCTCAATCATCGTGGCGGTATCTGCCGGGTAATCGTGCAGGAAATGCACCTGCCCCACGGCCTCCAGCACCGACCAATCCACCACGCCACTGGCCACATTCTGCCAATCATCAATGACTGCGATCTGTACCGACATGCTCGCGTGCCTCGAAAAAGTTGGATTAAAGGGCGTTCAACCCCTGCAACAGCGCCTGGTGAAACTTCGCGGGCTCTTCCATCTGCGGCGCATGGCCCAGGCCTGGGAACTCCACCAGTGTGGCGTGGGGAATCAGCTTGGCCACTTGCTTGCCCAATACCGCGTAGTTGCCGATCCTGGCCTTGACCGCCGGCGGCGCAATGTCTTTGCCGATGGCGGTGGTGTCGGCGGTACCGATGAGCAACAGGGTGGGCATCTGCAGGTTCTTGAACTCGTAGTACACCGGCTGGGTGAAGATCATGTCGTAAATCAACGCCGAGTTCCATGCGACCAGCGTGTGCCCGGGGCCATTGCTCAGGCCCGCATACATGTCTACCCAACGCTCGTACTCAGGCTTCCAGCGCCCGACGTAATAGGTGTTGAGCTGGTACTTGCGAATCCCCTCGGCGCTGACTTTTTGCTCCCGCGCATACCATTGGTCGACGCTGAGCGAGGGCACGCCCAAGGCTTTCCAGTCTTCCAGGCCAATAGGATTGACCAGCCCGAGCTGTTCGGTCTGCTCGGGGTACATCAGCGCGTAACGGGTGGCGAGCATGCCGCCGGTGGAATGGCCGAGCAGCGTGGCCTTCTGAATGCCGAGTTTTTCCAGCAGTTGGTGGGTGTTGAGGGCCAACTGCTGGAAGCTGTACTGGTAGTGGTCGGGCTTGCTGGAACTGCAGAAGCCGATCTGGTCCGGTGCAATTACCCGGTAACCGGCGTCGCTCAAGGCCTTGATCGTGCTTTCCCAGGTGGCGCCGCAAAAGTTCTTGCCATGCATCAGTACTACGCTGCGGCCGTTGGGTTGCCCCTTGGCCGGCACGTCCATGTAGCCCATTTGCAGGGATTTACCTTGGGATTGGAATTGGAAATGTTCGAGGGGATAGGGGTATTGGAAGCCTTGCAGCTCAGGGCCATAGCTGGCGGCGAACGCCGGGGCGATGCTGGCCGTCAGCAGGCCGGCGATGCAAAAAGCACGGGATAGAGGCATGGGCGGGGCTCCGAGTAGAGTGCTCGGATGCTGTTTGCGGGGGATTAACGGGGGATTAACACCCACTGCAAGGTGATAGCGGCGAGTACCGCGTATCGCAGGCCCTTGGCCAGGGTCACCAGCAGCAGGAACCGCCACAACGGCTCACGCATCACCCCGGCCACCAACGTCAGCGGGTCGCCTATGACAGGCACCCAACTGAGCAGCAGCGTCCAGTGCCCCCAGCGTTGGTAATGGTGGCGGGCTTTTTCCAACTGCTTGTCGCTGACCGGAAACCAGCGGCGCTGCTTGAAGTGTTCCACCCAGCGTCCCAGCCACCAATTGACCAGCGAGCCGAGGACATTGCCCAAGGTGGCAATCCCCAGCAGTAACCACAGGCTGTAATGCCCGCTGATCAACAGGCCGACCAGCACCGCCTCCGATTGCAGCGGCAGTAACGTCGCCGCGCCGAATGCGGCGAGAAACAGCCCCAGGTAACCCACCGGCACCGATCAGTGCGCCGGGTAGTCCGCCACCACCACATCCTGACCGTCGCGGGTCAGGCCGATGACTTGATACGCCTCGGCATGACCCTCCATTTCCATGCCGGGCGAACCCATGGGCATGCCCGGTGCGGCGATTCCCAGCAGGTCGTCGCGCTTGCGCAAGGCCAATACCTGCTCGGCGGGCACATGGCCTTCGACGAACTTGCCGTCGATCACGGCGGTATGGCACGAGCCCAGGCGCGGGGCCACGCCCAACCGCTGTTTGACCGCGCTCATGTCGGCTTCGACATGGTCGTTGACCTTGAAGCCGTTGCTTTCCAGATGGCTGATCCACTTTTTGCAGCAGCCGCAATTGGCGTCGCGGTGCACATCGATGGGGATCAGGTCGGCGGCCTGGGCCAAGGTGGTGGTGAGCAGCGCTGAAAGCAGGGCCAATCGCAAGGGGGTTTTCATCGAGGTCTCGTCCAATACCGGGCAGTAGGCGGGGCATTCTCCCTGCTTTTTCGCAGAGGGCGTCGCGGTAATGTTTCAAAATTATACAGAGTGCGAGTTTTCCATCCGCTGCTTGAGACGGTCCAGTGCAATCGCCGACAGCTCGATCATCCGTTCATGGAGGCTGGCCAACTGCAATTCGGTTTCATAGGTCAGCACGCGCTTGAACAGGGTGCCGTCGCGAAAGGCCTGCAAAAAGTAGTGAATCGAGCCGTCGACCGCCAGTGAGGTGAACACCGTCTTGAACTCGTCGGGACGCCGGGCGATCTGCACGCGGTAGCTCATGGGCACGCGTACGCCCAGCAAGTCGATCATTTCGGTAAAGCGTGCACCGGCGTGGAGTGGGCCGGTGGTGCCGGTGTCGGCACCGAGGGAAGTGGGGTGCCATTCGTGCCAGCGATCCGGTTGGGTCACATAGTCGTAAACGGCATCGATAGGGGCCTGGATAAAACGTTCCTGACTGATCCGCTCCAATCGGACCGACTGCTCGGCAGCGCGCATGGCACACCTCCTGTGTGGCGGGGCTGAACACTTGGAACTGTCAGAATAGTCCCACTCCCGCACATTGCACGGGAGTGTTTCAGCCATTTATCAGCGCACCTTGAAACGGCTCATCAATGCAATCACCCGGCCATTGGCGTCCAGCAGGCTTTGCGTATTGGTTTCCGTGGCATGCCCGCTTTGCACCAGCTCTTCGACCATATGTCGGATATGCACCATGCTGCGGTTGATCTCTTCGGTCACCGCACTTTGCTGCTCGGCAGCGGTGGCGATCTGGGTGCTGAGGTTATTGATATGGCTGACCGAACCGGCCATCTCGTCGAGGCCGCTGTTCACCCGCGCCGTGGCATCCGCCGCCGACTGGCAGCTGGCCTGGGTGTTTTCCATGGCCGCTACCGACGAACTCACACCGGTGGTCAGGCGCGCGAGCATCTCATTGATCTGCGAGGTGCTGGCCTGGGTACGCGCCGCCAGTGCGCGGACTTCGTCTGCCACCACCGCAAAACCACGGCCTTGCTCGCCAGCCCGCGCGGCTTCAATCGCGGCGTTGAGGGCCAGCAGGTTGGTCTGGCCGGCAATCGCGCCGATCACGCCGAGGGTTTCGGTGATGCGCGCGGCGTCCTGGCGCATGTTCTCGACGGTGTGGGTGGCACTGGCGACTTCGCCGATCAGCGCGCTGACACTGGTGGACGCTTCACCCACCACCACGCGGGAGCGGTCGGCGTGTTCGTTGGCGCGTTGGGTGAACGAGGCCGTTTCCGCCGCGTTTTGCGCCACGGTGTCGGCGGTGGAGCTCATTTCGGTGATCGCGGTGACGGTCTGGTCGGTCTCCGAGGCGTGGCGCACCAGGATGCTGTTGGTGTGCGCCGAGGTGTGCTGCAATTGCTCAAGGCCCGATGACATGGCCCCGGTGGCCTGGGTCACTTCGCCGATCATGTCTTGCAAGTAGACGATAAAGCGGTTCACCGAATGGCCGATGGCGCCCAGTTCGTCTTCGGCGCGGATGGTGATGCGCCGCGTCAGGTCGGCATCGCCGGTGGACAGCGCGTCGATGTTGGTCTTCAGGGTTTTCATGCGCTGCACCAGTTGGCGGATCGCATACACCGCCAGCAGCACCAGCAGCAACACCATGGGAATCTGCAGCAGGGCCAGGCTGCCGAGCACGTCATCGCGCTGGGCGGTGATCAGCGAGGTGGGCAGGGCGGTGGCGAGGAACCACGGTGTGCCTTCGATGGGGCGCATGTAGAAGGTGCTGGCCACGCCCTGGTTGTCGAACTCGCTGCGCTGCAAGGCCTGGTCGCGATGGGCGAGGGCTTTGCTGACCTGGGTGGCAAAGGCTGAGGTGCCGGTCAACTCACTGATGTTCTTCAGGACCACGGGGCTGCTCAGGCGTGTGCTGTTGCTGATGATCTTGCCGTCGCCTTCGACGATCAGCATCTGCCCGCCGATGTCCTTTTCCTTGCTCGCAACCAGTTCGTTGAAGAAGCCCAGGGTCACGTCGATGGTGGCCACGCCGTACGCCGCGCCGTCACGCTGGATCGCCATGGCGCAGTTGGTGCGTGGCTCCTGGCTGGCGTCGTCCTTGTAGGCCGCGGCCCAGGCACATTGGCCGCGTGGCGAAGCGAGGCCGCCCTTGTACCAGCTCTGGTCGTAATAGTTGGGGGCGGGGTCGCTGTTCCAGAACGTGTTCACTGCCAGCTTGCCCGCCGCATCACGGTGCCAGAAGGTGCTGTGTTTATTGCGCCCCGGCGTGCGCTGGTTGGGCAGCGGCCAGATACCCCCACCGAAGACCTTCAGCTCACCATATTGGTCGACCAGGCCGGGCAGGACCTTGTCGATGGCATCGCTGTCGAGCAGCGGGATGGTTTGGGTGATGGTGCGTTGCTGGGACTGAACCTTGTTCAGTTCGCCCTGGATCTGTTCGGCCACCTCACTGATGCGGTTGAGCACCACCTGTTCTTCGGTATGGCGCAGCGTGGGCGCGACCAACTGGCCGATACCGACGACGGTCAACACGAATAGCACCAGGACGAACAGCACCAGAAACAGGGTATAGCGAGCTTGGATGGAGCGCAGTGGGGGCATGGGGGTCGTCCTTACGAAGCGTTTATTATCGACGCGGCTTTTTGGAGCTTCGTAGGGCTATCGGCTTGGCGAGGAAGAGCTTTAGGTATCCTGGTGCGAAGTTCAAGAACGGCTATACAGCGAGGTTGACGGCTTTCCTCGCTATATAGGCTGATCTATAAGCGTTCTACTAGGTACCGTCGCCTTGTTCGCTGGTCTCAAGAGTGACAAAACGCCTCAATGGCTTGCCCATCTCTTCGCTCAAGGCGTTCTCGGTGAACGGTTTCGGATTGATTGTGCCCGGTGCTGTCGAGGGGTCGTTATCGAAGTCGAAGGGGTCGGCGTCGTTAGGTAAACCAACAACTTGGCGCTCAAAATTGTTGACCTGCAACTCTTTGCCAGGGTGCAGATGCTCGGTGGTTACACCATCCAGGAAGGTTCCGGTAGCGCCGTTGTACGCGTGGCCAATCTCATGGAAGAGTTGGGTTACGGGAACCCACGTGTGTTTACCGTCAGCGCGCTCCCTGGTGGCCGCAGGGTCATAAGTGATCGTGGCGAGATCAGCCCGCGCATCACCTGCAACGCCATTCTCGATGAAGTAACTCGCGGGAACCCCAGTGTCTTCTGGCACGTCATCCGCTGTCGAGCTTGCTTCTTCAACATATGATTCTTCGTGCTCTTGCGAGGCGTCAAACAGGTAGGAAGTATTGGCATTACCCTCTTGCCGAACAGTGACCTTCCCACCATTCGTCACTGCGAGTTCATCCATTTTGGTGAGGGCCTGTTGGCCGATGGGTGAGCTGCGTAGAAATTCGAAATCGTCGGCAACGCGTTGTCTGAATGCCTGCTGCTGCTCCTCAGAGGCACCTGTTACTCCTTCTACCGTAAACCCCTGCTCGCCGACATTGCTCGGTTTCACCTCGGTAAAGGCAGAGCCTGTCGTACGGTCAAACCGATCATTGGCGCTGGCGTAAATACGGTCGTGCCGCTGGTTATTCCAGATCTCGTTATTGCCTTTGCCGGTGTAAAACGTGGTGCGACCGAAGTGGTTGCCGATCAACACGTCATTCTGATTGCCGCCATGTGCAACGGTATGTCCGCTGCCTGAGACCAGTACGTCGCCGTCATCCCCGCCGTCCAGATAACTCTGTTTATGAGTAGGGCCAAAGCCCGCGAGAAGCAAGTCACTGCCTTTATTTCCGTACATGACAGTATTGCCGCTGCCACCGATAAGCGTGTCGTTGCCGTCGTTGCCCTCGGCATAACCGAGGCCGCTGCCCAGGCGCAAGGTATCGTTGCCAAGCCCGCCGTAGAGCCTGCTGCGGCCACCTCCCGCCTGGATGAAGTCATGGCCATCACCGCCTTCAACGGTCACACGAAGCTTGACGTCATCGTCGATGATGACTGTGTCGTCACCGCCAGTGGTGTCGATCCACAGTTCTTGATTGCGGTCTCTTTCTTCTTTGATATCAATTACGTGGGGCTTGCCGTTGATCAGTATTTGCAGCTTGTCGCCCGGCCAACTGCGCACATGGAGATGGTCAGCGCGGTCACCGGTTTCCACTTGCAGATAATTATTCAGGATCTCCGGTTTTGCGGGGTCACTTGGGTCCCAGTCGACGATCCTGCTGATTTTGATGTCACCTTCGGCGAACAGCAGGTGCGTCCTGCGGTTAATGATGCCTGGCGTCAGGTCGGTCGGGGGCGTGTAGGGCGAGGCGTCTGTCTTATCGAGAGGCGTGGGTAGCTGGGCGTTTAGTTGGGAGGTCAAGGAGTGCGCAAGCGCAGATAACATGGGCATGTCCTTTTGGGTCGACGCGTAATAGAAGCCTGACTTCGCATCAGGGTTGCTATTACGTGGAGTTCCGACCGCAAACGTTCCAGGCGCTCGGGGCAGATTTAGTGCACCAGGTTTCGTCGTTGGGGCACCGCAATCCAGGTGCCCCCAGTGAGCTTGGCCTTCAGATATCCAGCATGGCCATCACGTCTGCGGGATAGCGCAGGCCGGCGGTTGCCTCTGCGGGAAAGATCGCATTGAGTGCCGCCCGCTCGGTCGAGCTGAGGTCGAGCGATACGGCCGCGACGTTCTCCTCCAGGTACTTGCGTTGCTTGGTGCCGGGGATCGGAATGATGAAGTCGCCTTGTGCCAATACCCAGGCCAGTGCCAGTTGCCCGGCGGTTACGCCTTTGTCTGCCGCGAGGGTTTGAACCTGCTTCACCAACGCCAGGTTCTTCGCGAAATTTTCGCCCTGGAAGCGTGGGTTGGTGCGGCGGTAGTCATCGGCATCGAAGTCATCCGGGCTTTTCAGGGCGCCGGTCAGGAATCCTCGGCCCAGTGGGCTGTAAGGCACAAACGCAATCCCCAGGCGTTGGCAGGCCGCGAGGCAGCCGTTGCTTTCCTGGTCGCGGCTCCACAGGGAATATTCGCTCTGCAGGGCGCTGATCGGGTGCACGTTATGGGCGCGTTCCAGCGTGGCGGCGGATGCCTCGCTCAGCCCCAGGTAACGCACCTTGCCTTGCTGCACCAGTTCGGCCATGGCGCCGACGGTTTCTTCGATGGCCACCTGCGGGTCGATACGGTGTTGGTAGTAGAGATCCAGGGTGTCCACCCCCAGGCGCTGCAAGGTGCCGTTGATGGCATCGCGAATGTACTCGGGGCGCCCGTTTACCCCACGCAACGCCGGGTTGGTTGGGTCACGCACGATGCCGAACTTGCTCGCCAGGAACACCTGGTCACGTTTACCGGCAATGGCTTTGCCGATCAGTTGCTCATTGGTATGGGGGCCGTACATATCCGCGGTATCGAGAAAGTTGACGCCCAACTCCAAGGCGCGATGCAGCGTGGCGGTTGCCTCCGTGGTGTCGGTGCCGGGGGTGTAGAAGTCGGTCATGCCCATGCAGCCGAGGCCGATGGCAGAGACCCGTGGGCCGTTTTTTCCGAGTTGACGAGTGTGCATGGGTTCAGCTCCTGAGTGGGGAAGGGCTCCATTGTTACTCTCGAAAAAATTGGGATAAACCGGCTAAAAGCACTATCACTATTCGTAATATCTAAATAATCCGCGTAAGGAGTCGCCCGTGGACCGTTTCAACGCGATGCGCGTATTTACCCGAATTGTTGAACTGGGCGGGTTTGCCAAGGCCGCCGACAGCCTGCAACTGCCGCGCGCTTCGGTGACTATCCTGATCAAGCAATTGGAAGCGCACCTGGGCGTGCAGTTGCTGCAACGCACCACGCGCCAGGTGAGCCCGACCCTGGATGGCGCTGCGTATTACCAGCGCTGCGTACAGTTGCTCACCGACCTGGAAGAAACCGAGGCGGTGTTCTCCACTCGCCGCCAGAACCCGCGCGGCACCTTGAGTGTGGACATGCCTTCGGGCATCGGGCGCTTGATTGTGATTCCCGCGTTGCCGGCGTTCACCGCGCGCTATCCGCAGATCGAATTGGACATAGGCCTGAACGACCGCCCGGTGGACCTGATCCGCGAAGGTGTCGATTGTGTGCTGCGTGGCGGCCTGGCCTTGGATGAGTCGCTGGTAGCCAGGCCTTTGGCAATGATGGACCAGTTGACCTTGGCGAGCCCCGGGTATCTGGAACGCATGGGCGTACCCGCGTCCCTTGAGGATCTGGCCAATCACCAGATGGTCGAGTATGTCTCCACGGCCAGCGGCAAGCGGTTCGGCCTGGAGTTTCTGGTCGACAACGCCGTGCGCCCGATCCATTTGCCCAAGCGCGTGGCGGTCAACAGCTCCGACGGCTATTTCGCCGCGTGCGAAGCCGGCTACGGCCTGATTCAGGCGCCGCACTATCACGCGATGCGGCAACTGGCCCAAGGCAGCCTGGTGCCCGTGCTGGCGCAATTGCCGGTGCCGAAAATGGCACTGACGGCGCTGTATCCGCCGCATCGCCAGTTGTCGCAGCGGGTGAGGGTGTTTGTGGATTGGCTGGTTGAGCTGTGCAGCCAGCCAGGCACCGGTTTGCAACGCTAGGCCTGGGCCACGTGCTGACCGGCGTGCGGCTGGCCATCGGGATGTTGTCGGGCGTGCTGGTGCCATGCGAAATGCTCGGGGCCATTGGGGGTCTGGCCCTGGGCTATGGTTTTCGCGTGGGGGAAACCTACTGCGTCCGGTATATCTGTAGATCCCCCGGAACGCCTCCAGCATTTACCGGTTTGGCAGGGTCTGTCGCATGGTTCCTCAGCCTCATGCCCGTAGGGGCTGAGTATTTTGGATGGGTGTAGACACCAACGCCGATGCCACCAGTCAACTCAGCCAGGCCGGGGACGCCTTCGGAGGTATTCATGTGTGAATACCCCACCAACGCCGCCCATTTTTCAGTGCCGGAATTTGCCTGGATGGTTTCTGCGGCATAGTAGTTGAACTCTCTGAGTCGTTTTTCAGAGCCGGCGCCTGTGGTGGTTGGCACGCGCGCGTCGTGAAGGTCCTTATGCCGTGTGAGGTAATAGTGGTCGAGCGGCAAGACTTCTATGCCGTTGTCACTGAGCTTTTTTTTCAGCTCTTCAAAGGTCGGGTTAGTGCGAGGGGTTTTGGTTTGCCCGATGATGCCAATGCCGTCATCCACAAGCCCGTGGGGCATATCGATCAAGCCTTCGAAATAGAATTTTTTGACGCCTTGGGTTTTTAACGTTTCGACGTTTTCGAAAATTGTCCGGAAACTCGCCATCTGTTTATGGCTTTCCCCAAACACCACGCCGTCCGAGGCTTTATAGGCCTCTTCAATCAGCTCGGGTACAGACACCTCTTTCGGCATCGGTGGCAGGGTTGGGCGTGCCGGAAGCCCCGAATGCTTCAGCGCATCGTAGTAATCGTCCATTTCCTGTTTGAATTTGTTCATCGTTGCCAGCTTGGTATCCGGCTTGAAATGGTCCGCCTCCAGTTTCCCCCGCATGCTTTCGACATAGTCGCCCTCGGGCAATGGTTTTCGAACACGTAGCGACCGGCCGCTGCTGTCAATGGGGTTGAATCTCTGCCCATGACGCTGCCTGGGTGAGTGCGTCAATGGCGACCTGGGTGACAGTGTGTCAAGCGGGTTGAAATCGTTCAGGGGCGTCCCGTAGGGTTTCATCTTGGCCGCGTCGTAGGCATACCGTTGTCCATTAGAGAGGATCGTGTCTGCCTCATAGGTCTGGTCCGCGATCTTGAACGTGCCGCGTGTGATGGGCCCATGCTCGCGGCTGACAGCCTGGATTAACGTGCCACTGGTGGCCTTGATCTTGTCCACGCCCTTGCCGATCATCTTGACGCTACCCTCGATGAGATTGCCCACCCCACTGACAGGATTGAGTTCGCCGATAAGGGTGGTGCCGAGGATTCTGGCGATCTTGAGGGCCTTGGTCGTCGCGCTGACCGCCTTGGCGCCGACTTTGGCCACTTTCGCTGCCGTGCCCACACCGGCAGTGACAAAGCCGAAGATATCCATGCCCAGATCGACGGCGCCATCCAGGTAGTTCCCCTCGACAAAGTTCTGGATCGCCGATTTGAACGGAATCAGGTCAAGGAAGAAATTGGCGAGTTTCGACTGGGTTTCCATTTGCCGGTCGAAGGTGGTCGCTCCCTTGGCCTCCTTGATCACATCTTCGTTATCGATATCCAAGTGTTGGATAAACACGTCAGTGAGGGCCTGCGTCCGGGTACTGGAGAAACTGTTGGGAACGGGCAGTGGGTTTTGGGCTTTCTGGCTTTGTTCAAACACCGTTTCAGCCATACCTTTGGGGGGGAACGCCTCTATGGGGTAGACCCGGTTGGCGTTGCGCTCGCGCTCTTGGGTCAATACGGTGTCGGGAACGGGTTTAACAGTGCCTTGCTTTAAATCCACTTCATAAACCGTTTGGCTATTCACCCCCGTGGACTTGATCAATAACCTGTGATTTTTTTCCGTCAGGGTTCGGTCGGTAAAGCCCATGCCCAGGGTGTAGGTATGGTTTTGATAGAACTCAAGTTTCCCATATTCCAGATTCTCCCGGTCTTTGAGCGGAAGCTGACTGATCATTTGCTTGACGGCCGTGGCGATGCCTTTTTTCCGAGTGCTCATGGCCTGGGTGAGTTCTGCGTCGAACACTTGGTTTACGTCGAATTGCAGGGACTTGCCTCGTGTGGCATCGATGATCCGATCGTCTGTGGATTCCCACTCATACTGATGCAGCCCGCTCATCGCGATATCCAGCAACGAGTGTGGGCCGGCGGGCGCCCGATTGGGGTCATAGAGCGGTTGGACGTAGGGCTGTGTGGTGCTCTTTACGGTCAGGAGTTTCTCTTCAAAAGGCACGTTCTCGCCAAACCTTTCTTTCAGCTTGGCCAGGGCGATTTCCCTGCGACTGGGGATTTTGGCTTCGATCTGGTCGCTGGCATTTACCCGCGCATCGGCCTGCAGGTTGAAGGCGCCTCTGACCTTTTCAATGTCGCTGGTGTTGTACCGAGCGGCTTCATCTTCAGAGAGCACGCCGTTGACGACGCCCCAGATCCGCAGCGCGGCGGTCTGTGCCTGCTGGGTCACGTCCAGGTCTTGCAGGCCGGCATTTTCGGCTTCCAGCATGACTTGGGCAAAGGTCATATTGGGGACTTTACCCGGTGTCTGGGCTTCTATCGTTGCCGCTGCGATGGACAGGCTGACCCAGGCTGGACTTCCATAGGTCACGTTGGCAGGGATGTCTTTGATCAGCAGTTCGGGGGCTTTCCTCGCCAGTAACAGGTAAGCGCCGACCTTGGCCATTCCAGGCGTGGTGTGGCCTTCGTTATCCAAATGCGCGCTGAGGCTGCCCAACAGCGCTGAAGCGGGTTTGCCCCAGTGATCTCGCTGTGCCAGATCGAAGCCGGCAACCTTGTTCGGCTGGGTCTCGGCAATGGATGACGGATCCAGCAGCAGATGCATGGTGGCCAACAGGTAGTCGTTCACGCTGGAGTCGGTGGCAATACCGTTCAACTGAGTCTGCAAGAATTTGCCCAACGCTTGCGCGCGTGGCGTGCCAAGGAGCGTTTCCAGCGCCTTGGCCGGATCTTTGATGGCCTCGGCGGAAAGTGGCTGGTTGCTGTTCAAGTACTCCAGCACACTCGGGCTTACCCCCATCCGTGGTGGGTTCGAATGCTGGGTCGCATAGCGCCGGGCGGCGTCCACCAGCGAACGTTGCCCAGCGGCCCCCAACGGTAGTGGCCAGGACAGCGCGCCGCCAAAATTGCCCAGAGGGTGTTCCTGGGCTCTGTTGAGCACCGCGTCCGCCAGGGCGGTCAGGGCAAAGTGGCTGGTGGGTACGCTCAAGCCGGACGACCTGATGTAAGCCTCAAGCGTGACGGTGGCACCGGCTTCGGACGAGGAGGACTCGGGATGAATATCGATGGTCGTCGTTTTCAGCGCGCCCAGGATGGCCTGGGGCGTTGCGTCCGCGCCCAGGCGTTTGGCGGTTTCGTTGAGTGTTTGCCCCAGGGTCCGCAGGTTGTGCTTGTCTGCCTGCGCCTGCTCCAAACCGGCATTGGCAACACGCTTGTGGCGGTGTAAATGCAGGGGCGTGGCGGGTTGTGGGGCGGTGGACGACTGGTCGGGCGCTGGCTGGCTTTGGCTATCATTTTGGGGGGAGGGCAGAAAAGAGTGAGGCGGGTGGATGGATACGGAAGAGGGAGTCTGCATGGGTGGGTACCTTTTTTGACATATCAACAAAGGCGCCTGTTATTAGGAGGTTCCCTGTTCCCCAGACGCCCCTTTTGGGTGCGGAAAACACCCGCCGGGGTTCCTTCTCGAAGGCATGCAGTGTGTAAGGTAGGATGTAGATGCTCGCGCGAGTGTTTCAATGCACTCGTCCATCTATCGTGCAAGCCCAGCGGCCCACTGCCGTCGGAGTGAGCGGCACGCCGGACGAGCCAAAGTTTTTCATCACCTGTAACATAAGCCCCTGTCGACCTCGGTGCATCCCGTCGCCCGGGTATGTGCCTGGCCTGTTCGGCGCTACACAGTGGATAACTCTTCCGGTTCAGGAACCCGTCATGACCCAAAAGCAACGCTTGAAATACTCGATTCTGATCGCCCTGGCCGTACTGGCGACGATGTTTGGCCTGTCCTACCTGCAGAACATCGGGTTTATCAGTGAGAAGACGTTCCAGACCATCGCCATTGCCGTCGCAGTGGTCGTAGTGGTGATCAACGGCATCATGCGCCGCAAGGTCAAGCTTTAAGGTCTACCTCAGCTTCGAGCGTCGAGTACCTTCGCAGCCTCTTCATGGAGGCTGTAGCTTTTATCGGCGTTGAGGGTGATCACACCCTCGCTGCACAGGCGCTTGAGCACCTCGCGCACACTCAGGAACGACAACGGGATACCCAGCTCCAGTAAATGGCTGTGCACGCCGCGCACACCCAGGGTGCGCTGGTTGTCGGCGGCGGTGAGCAAGGCGTCGATGACCTTCAGCCGAATCAGGCTGGTGCGCAGACCGAAACACTTGAGCAAATGGCGAATACGCTGGTTGCCTTGCTGTTCGGGCGTTTTCCTGAACGGTTGTGCGCCGTTGCCAAATTGAGCATCGACTGCGGATGAATGTCCGTCCGTGGGCACTTGCGGGTTGTACATGCAAAAACTCCTTATCAGAGCCTGATCAGGAAAATGATGGCGCTCTTAGTCAATAAGACGAACGAGCGAGCGAAATCATGAAGTGCAGGATGTAGAAAATTTGTCGGTATCGGTTTTGTCACATCTGCTGCGCCTTGAATAAACCCGCGCCAGGGTTAAATTTCTCCCGGTTTTTTGCGTCCTTACGGTGGGGTAGTAGCCCCCGATGAGGGTGTTCAATTTGACTGTGGAGTCTGCGTGATTATTTCCAACGGGTTGTCCAGGGTATGCGTGGCAGGGCTGTTGCTGGGGGTGAGCCTGGCTGCAACAGCACGGGAGTCGATGATGCAGGCCTCGGCGGATATCCGGCGCACTAGCTTCGGCGTGCCGCACATTCGCGCCCACGATGAGCGCGGGCTGGGTTTCGGCATCGGTTACGCGTATGCCCAGGACAATCTGTGCCTGCTGGCCAATGAAGTCGTTACCGTGAACGGCGAGCGAGCCAGGTACTTCGGTCCTGAACAGTCGACCCTGGAAGAGCGCAACAACCTGGCCAGCGATGTGTTTTTCACCTGGCTGAACACACCGGATGCCGTGGCTGCTTTCTGGAAGGCGCAGAGCCCGCAGATCCAACAGCGCATGCAAGGTTACGTGGCCGGTTACAACCGCTACCTGAGAGAGCACTGCACGCCAGCCCAGTGCCAGGCCGCCTGGGTGCGGCCGCTGATGGTTGAGGACCTGGTGAAATTGACCCGCAGGCTATTGGTGGAGGGCGGTGTCGGCCAATTCGCCGAAGCCCTGGTCGGCGCCAAGCCGCCTCAGGCAACGGCGAGTGTGCAGCCCAGCGCCAAGGCGTTTGAACTGGCCGCCGCCAATCAACAGCGCTTCAGCCTCGATCGTGGCAGCAATGCCGTGGCGGTGGGCCGCGACCGTTCGTTCAATGGCCGTGGCATGTTGCTGGCCAACCCTCATTTCCCGTGGGTGGGCGGCATGCGCTTTTATGAAATGCACCTGACCATTCCCGGCCAGCTGGATGTGATGGGCGCCGCGTTGCCCGGCCTGCCGGTGATCAATATCGGCTTCAACCAGCATGTGGCATGGACCCACACGGTGGACACGTCCAAGCATTTCACCCTGTATCGCCTGACGTTGGATCCCAAGGATTCCACGCGCTATATGCTGGATGGAAAATCCATCCCCCTGGAAAAAACCTCGGTGACGGTGCAGGTCAGGCAAGCGGACGGCAGCGTGAAACCGGTGACCCATCCGGTCTATAGCTCGCAGTTCGGACCCGTGGTGCAATGGCCCGGCAAGCTGGATTGGGACAGTCACCACGCCTTCAGCCTACGCGATGCCAACCTGGGCAACGACCGCGTGCTGCAACAGTGGTACGCAATGAACCGCGCGGCCAGCCTCAAGGACCTGCAAACCTCGGTGCACACCCTGCAAGGCATCCCGTGGGTCAATACCCTGGCCGCCGATGACCAGGGCCAGAGCCTGTACATGAACCTGTCGGTGGTGCCCAACGTCAGCGCGGCCAAACTGGCGCAATGCAGCGACCCACGTGCCGGCCTGCAGATGATCATGCTCGACGGCGCCCGCAGTGCCTGTGCCTGGGACGTCGACCCGCGAGCCGCCCAGGCCGGCATCTTCCCCGCCGACCAGTTGCCGCAACTGGAGCGTAGCGACTACGTGCAGCACTCTAACGATTCGGCGTGGCTGGCCAACCCCAAGGCACCATTGACCGGCTTCTCCCCGGTGATCAGCCAGGACCACGTCGGCCTCGGCCCGCGCGCACGCTTTGCCTTGCAACGCCTGCAATCCCTGGAGACGCAACCGATCAGCGTCACCGACCTGCAAAACATGGTCATGGACAACGAGGTCTACCTCGCCGGCCAGGTCATGCCCGACCTGCTGGCGTTCTGCGCCAAACACCTTGGCACCGACGCGGCTGCGCTCAAGCCACTGTGCACCAGCCTCAATGACTGGGACCGACGCGCCAACCTCGACAGCGGCCTGGGCCTGGTGCACTTCATCAACCTGGTTGGACACCTGCAGCAAATCCCCGATGCCTGGCGCGTCGCGTTCGACCCGGCCGAGCCCCTGACCACCCCACGCGGCCTGGCCATCGAGCGCGCCCCCGTGGCCAAGGCCCTGCGCGAAGCCATGCTGGCCTCCACCGCAGCCGTCGACACACTCGGCCTCAACGCCGACAGCAAATGGGGGGATGTCCAGGTCAGCGGCCAAACCCCGATTCACGGCGGCCCGCAGGAACTGGGGGTCTACAACGCCATGCAAACCGTGCCCCGGGCCGACGGCAAGCGTGAAGTGGTCAGCGGCAGCAGCTACCTGCAGATCGTCACCTTCGACGACCAGGGCCCACACGCCCAAGGCGTGCTCGCGTTTTCCCTGTCCAGCAACCCGGCATCCCCCTACGCCAAGGACCAGACCCAAGCGTTCTCACAGAAAAAACTCCGCCCGCTGCCGTTCACCGACGCCCAGATCAAGGCCGACCCGCAGTACCAGCAGCAGCTCATCAAGGAGTAAGGCAGGCACGCAACCCCTTGATGCCAATACGAAATATTTTTGAAATCAAGGGGTTGCAGGTAAAAGCAAATGAGTACATAATGGCGCCCATCGAACGCAACGAAGCATTAAAAACTTCAATGTATTCAATGAGTTAGAGTAGAGGCAGGGTTCTATAGCCCACTCAAGTTTTTATGCGGTGAATGTCAGCGGCAAGGGCATTGATCGTTTGAGGCCGAGTAGCAAAATGGTTATGCAGCGGATTGCAAATCCGCCTACGCCGGTTCGATTCCGACCTCGGCCTCCACTCTTAAAGCCCCGTAGATCAATGGTCTACGGGGTTTTTTTATGTCTGCGACTTACGATCCCTTCCGCAACTTTCTCAACCCCTTCCGCAACTTGCTATTTTTTGAGCCCTTTTGTGGCGCTTCCTGGATGTGAAACCAAAGAAAGGCAGGCGTTCTATTGCGGCATTGTGTGTCGTAAAAAACAATCAAGCAGCGCATAAATCTCGTTTAGAGTTTCTGAAGGTCTCGGTTGAAGACCTTCCGGTTGAGCGAATTTCCCATTCTGTCAGCTAGCGCACAAACCTCCAAAGGTGGCATGATCAAGAATTACCGACTGTAGAGGCAAAGCGGCATCATGACGACAGTTCAGAAAAGGACGCGAACTCCAGTTATCAACACTCCGGATGAGCTGCCGAAGATCGGTGAGCGAGTCCGATACTCTATGAGCTTTGTTACTCAGGGAAAGCACAGGTTTTATACGTTAACGATGCCCTCCGACGTCTTGGCAGGTTGCTGTTTTGCGACAAACCGTGAAGAGGATCCCGTTGAGGGCTTTCAGCGCGTGCTTGATAGTAAGAGAGCCCAAGAAATTGCCGATTACATGGATATGGGATTCGGAACCATACCCAGTTCAATAATCTTGTCAGCACAGGCAGATGCAGGATTGGAGGATGTGGGCAAGGGTAAGACTCTAGAGTTTACGTTCTCAAAGCATTCCTTTTTAATTATTGATGGTCAGCACCGTGTCTTTGGTTTTGCGAAAGCAAATACTAAGTTAAGGGTGCCTGTCGTAATTTACAATGGTCTCTCAAAGCAAGAAGAATCTAGGCTTTTTATTGATATTAATACAAAGCAACGTCCAGTTCCTAATGAATTGCTTTTGGATATCAAGAAGCTCGCGGACTTCGAAGATGATAAAGAGGTAGTGCTTGGTGAGTTGTTTGATACTTTCAATAGTGATATTGAGAGTCCTTTGACCGGCTTGCTAAGCTCGTCGGCAAAAGCGGCGGGGAAATTAAGTAGAGTCACCTTTTATGCAGCTGTTAAACCTATACTGTCTGCGTTTGCTACAAACTCTAGCTCTTTGATTTATCCTGCACTTAAAAGCTATATTAAAGTGTTTTATGGTGGGCTAAATACTGTAGGGGCGCGCCAATCAATTGTAAATCCAACCGTTTTTAGAGCGATTTTTGAGGTTTTTCCAGAAATTGCGCAGCGAGTAGTTGATAGACATGGTCCTCATTTCAAAGAGGAAGCTTTTCTCGATGTAATGAATAATATGTTTTCCAGAATTAAGCCTGGAACCCTTATTAAGCCTCCGCGCTCTCATAAAGAGTTGGCTATGGAGCTTTCAAAAGCTCTTAAATCAGGTTTTATTATTGGCTAAATGATATGCAAAAAGATCTGATAGCGAGCGCGTTCGCCGATGGCGTGCGCGCGAAGTGGGCTCCAAGCCTCAACAACATATGTAAGCCTGATTATAAGGGTGTCGAAGATTGGTTGCTGAGGGGGAATTACAGTTGGGTCCATTGCGCGCCTAAGGTGATTACGTTAGGTCATTCTAGACAGCACACGGGATTTACTGAAGCTCTTGCTAGTGAGGTATCGCGTTTTAGTTGTGCGGCATATGAGTCTTTGCTCGTTGCTGAACCGGGTGAACTGTTAGCTAAGTCCCTAGGATGGCAGTGTATTCGCCATTATTATGCGGCCTTTTATATTGCTCATGCTCTATTGCGTATTACAGGTTGTTCTCTGACATATGTTTCAACAGATACCACCAAAATTATGAATAAAGTTGGTGGGCAGTATTTGGGGGTTACTCCTCAAATGACAAGTGGTCTCTACTCTTTGAGGCGGGGCGAAATAGATCAGGATACTGTAATTCTTCAACAGCTTTCAACGGGGGGCGGATCGCACCAGGATATGTGGCGAGTATTTCTTCAGTTGCTGTTAAGTGTGGAGAATTCCATTGTTGGTGTTCTTGGTCAGATACCGTCCGCGATGAAGGCAGTAGAAGTATCTGGGAGATTAAGGCAGACGTTATGTAAGCAGGGGAATAATGATGGTGGTTGGACTTCATCTATCAGGAATGCAATAAATTATCGTCAAGAGTTCGGTGTTTGGTACCCATATACAAAAAAAGCTGCATATTATCAGCATGCGTCGAGCAGGCTTCGCCGGTGGAGACCAACTGATCCTAGCGGGCTTGATATAGAGCCTAGCGGTGGCGAAGTAGAGGGTTTGGCGGATGTCTGCAGTGTGCTCAGCCAATTGCTGATATGTACGCTAAAGGATATATCAGCAAGAGCGCCGGATTCTCGTGCTTGTTTTGTAGATCGGGGTGCGTTTAAGTTTCTTAGGCAGCGGTCAGTGGCGTTCTAATACTCTACGGATTATTTTCTCCATACCGCTGCTGCTCTTTTTATATGCGTGAGTGCTCCTTACTTACTTGGTAGGTTTTACAATCTCTCCGACTCGGCGATAAACCTTCTTAGTCATCTCCTCGGTACTGTGGCCGAGCAGACGACTGGCATGTGTTAGCTCGATCTCGCTGGCGGCTTTAGGGCGTATGCGATGTTCTTGGAGTGGTGCCACCGCAACAAAGAGCACGTGATGAGCCAGACGAAGTTCTCGTTGTTCATTAGCTCTGAGGTGGACAAGACCCGGGCAATCCCCTGGACCGACGGCAGCAACCGCAAGTTTGGGGCGTTCTTTTTTCCACGCGATGAGCAGGCTTCCCAGCCCCCATCACTCAGGTCAGCCGATCTGGGGAAGGCGGTAGTTGCTTGGCGGGCTGCGGCGCGCTTGGCGGGCTGGAACGTCGACAACTGGGACCACATCAAGGCGGCCGCAGCATGAGTCCGACTAAAAGTGTGTTGGGTGTGTTGGGTGTGTGTTGGGTTGGTTTTCGATACCCCACACAATTTCAAGCCTTCTATTTCGCGGCTTTCCGCCTTGTGTGTTGGGTGTGTTGGGTTTGGCGTCGCGCACGCGCATGGGCGATGTTATTTGAATCCATGGCAGCAAGATTTTTTTCTTATGCGAGAACCGTTAAACCCAACACACCCAACACACCCAACACACTCAACACATTTGATTTAAGGCTATTGAATTTAAAGGGTTTTGGGTGTGTTGGGTTTGTGTTGGGTAAGGTGTTTTTTGTGTCGGGTTTGGTTTTAAGCGGGGGCGCGGGGCGATGATTCAAGAAATGGAAACTCTGTTGAAGCATTGGGGCGAGCAAACGCGGCGCTGTGGCTCTGCCGGTGGTCTGGGCAGCCCGATGGCCACGATCATGGAATGGGGCGGGTGCGCGCCGCGTAGTACGCCTGGTTCGCGGATCCTTCTCGATGGCGGCGCTGGCATTGATTCTGTTGCGCAAGAGGTTGCGGCAGCGCTGGCCGAGGTCAGTCGCCAGGATGAGCGCGGACAGATGCTCGAGCGTCTTGCGGTACTGCGTTATACCGATGATACGGCCCCGACGTGGTTGATGCAGTTGCACTTGGTCGGGTCTCGCTCCCGCGCGAAGCAGACCTACTATGACCAGGTGCACAGTCTGCATCTGAGACTGTTGCAGGTGTTGAACCGCAGGTTGGGCACGCGGCGATCTGTAGTCACCGGGCAGAGTCGCCAACCTGACTGCAATAACCACCGCAGTACATAATTCAGTTGGCTTCGGAGTGAGGTATTCTAGGGCCTCGCTGCAGCGCTCATTCTGAGGAAGATAGCATCGCGCTCACAAATTACACGGATGGTGAACTTGACTGACCTTAACATTTTCCAAACATTTGTAGCTCTAGTGAATGGCGTTGCATGGCCGATGGTGGCGGTACTCGTTTTGGTCAATTTACGTGAACCGCTCGTAAAGCTGATGGGGGAGATCAAAACAATTAAGAGTCCCCATTTTGAGCTGGAAATGGGTGAAAAATCTGCACGTGTATTTGGCGTTGACAACCCGCCACGTGCCGTAGTGAAAAAGCTCGCTGATGAGCAAATAGTAATGTCTACCGAAGTGTCTGGATGGAAAATTAGGCTCTATGCAAATGGACAGATTGTTATTCGTTCATCAAACGTCACTGTTAAGCGGGGTAGTACGTCGCATCATTTGACATTTCCTTATTCGATGGTTAATGAAGCGACCACTGTGCAAATCATCGGGGCGATTCAAGCTCGCGTAACGATGCTCACCATAAATCAGCTCAAATTCGAATATGACTATCAGAGTGAGGATGTAAGTCTAGAGATCGTGATTTGCGGTTTGTAAGCTGAATCCCACAACCGTCGGTCCGGGAGATTTACCTCAAAGTCGCCTCAAAGCTGCGCCAAAGTTGTGTCGAGTTAGTTAACCGAAATTGCCCCCTTTTCGGTTCCGTACTCAGGGGGTAAAAAGTCCCCACGATATGGAATTTGCGCCTCGGCGCTGACCTCGCACGTGCTGTGCAGCTTTACCCGGTTTCCCTAGACCGGTCACTTAACCCCGCTTCGGCGGGGTTTTCTTTTTCTGCCCGATGGGTGTCTGCAATGGAGTTATCAGCATGGGCGAGCCAGCGAGCACGGCTGCAACTGTTGTCGTGGCCGGCGGTGCCGGTGCTGCTGTAACTGGGTTACTGACAGGTATTGATGGGCTCGCCGTGATCGGTGCTCTTGCCGGTGCCCTGGTGTTCTTCACCACCACCGAGGAGTTGCCTGTGTGGAAGCGGGTTGTCTTCCTGCTGGTCTCGTTCGTGATGGGCTATCTGTTTGCCCCGGGCATGGCTGAGCTGGAACTGTGGGGCACTCGCCCGTTCAAGTACTCCGGCCCGGCGGCGTTCGGTGCTTCGGTACTGGTGGTCACCGTTGCGCTCGCCATTATCAAACGTCGGGGTCTCGATGCTGAACAGCAGGGGAGGCAGGATGGATAGTCACCTGATGCAGGAAGTCCTAACCCAGGCCACGTTCTGGTTGTGCTTGGCGTTGTTCGTTCGCCTGTTCACCTTCCGGCGCCGTGGCGCACGCTTCCGTCGAGACATGAGCTGCCTTGCGTGGTTGGTGATGGTCGCGTCCGGTGCGGTGATCGTTTACATCGGCAAGGGTCAGTTGATCATGCCGCGCAACTCTTGGCCGCTGGTGGTGCTGCTGGCGGTGTTCGTCGGGTCGGTCTGCCAGAGTTCGGGCAACCTGGCCCGGGTGTGGAGAGTTGGCTGATGAGCAAGGTGTCGGATGATCGGCGGGGCAGCAGCACTCAGCGTGGTTACGGATACAAGTGGCAGAAGTCTCGCGACGGTCACCTGCGTGAACATCCGTATTGCACCATGTGCTCGTCGGAGCAGCGGCCCGTTGCCGCGATAATCGTCGACCACAAGATCCCGCCCAAGCTGAAAGAGGCTAAGGACAGTGGAGACCCGGTGCGGCTCAAAGCTGCATGGAAGCTGTTCTGGAATCCGGCTAACTGGGCGAGCCTCTGTAAGTTCTGCCACGACTCGACGAAGCAACGGATGGAGCGGACCGGCACGGTCCCTGGCTGCAACGCTGACGGACGTCCGGTGGATCCAGGGCATCACTGGAATCGGTGACCTCGGCCCCAAAACGCACCAAAAAAGCGCGCCCCGGAGGGTAGGGGGGGTGAAAAACCTTTTTGCGAATTTCTTCTAGACCGCTCGCCCCCCGTCGTGTGCAACGTCGGGATAAATGAGGGAGGGGGGGTATCAATAGACAGGGGTATTTATGGCCGGAAACGGAAACTCGGGTCGCCCTGGAACGCCGGCGGCGCTGAAACTGCTGCAAGGAAACCGGGGTCGTGAAAATGTCAGCGACCTGTTGGCACAAGTCGCGGCCCCGCCTGTGCCCGTTGCGGCGCCGCCAATGCCAGATGTGCTTTCTGCGGATGCGGTCGCGGAGTGGGAGCAGTTGGTTCCCGCGCTGATCTCTTTGGGCATCGTCTCCAAATTGGATTCGATGGCGCTGGCCACTTACTGCCAGGCAACCGCTGATTGGCGCCGGTACCAGCGGCTGATCACTAAGCGCAACGCCGCTTCGGAGGATGACCTGGGCGGCGACATCCAGACCTTCAAAACCGGCGCGCAGCAAATGCACGTCCTTCGCCAGCTCGCGAATGACGCCGAAAAGCGCGCCAACGCCGCCGGTGCCCAGTTCGGCCTGTCGCCTATGTCCCGGCGCAATCTGAAAACGTCGCCGGCGCCGCAAGGTGAGCTATTTCCCAATGACCAACGAGACGCCGCAGACAAGTACTTCAACTGACGATCGCGTCAGCGCGTTTGCCCTGGCGGTGTTGGCCGGCGATATTGTCGCCGGCCCCGATGTCCGCAACGCCTGCAAGCGGCACCTGCAAGACCTCAAACACGGGCCAGCGCGTGGCTTGATCTGGGATCTTGGCAAGGCCAACCGAGCCATAGGTTTTTTCGAAGAGGTGCTTTGCCTCAACGGTGGCGACTACGAAGGCATGCCGTTCCTGCTGGCCCCTTGGCAAGCCTTTGTCATCGGCAGCCTGTTCGGCTGGATGACGGTGGACGGGTTCCGCCGCTTCCGCTTGGGCTACATCGAAACCGGTAAGGGCTCGGGAAAAAGCCCGCTGGTGGCTGGTATTGGTCTGTATGGCTTGGTGTCGGATGGCGAGCAACGCGCCGAGATCTATGCTGCTGCGACCAAACGTGACCAGGCAATGATCCTGTTTCGTGATGCCGTGTCGATGGTCGACATGTCCACCAAACTCCGATCTCGCCTGGTGCAGTCGGGTCGTGACGAAAAGGTGTGGAACCTGTTCTACCCCAACACCAATTCGTTCTTCCGGCCGATCAGTGCCGACGAAGGCAAGTCAGGCCCGCGGCCTCACATCGGCCTGCTTGATGAGGTGCACGAACACAAAACCGCTGCCACCGTAAACATGATGCGCGCCGGTACCAAGAATCGACGCAAGGCCATGGTGGTGATGATCACCAACAGCGGCTCCGACAAGAAGACGGTGTGCGGTCAGTATCACGATCTGGGCGTGCGTATCTGCGCTGGCATCGAAGATGACGACAGCTTCTTTGCCTTCATCTGTTCGCTCGATGAGGGCGACGATCCTTTCAAAGACGAAAGCTGCTGGGCGAAGGTCAACCCCTCGCTCGATCACATCGCAGAAGGCCAGGCCGACGGCATCCCGGGCCGCAAGTACTTGCGAGAGCAGGTGAAGGCTGCCCGGGGGCTGCCCGCTCAAGAGTCCGTGGTGCGGCGCTTGAACTTCTGCGAGTGGACCCAGGCCGATGCCCCTTGGATTTCGTGGGCAGTTTGGAAGCAGGCGGAAGAGCGTGTGCCGATGCGGATGTTGCGCAACCGGCGCTGTGTCGGGGGTCTGGACCTGGCAAGTACCACCGACCTGACTGCGTTCGTTCTGCTTTTCTGGCCGGCGCCGCACGATCCGCACTGGCGGGTGCTGCCGTACTTCTGGATCCCGGACGACGATCTGCAAGGTCGTGAGGACCGCGACAAGGTGCCTTATGCCATGTGGGTCAAGGCCGGGCACCTTGAAACAACACCGGGGCGAGCGATCAGCAAGCTGCATGTGCTGCGGCGCCTGGTCACGATCACTGCCTACTTCGGTGTGGAGCGCATCGCATACGACCGCTGGCGGATCGAAGACTTGCTGCAACTGATGTCGGAATACGACATCACGCTGCCCGAGATGGTGGGGTTCGGTCAAGGCTTCAAGGACATGGGCCCCGCCGTGGATGAGTTTGAACGGCGTCTGTTGGGCTTGGCTCCCCAGAGCCCCGCGTACTTCATAGAGATCGCGGTAAGCCAGGGATACCCAAACGCAAATATCACCGAGCACAGAGCGCCCCGAATGGGGCGCTCTCGTTTTGGCTCCGCTCATTTCGGTACCTGGAACGCCCAGTTCATGTGGACGCTTAACACCGGAGGCCGGCATAGGCAGGGCCGCCGCTTCGGTGTCAGCTATTGGGGTGAGCGTTTCGGCACCAACCCGGGCAATGCACTGGAATGCCTAATCCGGCGGCCAGCGCCGGCACATACCGTTGTGCAAATCAATTACAACTGAGGGACAAAGCGTGGACTTTCCGAGAAGCGTGCCTAGCGTAGGTCTGGTCGATGGGAAATTTGTGGATGAGGATGTGGTGGCAGGAACACCTGGCTCGTTGATTCCTGCTCAATGGGGTAATGCGGTCAGCTATGAGTTTTTGAATGTTATTGAGTCCGCAGGCTTTGCCCCGGACGAGGACAATAACGCCCAGTTGTTGGCGGCGATCAACATTAAGATCGCTGCTTCGGTTCCAGCTTCTCCGCCGGACGCCTCGGTTGCAGTGAAAGGGCTTGTTGAGCTTGCAACGAATACAGAAACCCAAGCCGGGACAGATGCTCAGCGCGCAGTTACACCAGCCAGTCTTGCCTCAACGACCGCTACGGCCACACGCGCAGGCCTGGTGGAGCTGGCTACTGAAGCTGAAACCCAGGCAGGCACGGATGCCCAGCGGGCCGTCACGCCTGCCGGCCTTGCTTCCACAACAGCTACTGTGACTCGTGCTGGCCTTGTTGAGCTTGCTACGAACGCAGAGACCCAAGCGGGGACCGATAGTAGTCGGGCCATTACGCTAGCCGGGCTTTCGTCGCGTGTTGGCACCGAGTCGATAGCTGGCATCCTTCAACTTGCAACCCAGGCCGAGGCGGAAGCAGGTACAGAATCATCAAAGGCTATATCAGTGATTCGTGTGTGGCAGGCAATTACAAGGCGATTCGCCACACAGTCGCAGGTGAATGCAGGAACCGACGATACAACGATGGTGACGCCGCTGAAGATGCGTGCCGGATTTTCAGCCAGCATAGGGCTGAGTGGTTTTATCGCATTACCAACTTGGATGGGTGGATTAATCTTTCAGTGGATGTTTACGACAACCGCTGCGACGAACCACGTACTGACCCTGCCTCTCGCGGCGCCGACCGAACTACTTGCTGTTATTCCTACCTGTCAGGCTTCGGGCGCGGGAACCGCGAACATTGCAACATGGGACCGAGGGGCATCTACGCTTTCTTCGGTTCGGATATCGACATCCGGCAGTAACAACATCGCCATCTTTGTTATCTGTCGCTAAAGGAGTAATACATGCGCTACATCTCCCCTGACGCCGCGTTCTATGACGATGCTATTCATGCGGTCATTCCCGATGGCTCGATCGAACTCCGCGAAAAACAATATACGGATTTACTAAGCGGTCTTGCTGCCGGACGGTTAATCCAAATCATCGACGGATCACCATCCCTGATTGACCCGCCACCACCGCCTCCGCCAAGCCGCGAGCAGGTCGAAGCATGCCGCCTGCACGCATATTCCGACCCCATAACCGGAAGCGACCGTTACTTCGCCGAGGCGCAGCGAATGAGCGTCATGGGTGAATCTGGGTGGGAGTCAGTTCGTGCTGCCGGCGCTGCCAGGTTCGAAGAAATCCAGGCGCTTCATCCTTGGCCGTGATGCGCGCCTGAATAGGAAGCCAGGCCTCGTTAAGAGGCCTTTGTTAATCGTTTTACATGTCTTAATTGCTGAGATATGAATGACTCTATGAGTTTCTTGTTTTCAACTATTTTTGATAAAAATATAGAAGTGGCAATAGCGGATGCCATCGTAATTACCGAGACGAGCAGTGCGTTCGAAAGCGAGCCTATAAATAACTTCTGCGTCATTCCAACAACAAAAAGAATAATTGGGAAGTGAATTATATATAGTGTGTAAGAGAAGCTAGCTGTTGAGCTAAAAAGTGTTGTAAATTTTGCGCCTTGGCCCATGATTAGCGCAAGAAAACTTGCGAACCATAATCCAGAAACTATCATGAAGTGAGTCATTCCGTCTTGCAGAATGCTAGTGGCTGCATGCTTTTGCGCAAGCACTAGATAAATGCAATATATTGTTCCGGCTCCAAATAAAACAAAAAGAGCTGAAAAAAGATTGTTGTTCATCTGTGGCCGTTGGCGATGAATAAAAGACAATCCAAGCCCGGCGAACCATATCGGCATAAGAATAAAAAACATAGGGTTTTTATAGGTTACCGCAACTGTCAAAGCAACAACCAAAGACGCCCATATTTTATTTGATGGCCATAGAAAAATCGCAGCCGCAAGCACATAGTACCAGGCCTCAATTGACAAGCTCCATAAGGGACCATTTGCAGAGGGTGCGGGGGTCTTGAATCCATTTATGAATAATAGAGGCCCGTATATCTGCTTTGAATTTGTTGTAAATACTTCCCTGATAAAATTGACACCTGGGATATGTAAATAACTATTGGTTCCGCTTGAGAATACGTAAGGTGCCAGTATCACCAAAGCAACCATCAGAAGCATCGAAGCGATAAGTGGCGGGTATAGCCTTATGAATCTGTCTCTAGCGTACTTCAATATATTGAATTCGCCATTAGCGGAGATGTTACTAAATATTGACTTTCCAATAAGAAAGCCGCTCAACACAAAGAAAACCATAACCGAAAATTGAGTGAAAAATCCCACATATACTGAGGACTCTGGGAATGTTGGTCTCAAGAAAGCCTGGTGTGCATGACCAACAAGCACTATCAATGCGGACACGCCTCGAAGCGAGTCTAATTGTCTAGATTGAGAAGTGCTGATGCTGGTCAAAATATTTCCTCGATCACATTCGGTTTGCTTGTTTTGATTTAGGGCCTGCACACCTGCTTAAGGTTGTGCTGATTTATCTCTAGGTGTTTCTATTTGATATAAAGTCTATTTGTGTACTGGTCGAGTCCTTCTTTTGTTCCGTCTGATAGCCTTGTTGGTGAATAATCAGATAGCCCTATTGGATGTAATGAATATTGAGCTTGAAATAGCAGTCGGCGTTTTTTCTTTGGGATCTGCCCCTTGTGTAGTCCAAATGTGTTTTCTAAAAAAGCTGTACCCTTAGTTCCTGTAAAATATTTAATTCCAGTATCGCCGAATTCATTTTTAATCTCTTCGTCGGAATATCTGCGTATCGTCCTATATCCCATGTGTTTTTGGCTTTTTGGAATAAAAGCATGCGGGCCGGACTCATCATCAACATCAGTAAGATAAACAAAAAGCTTTATGAACCGCAAATCATCAACGTCGCGATGAAAACTTTCGGCGGCCTGCGGCGTGTCGTGACCTGGAATTGACCACCAAGTACTAATATTGGAGAGTGTAGCTTTCACCCCAAGCTCGGCCTCCACAATACGTAGTACCCTGTCGTCGTTTGCCCATTTTAGCGCATGTGGGGACCGCAAAATATCTTCGGTAGAGAAAGACGCTGTATGACAACTAGCTGGAGGGTATAGGGGGTCAAAGAAGCCTTCTGATTCATTATATCGGTCATTCGTTAGCTTAGTTGAAAACCAATCCACCATTTGTTCTATTTCATTGTGTGGGACTAGATCGTCCAGCATTACATACCCATTAGTCTGCAAGAGCTTTGCGTCTTTTTCGTAAGGTCCAACTGATAGATCGCTTTTTGGGAGCCTTTTGCATGCGAGTTTTGAAATAACGTCCCTGTGTAGCGGATTTGTTAATAACCGTTGACTGAAAAAGCCAAGGCGCTTCAAGGGGTATATGCGATATATAATTTTTTGAAAGATGTTCTTTGACATGCCGGTCGATCCTAGGTTGGCAATGAGTTTATGAGGTGTTAAGTCGCAAAGCATTTTTAGAATGGGAGCGAGACTGCATCAAAAAGTAAAGTTTTTCAATGATTTGCTTACTCCGGTTGCTGGATTTTCCGCCCTGCTCGGACCTCGTAAATCGGCCTCATCGCCCGCCAAGTGCGGGATTTTTTTCGCCTGGAGAAAGTCATGCCCATCACTGAGCAGCAGTTGCTGCAGATCCTCCCGAACGCCGGCCGCCAAGCCGGCGTTTTTGTTCCTATGATGAACGCCGCCATGGGCAAGTACGGGATCGTGACCAAGCTGCGTATCGCCGCATTTATCGCCCAGGTCGGGCATGAGTCTGGGCAGTTGCGCTATGTGCGCGAGATCTGGGGCCCAACAGTTCAGCAGGCCTGCTACGAGGGTCGTGCCGACCTGGGCAACACTGTGCCGGGCGATGGCTCCAAGTACAGAGGCCGGGGCCTAATCCAGATCACCGGCCGGGCGAACTACGCGGCGTGCGGTGAAGCGCTGGGCTTGGACCTGGTCAATCAACCCGCACTGCTGGAGCAGCCGCAGTACGCCGCGATGTCGGCGGCCTGGTTCTGGTCTAGCCGTGGGTTGAACACGCTGGCGGATCAGGGGCAGTTCGTGAAGATCACCAGGCGTATCAATGGTGGGCTCACCGGCCAGGACGACCGCCAGGCGCTGTACGAAAAGGCGCTGAAGGTGCTGGCATGACGCCGGTGCAGAAGCTGGCCGGCCTGGTGGTGCTGGTGTTGATGCTGATGGCTGGCGCTGCGGGCGTCACCTGGCAGGTGCAGGACTGGCGAATGGGGAAGAAGCTCGCCGAGCAGGCCGGGCTGCACAAGGACGACCTGTCGTTGATCGGTGCCGCCGCCGCCAAGCAGGCACGAGACGAAACCGACAAGCGCTTGGCCCTGGAGCAAAAGCTCGCCGGCCAAGACCAACAACACACCAAGGAATTATCCGATGTCCAGCGCAATCAGGCTCGCCTGCGTGACCAGCTTGCTACTTCTGATGTACGGCTGTCAGTCTTCCTCGCTGAGGATTCAGCCAGTGGCTGCAACGTGCCTGCCGCCACCGGCACCGTCGGCGTGGTTCATGCAGCCCGTCGAGCCCAACTTGACCCAGCGCATGCTCAACGAATTATCGCCATCACCGACACCGGCGACCAAGGATTGATCGCGCTGCGGGCGTGCCAGGCTTATGTCAGGGCTGTGGCCCCCTGAGGACGGTATGTTCCAGGAGAAGCCGCTGGTTTTCAACGCGAAGGTGTGAGTTCTGGCTGGCGATCATTTTAAGGCCCATGATCTCTTTGCTCTGCTCAGAGCTGTGCACGTTCGCAAGGCTGAGTTGTGAGGATATAGACCTGAGCTGTTCCTCCGCTGCGGCCTTCCCTGCGATCAATAGGTCGTTCATATGAACGAGGCCGGCAACGTTCGCCCGCGCCTTGGCCAGGTGGCGCTGCAAGTCGCTGATCTCGTCCTCCAGCAGGGCGCATTGGTGCTTGTACATTTCAAGCGGCGTGGAGCAGCCCAGCCACTCGCAGGTGTCTTCGTCGATGTTCATGTTGGTGCGCTCAATTACTGTATGTGAATACAGTAATTGAGGTGGGTCTCTACCGCGACATCAGGCGACGAAGCGTAGTAAATCCATTCCGCAATTGAAATCGAACCGCCCGAATCAAGCGGGCTCTGTCGGTACGTAAAATCTGGCGATGCGGAATTGTTCTAGTGTTAAGTGTTTGATAAATATAATTATATTTGTGGATTGCAAATCCGCCTACGCCGGTTCGATTCCGACCTCGGCCTCCACTCTTAGAAACCCCGTAGATTAACGTCTACGGGGTTTTTTATTGGGCGAAAGAAAGGTCCGGGCACCAACCGTTTGAGCATGCCGACCTATTTCCATCCGCATCAGCCCGTGCAGGCGCCGTTCCTCTCTCGTGAGTAAGACGTTGTGCCGTGTCCCTTCACGCGCTCGCAGGGTTTTTCGACGAGTGACGTGTCTAGATCAAGGGTTAGGAGGCTTTTAAGGTTGTCACGACCCGTGTTGGCGACTACCCTGAAAATGTTCGTATTGTTACGAACAGTTTCGGTTGTGACCGTTTTCAGGTCACGCTACTTCAGGATGAGGAACGAAAATGTTTTCACACGAAGGTCCCGCGATAGAGCTGATGCTATTCGTTTTTGGTCTGGCGATGCTGCTTTTGGTCGTTTGGTTTTTTCATCATCAATACGAGCGAAAGACGGGGAAGGGCGTAAAAAAACAACATAGTCCTGGCGATAGCCGCTCAACGTAAATCTGCGTTCGAACGACCTGTTCGAGCCAGTCGGCTGCAGCTGGCTTGCGCTATTCACCGACGTAAAGAATTGGGGGCCGACTACGATTCCGACTCGAGGCCCCCATTCTTGACCGCACTGACCTCAATTTTCAGCACTCAGTCTCGGACCTGCTGATGCGCTGCTCCTTCACTTCACCCGCGTACTTGGCCAGTTTCTCCTGCTGAGTTGTCAGCAACGTACAGACCTTCATCAACGCCACCGCTTCACTCGGCGTCCTGCTGCTGTTTGCCAGGGCTGTCAGTTCAACCACGGACCAGCCGATGACCGCCGCTGCATCTTCCAGGTCGTAAAACAATTCCTGCTGGGCAGTTCTGGGTCCGTCCAGGCCCTGTATCAACTCCTTCATTTCCGTCACTCCGGATTAACTCGCATCAATGAATTGACGTGTATCCACCCCTACACAAACCCTACCAAGACGTTACACGAAACTCGTGACGGACTTCATTGGCGGCGGTCTTACTTTACGTACACCCAACCTTGTAAAGCAGAGAGCGTTGTCATGAAGTTGAATTACCTAACCAAGGCGGCTGTTGTTGTCGCGCTGTTGTCGACCTTGTCGGGCTGCTGGATATTCATGCCGCCGGGCGGTGGCGGGGGTGGTGGCCATGGCGG
>NZ_JAAUVM010000026.1:0-77768 GCF_012030485.1 Pseudomonas sp. B14(2022)
GGGGGACTCTTGGTTCCAGGGCATGATCAGTTACCTCCTGATCATGCGTATTAGCCTGTAAACCATGTCCCCGGTTAGAAATGTAAACGATGTCCCCGGTTTGTACCGGGGCAAGCCCCCTCCCACATGTTGACTGTGTTCACAAATCAAAACTGTGGGAGGGGGCTTGCTCCCGATGAGGCCCACAGGCATTACATGCCATGGGCCTTCATCAACCGCGCATAACTGCCATCGGCCTTCATCCTGGCAATCTCGCGGTCAAAACCGGCAACGATCTGCGCATGCTCAGGGTGCTTCAGGCTGACCAGAATATGCAGGCTGTTTTCGCTCAGCGGCGTGGGTAAGAATTCCACCGAATTGCGCACCCGCGCCGATTCCCGCGACAGGTAATAGCGCGCCACATACTCATCCTCCACCGTCAGCCGCACCCGCTGCGCCGCCAGCATGCGCACCGCCATGGCGAAGTTATGCACCGGCACTTTCTGCAACTGCACATCCCCATCGAACGCCGCCGAATAGGCATAACCGCGCACCACGGCAATGGGATAGTCGTGCAACTGTTCCAGGTTCTGAAATTCAATGGGATCGTCACGGCGCTTGATGAAACGCACGCGATTGAGCAGGTATTCACCGGAGAACTGCCCCAAATGCGTACGCGCCTCGTCGTACCAGGCGTTGACCAGCACGTCATAACGCCCGTCGCCCACGCCCATCAGCGCCCGCGCCCAGGGCACCTGTTCGAAGTCACTGGCGTAACCCGCGCGGGCCAAGGCCGTGGTGACAATGTCGGTCGCCAACCCACCATTGATCAAGGTGGAATCGGTAAAGGGTGGCCAGGCATCCGCGACCAGGCGCAAACGCTGTGCGTACACAGGCATCGCCAGCAAAAACACTCCAATCAAAGCAACGGCACGAGACAATCGCGGCATGCTCAACGTCCTTGGGGGGCAGGCGGTGGCCTTAGCTCAGGCAGTGCCTGAGGTTCTAACATTAGCTCAGATTACACAAAGAAACGGACGTCGAGAGCACTCAATGATGGCAAATTGATTTCATTCACAAAAATAGTTGATTTAGACACCGCTGCCCGTCGCGCTTACTATCCAGAACAGACATTTACGTGAGAACACACCATGACAGTCGATTGGGTCTGCAAGCATCACACTGACCTGGGCAAGGAGCAGCTGTACGCCATTTTGCGTTTGCGCGGCGAGGTCTTCGTTGTCGAACAGAAGTGCGTCTACCAGGACATCGACGGGCAAGACCTGGCGGGCGATACCCACCACCTGATGGCTTGGAAAGACGACGAACTGGTGGCCTACCTGCGCCTGCTGGACCCGGAGTCCCAGGGCGGCGACGTGGTGATCGGCCGGGTGATCGTTGCGCCGGTTGCACGGGGCACCGGGCTGGGGCACCAGATGATGGAAGAAACCCTCAGGCAGATTGAGGATATCTGGCCCGAGACGCCGATCTTCCTGTCAGCCCAGGCACATTTGCAGGGGTATTACGGGCGGTATGGGTTTGTGGTGGCGGGTGAGGAATACCTGGAGGATGACATTCCACATATCGGGATGCGGCGCGCTTGAGGCTGCCATCGGGGGTAAGCCCCCTCCCACATTTTGAATGTATTCACCGTTCAAACTGTGGGAGGGGGCTTGCTCCCGATAGCGTCGGCCCAGCCACCGCTGAACTCAGGGGTAATCCAGAACCCGCTTGATCTGACTGAGATTCCCCTCGATCCACCCCCGATCAATCGCGCCCCAGTCGCGAATCCGATAGTGCCCGGCATGGTTGCGGGCCCCCTCTTCCTGCTCGAACTCACACACGATATCCAAGTCGGCCAGCGCCGCAATCGTGTCCTGCGCGGTGCGCCGGGGCATGCCGGTGACGTCGGTCAATGCCGGGACGCTGCTGGCCAGCCCACTGTCGATCAGGTACGCCACGTACAGGCGGCGGTAGAAGCTGCTTTTGGTCTTGCTCACATCCATGGTCAGTCGCCTTGTGCGGTCAGGGTTTGCCCTGCAGGTCGCGATACGTGAGGTACACCCGCAGGTCAAATTCCACCTGGTGGTAGCCGGGCATCATGTAGTCGCAGAGTTTGTAGAACGCTTTGTTGTGGTCCGATTCCTTGAAGTGCGCCAGCTCGTGAACCACGATCATGCGCAGGAATTGCGGTGCGGCCTCTTTGAACAGCGAGGCAATGCGGATCTCTTTCTTGGATTTGAGGTTGCCGCCCTGCACCCGTGAAATTGTGGTGTGCAGGCCCAGGGCGCGGTGGGTCAGGTCCAGGCGGTTATCGAACAGCACTTTGTCGATGGCCGGCGCGTTGCGCAGGTGTTCCTGCTTCAAGGCCTGGGCATAGGCGTACAGGGCTTTGTCGCTCTGCACCCCATGGCGGTCGGGGTAACGCTGCTCCAGATAGGCGCCCAACTGGTCCTTGGCGATCAGTTGGCGTACTTGCTCCTGGAGGGCTGCGGGGTAGGCCTGGAGGTATTTCAGCGCGGTCATTGGGGTCTGCAACAGGATTCGAATGGCGCCAGTGTAGCGAATTCAGCGCACGCGAGCGCGCGACCAGTCGAGCACTTCTTCGGCTATCAACGGCTGCGCCGCCCACGGCCCCTGGATAAACGGGCAACCCTGGGCCTTGAGCCACTGGGCCTGCTCCTGGGTTTCTACACCCTCGGCCACCACGACCACCTCAAAATGCCCGCACAGCTCGATAATGCTGCGCGCCATCGCCGCATCCCGCACCGAGCCCGGCAGCCGCGCAACCAATTGCGGATCAAGCTTGAGCGTGTCGAACGCCAGGTCGCGCAAATGCGCCAGGGAACACTGCCCCGAACCGAAGTCATCCAGGGCGATACGCACCCCGATACGGCGCAGCAACTTGAGCTGCTTGGCGGCCTCTTCCAGGTTACTCATCAGGCAGTCCTCGCTGATTTCCACCTCCAGCTGACGCCCCTGCAGCCCATGTCGCTCCAACACCTGCTGCAACTGATTGGCCAGGTTAGGCGTATTGAATTGGCTGCTGCTCAGGCTCACGCTCAGCACCAATTCATCGTCGAACGTCGCCTGCCAGGCCTGGCGCTGGGCCGCAACCTGCTGGTAAATCCAGGCGCTCAGTTGGCTGATCAGCCGCGCCTCTTCCAGCAACGGCAAAAAAAGCCCCGGCGGCACATCGCCGACGCTGGGGTGTTGCCAGCGCAACAACACCTCAACGCCGCGCAGGCGGCCATCCACCAGCGAGACCTGAGGTTGATAGACCAAGGTGAAATCCTTGTTCTGAATCGCCGTGCGCACGCTGTCTTCGAGCATCAGCCGCGAGCGGGCGCGCCCGTTCATTTCCTGGTCGTAATAGCGATACTGCTGACGGCCTGCGCGTTTGGCTTCGTACATGGCGATGTCGGCCGCACGCAACAACCCATTCAAATCCGAGCCACAGTCCGGGAAGGTGGCGATGCCGATACTGACGCCGAGCATGACATCCAAACCATCGACCTGCTGGCACGCAGAAACTCGCTCGATCAGTTTTTCCGAAATTTTTGCCGCCTGCTCCGGGAACTCAAGCTCCAGCAACGCAGTGAATTCGTCGCCGCCCATGCGGCCGAGAATGTCGTAGGAACGCAGACAGCCCTGCAATTGCTCCGAGACCCAGCGCAGAACCCGGTCGCCGGCATCATGGCCCAGGGAATCGTTGACCCGTTTGAAGCCGTCAAGGTCCAGGTACAGCAGCACCAGGGCCTGCTCTGTCCGCTCGCTGCGCAATAACGTGTTTTCCACCGCCTGGTAAAAACCGCGCCGGTTCAGCAGCCCCGTCAGCGGGTCGGTCACGGCCTGGAACTCCAGCTGCTGGTGCAGGTGGCGCACTTCGGACATATCCAGCACCGTCACCACCATGGCCTTCTGCTCAGCCGGCAGCGGCGCGCAGGACAACGCCACCGGCACTTGCTGGCCACGGCCGGTACGCAGGAGCGCATCGTGCAGGCGCCAGGTTTCACCCCGGCGATAGCCGGCGAACATCTGCGACTCCAGCCAGACGGGCACATGGGGTTTTTGCAGGAACCTCAGGAAGTCCTGGCCTTGCAGTTCCTGGATCGTGGCATTGAGCAGGCGCGAAATCGCCGGGTTGGCGTATTCGATCACGCCCTCTTCACTCACCACCAGGATGCCCTCGGCGGCGTTATCCAACACCGACGCATTGAACGCCCGGGCGGACTCCAGGTCATGGCTCAGGCGCTGCAAGGCCCGACGGTTGCGCTGGTGCTCCAGCAACGCCTGGACCTTAGGCTTGAGAATGTGCGGGTCGAAGGGTTTGAACAGGTAGTCGATGGCGCCGCTGGCGTAGCCTTCCAGCACGGCGGCGGGCGATTGGGCGTTGGCGCTTAGAAAGATGATCGGGGTCATGCGCGTGCGGTGACTGCCGCGCATCAAGCGGGCAACTTCGAAGCCGTCCATGCCGGGCATCATCACATCCAGCAGCACCAGGTCGACATCATGCTGCAGCAGCAACTCCAGGGCTTCCACCCCGGACGCAGCGGTCACCACCAGCCAATCATCGCGTTGTAGAAGCGCACACATGCTGATCAGATTTTCAGGGTAGTCATCGACCACCAGAAGAACCGAACTGCCATCGCCATGAGGTGGAGCGCATTCCATGCTAGGTCTCTTCCTTAGGTCTACTCCGGTCACTTCTGAGAGAAAACCCGGACAAACATTGAGGCCTCACTCTAGCCCCGGTTCCTGAAAATCAGAAGTGACGTGGATGCCATCATTGCGCCAAAGTTCAGTCAGCCGACTAACGGTCAACCTCTACAGCCCACGTTTCACGGGAAACATGGCTTTTTGGCATTCCTTTGGCGCCAATAAATTGCCAGTAAATGTTTAACAACTGGCCGACCACCGCCTATAAAGAACCTGTCAGGCCCCCGGGCCAAAGCCTTCACCCCCTGTAAAAGGCCAACGCCATGATCGACCTCTCCACCTGGAACCTGAGCATTCCGGTCGGCTCCCCGCCCGCCACCATCGATACCCCAAAACTGATGAGCGGTTTCAACGACCAATACTTCCAGGCCGAAGGCAGCAACGTGCAATTCTGGACACCGGTCACCGGCACCCGCACCGAAAACGCCGTGTACCCACGCAGCGAACTGCGCGAAACCTACGCCGACGGCCGCCTGCGCAACTGGACCTACCCCGAAGCCGATAACTTCCTGCGCGCCACCCTCGCGGTCAACCAGGTGCCCTCCAGCGGCAAGATCGTCATCGGCCAGATCCATGCCTATGACAGCCAGAAGCCGCTGATCAAGCTCGAATACCAGTTCAAGGAAAAGACCCAGACCGGCAACATCGTCGCCAAGGTGCGCATGCGCCCGGATGAAAATGAAAGCCGCGTGATCATCGTCGCGTCCAATGTGCCGCTGGAGAAAAGCTTTACCTACGTGATCAACCTCAACAAAGCCGGGCTGCTCAGCGTGTACGCCGCCGACAGTGAGTGGAACGAACGCATCGGTGCAGCGTGGGCGGCCAAGCCGCTGTACTTCAAGGCGGGCGCTTATGTGCAGGACAACAGCGGGGACAGCAAGGAAGGCGCAAAGGTGACGTTTGCGAAGTTGGATATTGATCACGAGTGAAGGGACTGGCCTCATTTCGAGCAGGGATTGTCTGATGGCGTCAGAGACTATTCCCCCCTCTTGAACAGCCACGAACCCTGTAGGAGCCTGGCTTACCCGCGATGGCGGAGTGTCAGCCACTATTTCCCGCGACTGACACTCCGCCATACCGCTAAACGACGAGCGCTTTTGCGCCCAGCGTATATTTTATGGTGGCTGTGTGTGGGAGACCTTCGGGTCTGCCGGGTCTTAACTCCTCGGTCTGCGAACCCGCGCACCGCTGCCACCCAATTTGTTTCGCAGCAAACGGTGGTCATTCTTTTCTTGAGTTAAGGATTTGCCATGAACGCCCCACTACCACCCCGTCGCTTCACCCCCTGCACCAAAACCGCCACCGATTACCCCGTACTCCTGATCGACAGCGACGCCCCGCTGCTCGACCTCCACGCCTGCCTGCGCGAACGCCTGAACGCGGCCCTCGAGCACCTCAACCTGATCGCCTGCTCCAGCCTGCCGGACTTCGCCGAGCGCGACCTGAACAACCTGGCTAACCCCGCACGTATTCTGGTGCAGGACGTCAGTGATTTGTTCCGGGTGATTGAGCACCGGGGTTTTGATACACCACCTCAGAGCTGATCCCTTTACGGCCGCAAAAAATAACCTTGAATGTCACTCATACAAGACTTGTTGCAAACAAAGGTATTGAAATGCTGTATTGAACGGACATTTCAAGACCATCAAGTATTCAATTGAAAACAGTTTCCTCACGCATTCGTCTGAGAGGGCTGGATAGATACTGGCTTCTTACAATTTTTTATGCCATGCAACTAAACAATATGTTTCATGAATGAACTACTCTACAGATCAAATAGCAAGCACAGAGTAGGAAAATTAACTAAGAAATATCCGACAATCATAAGCGATTAATCACGCGCATAACGCCACGAGAGCACATAAAAATTATTGACAAGCAAAATTACCTCCTTACGGTTCAATGGCATCGCAATTGTGCGGAGCGACACTAAAAGGAACTATATATGAAACGCGTATTTATAGAGCCGACCCTCAAAAATCAATCGAATGACGCCTACACCAACCCTCATTTCACCATCAAGATGGTTACTGTTCCTACCTACACGGGAAGGCCACTTCGGCGCATTTTATCGAATTGATAAAGATGTAAATATCACACACTTAGGTCGAGTAATTGACGACCCCGGGGATAGATTTGCATTTTTATATGGGCTGGCTGACCCAACGTTTAATTTAGGAGCGGGCCAAATTCGCTTGAGCGATGCGGGGAAGCTCATGGCGCTGGCTGCCTATGGAAAAAATGGCCAACTCGATGAAGAAGGCAAAGCCATTATCGCTACGTTGCTCAATAAAAACTCAGACTTCAGAAAAATAAATAAACACCAGTTTCAAAGTAGCGCTTATTTCAACATGGGACTTGACGCGCCCCGTTTCGCATCACTTGCCTACCATTTTTCAAACGCGATATTTAAAATTTTTCACGATTTTGCAAAAACTATAGTTGTTGATGATGCCCCCTTATTAATTGTCGGAGGGTGTGGATTAAATTGCGACTGGAATTCAAAGTGGATAGAAACACGGCTTTTCTCTGATGTGTTTATTCCCCCGTGCACAAACGACAGCGGTTCCGCTATAGGCACAGCCATTGATGCGATGTTATACACCAGAGGGCTTGCCAAGGTCACGTGGTCGCCCTATGCGGGGGAGCTCTCACATGACGACCTCGAAGGCACTGATTACTTTGTTAAAGAGCCCTATTATCCACGGCGCGTAGCAGAATTGCTTAATGCTGGTTACATATTGGGCTGGGTACAAGGCCGGTATGAGATGGGCCCGAGAGCACTCGGCAACCGTTCGATATTAGCGGCACCGTATCCTAGAGAAAATCTTGCGAAATTAAACGCTATTAAAAATAGAGAAGGGTTTCGACCTATCGCACCGGTATGCTTGGAAGAATGCCTTGCCGATTATTTTTACCCCGTTCACCCGTCGCCCTATATGCTGGAATTCCGCACTGTGGTATCAAACGCCATACCGGCTGTGACGCATATTGATAACTCCGCTCGTCCTCAGTCAGTTAATAACTTTCAGAATCCTAGAATGCATGAGTTACTAAACGCGTGTCGGGACGTGTCAGGAGTAGGTGTACTCTGCAACACCTCACTGAATTTTAATGGCCGTGGCTTTATAAATAAACTAAGTGACCTCCACCGTTTTGCGAATGAGCACAGACTTGATGGATTCGTGTTTGAGAATAGTCTTTTTTTAAAGAGTGTAGGCCACAATAATGAAAAACCCACATAAACTCATTTGCGTGCAAGCACTATCCAGTCTGTCATTATGGCTGGATATCTTTCTAGTATTTACTGTACCCGTCTATAGGTGGCAGGCCTCGCCCTCATCAATAGCGATGCTGGCCTTTTGTTTAGGCGCGCCTATGCTATTTCTTGGTCCCGTAGTAGGAACGCTCATAGATCGACAGGACGTTAGAAAAACATTGCTTGTGGGGGCGATGCTCCGTATAGCTTCCACTATTGGCCTCGCATTTTCGCCAAACTTTAATGTGTTTTTAGGGCTGCTTGTTTTAAAGAGCATTTCAAACCTTATTTACTTTCCCTCAATCACCGTTGCGGTACAGCAGTTGATCAGCACCGACGAACGCAAGTCTTTCTTTAGTTCTGTGAGCTTGTTAGATCAATCTTCGAAAATTCTTGCTCCTTTACTGGCAGGTTTGCTAACCGTGATATTGTTACCTAATAATATTTTCTTCCTATCGGCGGCCTCGGTATTTTTTAGCCTTCCAATTCTGGTGTCTCTCTGCGCAGCAATCCAACCGAAACTTGAATGCGCACCTTCGAAGGTTATTTCGTTATATCGGGATATATTAAGAGGTTTTTCTATATTTAAACTACTTCCCTTCCAACTCCGCGTTGGCTTTTTATATTCTTTACTGACCTCATTAGCCCTGGGAGTTTACGACCCGCATCTCGCTTCCTTTTTAGCGCATGAAGGTTTGCCGCCCGTTGTTTTTTCAATGATCATTTCTGCAACCGCTGCGGGCGCCGTAGGGGCGGCACTGTTGGTAAAATTTAAACTTAAGACTGTCGATGAGGTGGTAATCCGAACATACGCCTTAATTATTTTTTCGATTGCATTATTGGTAACTGCAACACTCACACATTTACAAATACCCGGCAGGCAATTTCTTTATCCCGTAGTTTGGTTTATCAACGGATTTGGCTATGAGCTATTAATAATTTCTTCAAGCATAATTCTTCAACAATTGTGCCCTTCTGAAAATATTGGAAGGGTATCTACATCCTTTAGAAGTGTCCAAATCCTCTGCGTTATCATCGGACCGATTTTAGGAACGGCGTTAATAACTGCTGGTGATCGAGCAACACCTTTTGTTATGGCAGCCTGCGCTGCTTTTTTCACCGCTTCAATTTCAACTGCGGTTTATTTCCTTTACTACCGAAAACCTGTCTACGCCCCTTGAGCCTCACAAGCAGACCCACAGCTAGTTGGGTATAACATTTAAATTAACTCAATAAAAATCCTGCCCACAAAAAAGCCCGCATCGCTGCGGGCTTCTCAATTAACGCGTTAGGCTTAGTTGACCTTAGCGTTCAACTCACCCTTCAAATACCGCTGGTACATCGCTTCCAACGAAACCGGCTTGATCTTCGAAGCATTGCCCGCAGTACCGAAGGCTTCATAACGTGCGATACATACGTCACGCATCGCGGTCACGGTTGCGCCGAAGAATTTACGTGGGTCGAACTCGCTCGGGTTGGTGGCCATCAGGCGACGCATCGCGCCGGTGGACGCCAGGCGCAGGTCGGTGTCGATGTTGACCTTGCGCACGCCGTACTTGATGCCTTCGACGATTTCTTCAACCGGTACGCCGTAGGTTTCTTTGATGTCGCCGCCGTACTGGTTGATGATCGCCAGCCATTCTTGCGGTACCGAGGAAGAGCCGTGCATCACCAGGTGGGTGTTAGGGATGCGCTTGTGGATTTCCTTGATGCGGTCGATAGCCAGTACGTCGCCGGTCGGTGGCTTGGTGAACTTGTAGGCGCCGTGGCTGGTGCCGATGGCGATTGCCAGGGCGTCCACTTGGGTCTTCTTGACGAAGTCGGCAGCTTCTTCCGGGTCGGTCAGCATCTGACTGTGATCCAGCACGCCTTCGGCGCCGATGCCGTCTTCTTCACCGGCCATGCCGGTTTCCAGGGAACCCAGGCAACCCAGTTCGCCTTCAACCGAAACGCCGCAGGCATGGGCCATGGCCACGGTTTGTTGGGTTACGCGCACGTTGTACTCGTAGTCGGTCGGGGTCTTGCCGTCTTCACCGAGGGAGCCGTCCATCATTACCGAGCTGAAACCCAGTTGAATGGAGCGCTGGCACACGTCAGGGCTGGTGCCGTGGTCCTGGTGCATGCACACCGGGATATGTGGGAATTCTTCGATCGCAGCGAGGATCAGGTGACGCAGGAAAGGAGCACCGGCGTATTTGCGCGCACCGGCCGAAGCCTGGACGATCACTGGGGAGTCGGTCTTGTCAGCGGCTTCCATGATGGCGCGCATCTGCTCAAGGTTGTTGACGTTAAAGGCTGGGACGCCGTAGCCGAACTCGGCTGCGTGGTCCAGCATTTGACGCATGCTGATAAGTGCCATTGTGTTGTCTCTCCCGGTCGAGGGTCGTTAATCGTGCAAGCCTGCCGTAGCGGCGGCTGCTATTCAAGTTATTGCAGGTCAGGCTTTGCATGCCTGGCGTGCTGAATCGTTATTGCTGATGTGGGAGGGGGGCTTGCCCCCGATGACAGCCTGTCAGTGATGACTCTGTTGGCTGATCCACCGCTATCGGGGGCAAGCCCCCTCCCACACATTTTGGTCTCATCGATGGTGAGGCCGCGTTCTATTTACTGGGCCTTGCAGCCGCGCCCGATCAAATCGTCGGTGGCAACCCAGTAAACCAGGCCTTCCTCACCTTTTGTGTGAAACGCCAACTGGTCGTTGCTGTACAGCACGCCCGAAGCCGCCACATCCTGTTTGAGACGATAAACCTGGTCGGAACCGCCGAGGCGTACATCCACCTCACTGCGGGCCTGGTTGGCGAAGCGCCAGTTGACCTCGGCCTTGCTGTCGCAGGTCCAGGTGGTCCACTTACCTTCCGGCTCTGCCTTGTTGAACATGTTCATGCTGCTGCAACCGGCCAATAGGGCCAGGGCTGCCAGGGCGAAAACGCCTTTCATAGCCAATCCTCGCAGCGGGGCCAAAGGCCGCCGATGCCGTCGGTTAGTTGATCTGACCCGTCAAGGGCAACCCTGTTCCTGACCGTTGGGCGCAGAGTCATATCTCTCCAGCCGTTCGTTGCCGATACGCTTGTTAATCACCGGCATGGTTTCGGCTTGCCAGTCAGCCTGGTAGCAGGCTTTTTTCTGCTCCGAGGCAGGTTTCCCTGCCGGCGGGGCTGCGCTTGGCGTGCTGCCGCAGCCGGCCAACAGGCCCGCTGCGATCACCATTGCCAACGACTTGATCATGGGAATGCTCCTTTTCCGGATCACGAGCCTTAGCCTTTGGCTCGGGTTTCCAGCACTTCAACGGCCGGCAGGACTTTGCCTTCGACGAATTCGAGGAATGCGCCGCCACCGGTGGAAATGTAGGAGATCTGGTCAGCGACGCCATATTTATCGATGGCCGCCAGGGTGTCGCCGCCACCGGCGATGGAGAATGCCGAGCTTTCTGCGATGGCCTTCGCCAACACTTTGGTGCCGTTGCCGAACTGGTCGAACTCGAACACGCCGACCGGGCCATTCCACAGGATGGTCTGGGAGGCTTTCAGTAGTTCTGCGAAGTTGGCTGCGGTTTGCGGGCCGATGTCGAGGATCATGTCGTCGGCGGCCACGTCGGCGATGAGCTTGACGGTGGCCTCGGCTGTTTCAGCGAATTCCTTGGCCACCACCACGTCCACCGGCAGCGGCACGCTGACCTTGGCGGCAATGGCGCGGGCGGTATCGAGCAGGTCCGGCTCGTACAGGGACTTGCCCACCGGGTGGCCTGCTGCAGCCAGGAAGGTGTTGGCAATGCCGCCGCCGACGATCAACTGGTTGCAGATCTGGCTCAGGCTGTTGAGCACGTCCAACTTGGTGGACACCTTGGAGCCGGCAACGATGGCAGCCATCGGTTGGGCCGGAGCGCCCAGGGCTTTGCCCAGTGCATCCAGTTCAGCCGCCAGCAATGGGCCGGCAGCCGCCACCTTGGCGAACTTGGCCACGCCGTGGGTCGAACCCTCGGCGCGGTGGGCAGTGCCGAAAGCGTCCATCACAAACACGTCGCACAGGGCGGCGTATTGCTGGGCCAGTTCGTCGCTGTTCTTTTTCTCGCCTTTGTTGAAGCGCACGTTTTCAAACAGCACGATGTCGCCAGGCTTAACGTCAACGCCGTCCAGGTAGTCAGCCACCAACGGCACGTCACGGCCCAGGGCCTTGCTCAGGTAGTCGGCTACCGGCTTGAGGCTGTTTTCGGCGGAGAACTCACCTTCGGTCGGGCGACCCAGGTGGGAGCAGACCATCACGGCCGCGCCTTTTTCCAGGGCCAGCTTGATGGTCGGCAGCGAGGCCAGGATTCGCGCATCGCTGGTGACAACACCGTCCTTGACGGGGACGTTGAGGTCTTCGCGGATCAGTACGCGCTTACCTTGCAGATCGAGGTCGGTCATCTTCAACACGGTCATGGGTGGCAGTTCCTGAATTACTGTTGAGGTTGTTTAGAGGCGATATGCAGATAATGTTCCGCAACGTCGAGCATTCGGTTGGCAAAGCCCCATTCGTTGTCGAACCAGGCCAGGATGTTCACCAGCCTCGGGCCGGAAACGCGGGTCTGGCTGGCATCGACAATTGCCGAATGCGGGTCATGGTTGAAATCACAGCTGGCGTGGGGCAACTCGGTGTAGGCCAGCAAGCCTTTGAGCGGGCCGCTGGTGGCGGCGTCGCGCAGGATCCGGTTGACCTCCACGGCATCGGTGTCGCTGACGGTTTGCATGGTGATGTCCAGGCAGGACACGTTCACCGTCGGCACCCGTACGGCTTTGGCCTGGATTCGCCCGGCAAGTTCCGGCAGCAGGCGTTCAATGCCGCGGGCGAGGCCTGTGGACACCGGAATCACCGACTGGAACGCCGAGCGTGTGCGGCGCAGGTCTTCATGGTGATAGGCGTCGATCACCGGTTGGTCATTCATTGCCGAGTGGATGGTGGTGATCGACACGTAGTCCAGGCCGATCGCCTGATCCAGCAGGCGCAACAGCGGCACGCTGCAATTGGTGGTGCAGGAGGCGTTGGACACCAGCAGCTCATTGCCGGTCAGGCAATCCTGGTTGATGCCGAAGACGATGGTGGCGTCGACATCCGCCTCGCTGGCCATCGGCTGGGAAAACAGCACACGCGGAGCGCCGGCGTCGAGGAAACGCTGGCCATCGGCACGGGTGTTGTAGGCACCGGAGCATTCCAACACCAGGTCGACGCCGAGCGCCGCCCAGTCGATGCCCTCGGGGGTGGCACTGCGCAATACTTTCACGCAGTCGCCGTTGATATGCAGACAATCGCCTTCGACCCGCACTTCGCCGGGGAAACGGCCGTGGGTGGAGTCAAAGCGTGTCAGGTATTCGATGCTGGCCATGTCGGCCAGATCGTTGATCGCGACAATTTCAAACCCGGCTGCCGCCCCTCGCTCGAACAGAGCACGCAAGACGCAACGACCAATGCGGCCGTAGCCGTTGAGTGCAACTTTGTAGGGACGCGGTTGGGGCATGGGGTTCTCGATCAAGGTTAGTTCGGTGTTGAATGCAGTATCGCCATCGCGGGCAAGCCCGCTCCCACAGTAGACCGAGATCCAAATGTGGGAGCGGGCTTGCCCGCGATAGCGCCAGTACAGACAACGCAGACTGACTTAGTCTTCCAGCAGCTCTTCAGCCTGACCCAGGATGTTTTCCAGGGTGAAACCGAACTCTTCGAACAACGCTGGCGCCGGCGCCGACTCACCGTAGGTGGTCATGCCGATCACGCGGCCTTCCAGGCCCACGTACTTGTACCAGTAGTCGGCGTGAGCCGCTTCGATGGCGATACGCGCGCTGACCTGCAACGGCAGCACCGATTGCTTGTAGCCGGCGTCCTGGACTTCGAACACGCTGGTGCACGGCATGGACACAACGCGCACGTTACGGCCTTGGGCAGTCAGCTTGTCGTACGCCTGAACGGTCAGGCCCACTTCGGAACCGGTGGAGATCAGGATCAGCTCCGGCTCGCCGATGCAGTCCTTGAGCACGTAGCCGCCACGGCTGATGTCGGCGATCTGCGCGTCGGTACGCACCTGGTGTTGCAGGTTCTGACGGGAGAAGATCAGCGCCGAAGGACCGTCCTTGCGCTCGATCGCATGCTTCCAGGCCACCGCGGATTCCACCGCGTCGGCTGGGCGCCAGCAATCCAGGTTCGGCGTGGTACGCAGGCTGGTCAGTTGCTCGACCGGCTGGTGCGTCGGGCCGTCTTCGCCGAGGCCGATGGAGTCGTGGGTGTACACATGGATCACACGCTTCTTCATCAGCGCGGCCATACGCACGGCATTACGTGCGTACTCCATGAACATCAGGAACGTCGCGCCGTAAGGCACCAGGCCGCCGTGCAGGGACACGCCGTTCATGATGGCGCTCATGCCGAATTCGCGCACGCCGTAGTACATGTAGTTGCCGCTGGCGTCTTCGGCCGAGACACCTTTGCAGCCCTTCCACAGGGTCAGGTTGGAACCGGCCAGGTCAGCCGAACCGCCGAGGAACTCAGGCAGCAGCGGGCCAAAGGCGTTCAGGGTGTTCTGGCTGGCTTTACGGCTGGCGATGGTCTCGCCCTTGGCCGCGACTTCGGCGATGTAGGCCGAGGCTTTTTCCGAGAAGTCGGCAGGCAGATCACCGGCCAGGCGGCGCACCAGCTCATTGGCCAATTCAGGGAACTCAGCGGAGTAGGCAGCGAAGCGCTGGTCCCACTCGGCTTCGGTGGCCAGGCCTTTTTCCTTGGCATCCCATTCGGCGTAGATGTCGGCCGGGATTTCGAACGGGCCGTGGTTCCACTTCAGCGCTTCGCGGGTCAGGGCGATTTCCGCGTCACCCAGTGGGGCGCCGTGGCAGTCTTCTTTACCTTGCTTGTTCGGCGAGCCGAAGCCGATGGTGGTCTTGCAGCAGATCAGGGTCGGCTGCGCGCTCTTGCGGGCGGTGTCGATGGCGGTCTTGATTTCTTCCGGATCGTGGCCGTCGACATTGCGGATTACCTGCCAGTTGTAGGCTTCGAAACGCTTAGGGGTGTCGTCGGTGAACCAGCCTTCGACTTCGCCGTCGATGGAGATACCGTTGTCATCGTAGAAGGCGATCAGCTTGCCCAGGCCCAGGGTGCCGGCCAGGGAAGCAACTTCGTGGGAAATGCCTTCCATCATGCAGCCATCACCCAGGAACACGTAGGTGTGGTGATCGACGATGTCGTGGCCAGGGCGGTTGAATTGCGCGCCCAGGACTTTTTCTGCCAGCGCGAAACCTACGGCGTTGGCCAGGCCTTGGCCCAGGGGGCCGGTGGTGGTCTCCACGCCTGGGGTGTAGCCGAATTCAGGGTGACCCGGAGTGCGGCTGTGCAGCTGGCGGAAGCTCTTGAGGTCATCAATGGTGACGTCGTAGCCGGTCAGGTGCAGCAGCGAGTAGATCAGCATCGAGCCGTGGCCGTTGGACAGCACGAAGCGGTCACGATCGGCGAACGACGGGTTGCTCGGGTTGTGTTTCAGGTAATCACGCCAAAGTACCTCGGCGATATCCGCCATGCCCATCGGGGCACCGGGATGGCCGCTGTTGGCTTTTTGCACGGCATCCATGCTGAGGGCACGAATGGCGTTGGCACGCTCACGACGGCTGGGCATCGCTGTTCTCCTGAGGATTTTGAAGAGTGAATGATTAAAAGAAACGGAAAAAAGGACCGGCATTTTCCCTCAGCCACCGCCTGCGGGCAATGACAGATAGTCACTTGCAGGTGTTTTTCCTGTGCTTTGGGCGGCAATCGCTTGCAGAAACCTTTAACCGCTTCGTCTAAAGGTTATAGCGGCTGCTTATAACCGCCACTTATCGACCAATATCAAAACTTTTTGATATTGGCCTTGCGAGGATACCCACCCGTCACTAGACTGCTGGTCTTATGAACCTACCCGTGCCCACCCTGCGTCCTGACGACGGCGAAGACCTGGCAGCCTTGTGCAAGGCCGCTGGCGACCCATTGCGTCTGAACGTACTGCGCGCACTGACCAACGATTCATTCGGCGTGCTGGAACTGGCACAGATCTTCGCCATCGGCCAGTCCGGCATGAGCCACCATCTGAAGGTGCTGTCCCAGGCCGACCTGGTCGCCACCCGCCGCGAAGGCAATGCGATTTTCTACCGCCGCGCCCTGCCCCACACCGACCTGCTCGGCGGCAAGCTGCACGCCGCCTTACTTGAGGAAGTGGACAGCCTGAGCCTGCCAAATGACGTGCAGTCACGCATCGGCCAGGTCCACGGGCAACGGGCCGCCGCGAGCCAGGACTTTTTCGCACGGGTTGCCGACAAATTTCGCGCCCAACAGGACCTGATCGCAGGCCTGACCCAATACCGCGACAGCGTACTGGCGCTGCTGGACAAGCTGAGCTTCAGTGAAGGGGCCACGGCACTGGAAGTTGGGCCTGGGGATGGCGGCTTCCTGCCGGAACTGGCGCGCCGCTTTCAGCAAGTCACGGCGCTGGACAACAGCCCGGCGATGCTCGAACTGGCGCGCCAGCTCTGTGAGCGCGAGGCGTTGGGCAATGTCAGCCTGCAGTTGGCTGATGCTCTGAGCAGCACAACGATCAAGGCCGATTGCGTGGTGCTGAACATGGTCTTGCACCATTTCGCAGCCCCCGCCGACGCTTTAAAGCAAATGGCCGGGTTGCTGCAACCCGGCGGTAGCCTGTTGGTTACGGATTTATGCAGCCACAACCAGAATTGGGCCAGGGAGGCCTGCGGTGATCTCTGGTTGGGTTTTGAACAGGACGATCTGGCCCGTTGGGCCACCGCTGCGGGACTCGTTCCCGGGGAAAGCCTCTATGTAGGTTTACGTAATGGTTTCCAGATCCAGGTCCGCCACTTTCAGCGACCGACTGGCGACACTCACCATCGGTAAATATCAGGAAAACATCGAGATGAGCGAATACTCCCTTTTCACCTCCGAGTCCGTGTCTGAAGGGCATCCGGACAAAATCGCCGACCAGATTTCTGATGCGGTGCTGGACGCCATCATCGCTGAAGACAAGTTCGCCCGTGTGGCGTGCGAGACCCTGGTGAAAACCGGTGTAGCGATCATCGCTGGCGAAGTGACCACTACCGCTTGGGTTGACCTGGAGCAGATCGTTCGTGACGTGATCACCGACATCGGCTACAACAGCTCCGACGTCGGTTTCGACGGTGCGACCTGCGGCGTGATGAACATCATTGGCAAGCAGTCGCCCGACATCAACCAGGGCGTCGACCGTGCCAAGCCGGAAGACCAGGGCGCCGGCGACCAAGGCCTGATGTTCGGCTACGCCAGCAACGAAACCGAGGTGCTGATGCCGGCACCGATCACCTTCTCGCACCAGCTGGTGCAGCGTCAGGCCGAAGCGCGTAAATCCGGCCTGCTGCCTTGGCTGCGCCCGGATGCCAAGTCCCAGGTGACCTGCCGCTACGAAGGCGGAAAAGTGGTCGGTATCGACGCCGTTGTACTGTCGACCCAGCACAACCCGGACGTTTCCTACGCCGACCTGCGCGAAGGCGTAATGGAGCTGATCGTCAAGCACGTGCTGCCGGCCGAACTGCTGAGCAAGGACACCCAGTTCCACATCAATCCCACCGGCCAGTTCATCATTGGCGGCCCGGTAGGTGACTGCGGCCTGACCGGTCGCAAGATCATCGTCGACAGCTACGGCGGCATGGCCCGTCACGGCGGTGGCGCGTTCTCCGGTAAAGACCCATCCAAGGTTGACCGTTCGGCCGCTTATGCCGGTCGCTACGTGGCCAAGAACATCGTAGCTGCCGGCCTCGCCGAGCGTTGCGAGATTCAGGTGTCCTACGCCATCGGCGTGGCCCAGCCTACGTCGATCTCGCTGAATACCTTCGGCACCGGCAAGATCAGCGATGACAAGATCGTCAAGCTGGTGCGCGAGATCTTCGACCTGCGCCCTTACGCGATCACCACCATGCTCGACCTGCTGCACCCGATGTACCAGGAAACCGCAGCCTACGGCCACTTCGGTCGTACCCCTGCGCAGAAGACCGTCGGTGACGACACCTTCACCACCTTCACCTGGGAAAAAACCGACCGCGCCAACGACCTGCGCACTGCCGCCGGCCTGTAATCGCCCACGGTACATAAAGCCTCGCCGGGTTTGCCCGGCGGGGCTTTTTTATTGCGGGACTCTCTTCACATTTTTTGGATCCAATGCTTGCAGGCGAAATAATGGCCCTCTAGAATCCGCGCCCTCTCGGGCCTCTACCTTATTTGGATATTGCCCTGCGCCAGCCCGGGATTCATAAGTGCGCAGGCAATCGAACATTGAGGTTTTTCATGCGCATCTCCCCGCTCGCCCCTGCCGCCCTTTTGATCAGCCTGTTCGCCCTGTCGGCCCACGCCGCCGACCTGAGCGCACTGAGCGGCGCCCTGGGCTCCCAGTTGGGTGTCAGCAACGCTGGCGACTGCCAAAAGCAATCCGCAGACCTGCAAACCAAGATCGATGCGGCCGAAGCCAGCAACGACAGCTTGAAAGTGAAGGCCTTCAAAGCGGCGCAAGACCAGATCAACAAAGGTTGTGACAAACTCTCTGAAGCCCAAGCCAAAGCCGACGCCAAGCAGCAAACCCAGGAAGCCAAGGCTGATAAGCCTGATGCCGTGAAAGCACTGGGCGGTCTGTTCAAGTAAGCCGAAACACCTGGTAAAAAGCCCCGCATCGTCGGGGCTTTTTTGTGGGTGAAGGGATCATTTAGGCTGGGCGCCCCTTTCGAGCAAGGATGCTCATGATGCGTTTATTGATTGCTCTTCTACTCAGCGCCCTACCCTTTTCGGCCTGGGCTGAAAACTGCCCCGATGAGGCCCGGACCCAGGTCGACACCCTGGCCGAACAAATCCGCCTGTGGGACGACAGTTACCACCGCCTCGGCCAATCCGCCGTCAGCGATGAACTCTACGACCAGGCCCGCCAGCGTCTGGCCCACTGGCGCCAGTGTTTCTCACAAGCCACCACCCAACCTGACAACCCACTGGCCAGCGCCCGGGGCACCTTGCCGCATCCGGTCGCCCATACAGGCCTGAAAAAACTGCTGGATGAACAAGCCGTCGGCGCCTGGCTGAACACACGACAAGACGTGTGGATTCAACCCAAGGTCGACGGCGTGGCGGTGACCCTGGTGTATCGCCAGGGCCAGTTGAAGCAGTTGATCAGCCGAGGCGATGGCGCACTCGGCCAGGACTGGTCAGCCTCCGCGCGCAAAATCCCCGCCATTGTCCAGCAACTGCCGGAACCCATCGATCTGGTGCTGCAAGGCGAGCTCTACTGGCGCCTTGACGAGCATGTGCAATCGGCTCGTGGCGGGCTCAACACGCGCAGCAAGGTGGCTGGAATGATGAACCGCCGGCAGTTGAGCGACACCGACGCCGCCGGCATCGGCCTGTTTGTCTGGGCCTGGCCGAACGGCCCCGCTGCCTTTGCCGAACGCCTGGCCACCCTGGCACGCTGGGGGTTCACCGACAGCCAGCGCTATAGCCAGCCAGTCCAGAACATCGCCGAAGCCGGGCACTGGCGCACTTATTGGTACAACCACCCACTGCCCTTCGCCAGCGACGGGGTGGTGCTGCACCAGGCATTACGCGCACCTGCCGAGCGCTGGCAGGTCAGCGCGCCTTATTGGGCGGTCGCCTGGAAGTACCCCGCCTCCAAAGCCCTGGCTCTGGTGCGCCAGGTGCAGTTCAAGATCGGCCGCACCGGACGCATCACCCCCATTCTGGAACTGGAGCCTGTGCGCCTGGACGACCGCCGGATCAGCCGGGTCAACGCTGGCTCCTTGAAGCGCTGGCAGGCCTTGGATATTCGCCCGGGCGACCAAGTGTCCGTGAGCCTGGCGGGCCAAGTGATCCCTCGGCTGGACCAAGTGATCCTGCGCAATACCACCAGGGTCGAGCTGCCAGTGCCCGATCCTCGGGACTTTCACGCGTTGAGTTGCTGGCAGCTGGACCCCGGCTGCGAAGAACAGCTGCTCGCACGCCTTACCTGGCTGAGCGGCAACCAGGGCCTGGCATTGCCGCACATAGGCCGCGAGACGTGGAACATATTGATCCAGGCCGGTCTAATCGCAGGCTTTCTCGATTGGTTAACCCTGGATGCGGCAGAGCTTGCTAACATTGATGGCTTCGGTGAGCGCAGCCGCACGCGGCTGCTCCACAGCCTTCACAGCGCTCGGCAACGCCCCTTTGCACAATGGCTCAAGGCCTTGGGTGTACCGCCTGCGGCACGTAACAACCTGGAAGGCGACTGGCAGACGCTGGTCGCCAGAGACACCCAGGCCTGGCTGGCCATTGATGGCATCGGCCCGGGCCGCGCGGCGCAACTGAGCGCTTTTTTTCGCGACCCACACGTACAGACCCTGGCTGAAACATTACGCGTGGCCGGAATAGACGGTTTTTGAACCCAACCCAGCCACCTTTGAATCACAGCAGAATTCACCCTGCTATTTGCGCACCTGGAGCTCCACATGAAATTCCTCGCCCCTTTCGCCCTGTTGACCGTCGCAAGCTTCATGGCCACGCCACTGCTGGCCGCCGAAGAAGCCACCCCACTCACCGGCTGTGCCGCCAAACGCCAGGCCATCAGCACCCAGATCGAACAGGCCAAGGCCCACGGCAACAGCGACCAGCAAGCCGGCCTGGAAAAAGCCCTGAGCGAAGTCACCGCCAACTGCACGGATGCCTCCTTGAGGAAGGAGCGCGAAAACAAGGTACTCGACGCCAAGCACGAGGTCAGCCGCCGTCAGGCCGACCTCGACAAGGCGATGAAAAAAGGCGACGCGGACAAGATCAACAAGCGTAAGGACAAACTCGCCGAGTCACGCAAGGAACTGCAGGACGCCGTGGAAGAACTCGACCAGTAAAACCGGTCAGTGATCCCGAAATTGTTTATGGCAGGCACTGCAGGCATCTTCGACTTTCTGTACGGCAGGCGTAAGGTTGCTGGCCTTGTAGGGCTGCACCTGGCTGGCGATCACCAACTCACCGGTGGCCGCTTCCAGGTCGCGAGCCAGTTGCTGAAACTGCGCCTGCTTTTGCCACACGTCGTCCTTGGCACTGGTGTGATCCTCTTCGCGTACGCTCGGAAAGTGTTTCCACGGTTCATGGGACAGCGCATCGAGCTTGACCGCGCCTTCGGCGAATTTCGCGCCATCGAAGGGGATGCGCCCACGCAGCATGCCGCCCAGGTCTTCGCCGGTCTTGAGCATCTGCTTGAAGATCGCCTTACGCTGGCCCAGGGGCGAATTCGGGTCGACACCGCCGCAGGCGGACAGCGTCAGGCAGGCCAACAGCACAAGTGTAATTTTTTTAAAAGTCATGGTGGCTCAGGGTCACGGGAAACGGCGGCCAGTATCCTCGCCCCGCCCGTAAAGACCAATAGCCCTATTAATAATAAGGATTGCCCACAGGCGCTGCGGCGCAGGCAATCGCTTCAGGAACTGTTTGCATGAATTTCACATTGAAACACTGGAGCCGCCGCCTGGCGTGGGCTCTGCCGATAATTGCACTGCTGGCAGGCTGTGACGCGGGTAAAGACGCCGGCAAAGATGAAACTGTTAAACCCCACGCCGTGGCCACCTACGTGAATGCCCCTTGGGAGGCTTTGCCGAGCGTGTCCGACTCCGACTTGCTGGCCGGTTTTGAATCCTGGCGCAGCGCCTGTCAACGCCTCAAGGCAGACCCGGTATGGGGCGCGACCTGTGCCGCAGCAGCCAGCGTGCCCGGCGATGCCGTAGCGGTGCGCGGGTTTCTCAAAGAGCGCCTGGATGTGTTCGGCCTGCGTTCGGCTGATAACACCCCCAACGGCTTGATCACCGGCTACTACGAACCGGTATACCCCGGTAGCCTGACCAAGACCGCCGCCGCTCATGTGCCCGTGTATGGCGTGCCGGATGACCTGATCATCGTCAATCTGGAAAGCATCTACCCGGAACTCAAGGGCAAGCGCCTACGCGGCCGCCTCGAAGGCCGCGTGCTCAAGCCCTATGACGATGCCAGCGCGATCAACGGCCAAGGCTCCACCGCCAAGCCGATTGCCTGGCTGACCAACCCGATGGACCTGCAATTTCTGCAGATCCAGGGCTCGGGCCGCATTCAACTCAAGGACGGGCGCCAGCTGCGCGTCGGTTACGGCGACCAGAACGGCTACCCCTATCGCCCTATCGGCCGTTGGCTGGTGGAGCAAGGCGAGTTGAAGAAAGAAGACGTGACCATGGGCGCCATCAGCGCTTGGGCCAAGGCGCACCCGGAGCGCATCCCGGAACTGCTGGCGAGCAACCCCAGCTACGTGTTTTTCAGCGCACGCCCCGACAGTAATGAAGGTCCACGCGGTTCGCTGAATGTGCCGTTGACGGCCGGTTACAGCGTGGCGGTGGATCGCAAGGTGATTCCGCTGGGCAGCCTGTTGTGGCTGTCGACTACCAAGCCCGACGGCTCGCCATTGGCACGCCCCGTCGCCGCGCAGGACACCGGCGGTGCAATCACCGGTGAAGTGCGCGCGGATTTGTTCTGGGGCACGGGTGATGCTGCCGGAGAGTTGGCGGGAAACATGAAGCAGCAAGGGCAGATCTGGATGCTGTGGCCCAAGGGCGCGGCATTGCCGCAGGTGCCGGATGCACCTACCGGAACCTGACACTCGCCGAAAACACCCCGTAGGAGCGAGCTTGCTCGCGAAAAACGTCAACGATAACGCAGCGCTTTCTGGCAGCCCGCGTCGTCTGTTCATTCTTCGCGAGCAAGCTCGCTCCTACATAAATCGGGTCAGATCGAGACGAAGAAGAAACTCGCAATCAACGCCATGCCCACCGCCCACACCAGCGAGCGCAAGATCGCCCAGTCGGCCAGGTAGCAAATGATGTACAGCAGGCGGCTGGTGATAAACAGCACGGCCAGCACATTGATGGTCACCAGTTCGGCCGTGCCGGCCAAATGGGCGATAATCACCGCCGCCGCAAACGCTGGCGTCACTTCAAAGCTGTTGAGCTGCGCACTGTGGGCCCGCTTGGCAAACCCGTCGAGTGTATCCAGGAAAGCACGCGGGTCGTGGTTCTGTCGTAGCCCGAACTTGCCGCCACTGAACTTGGCCACCCCCGTACACAGGTAAGGCAGAAAAATCGCGATCAACACACACCAGAAAGCAGCCGTCATCACTCATTCCTTTTGTAGTTTTATAAAGCGATTAGAGTTCTAGCACTAAAAACCTAATATCGCACCTAACCGCTATGAGCCGCGCGACACCGAAAGGTTCTACCGCACTTTCGCCCAAGACCTTGCAACCTCAAGCCGCCACTGCGGTCCATCCCCCCACTAACACTCCACCACCCACCGTCCAAGGACCCCGGATGCTTGAACTTGTCGCCGCCTTCATTTGCCTCACCACCCTGCTCACCTACGTGAACTTCCGTTTTATCGGCTTGCCGCCCACCATCGGTGTCATGGTCACGGCCCTGCTGTTTTCCCTGATCCTGCAAGGCCTGAGCCTGCTCGGCTACCCAGGCCTGGAGGAACGCATCCAGCAACTGATCGGCCAGATCGACTTCGGCGACCTGCTGATGAACTGGATGCTGTCATTCCTGCTGTTCGCGGGCGCCTTGCACGTCAACTTGAACGACCTGCGCAGCTACCGCTGGCCCATCGGCCTGCTGGCAACCTTCGGCGTGTTGATCGCCACCGTGGTGATCGGCAGCCTGGCCTATTACATCTTCGCCCTGTTTGGCTGGCACGTGAGCTTCCTTTACTGCCTGCTGTTCGGCGCACTGATCTCGCCCACCGACCCCATTGCGGTGCTGGGCGTGCTGCGAACCGCCAATGCGTCGAAACCGCTGAAGACCACGATTGTGGGCGAGAGCCTGTTCAACGACGGCACGGCGGTGGTGGTGTTTACCGTATTGCTGGGTATCGCGCAGTTGGGCGAGACGCCGACCGTGGGCGCCACGGCCATGCTGTTCGCCCATGAGGCAATTGGCGGCGTGGTCTTCGGCGGGCTGATCGGCTACTTGGTGTACCTGATGATCAAGAGCATCGAACAGCACCAGATCGAAGTGATGCTGACCCTCGCCCTTGTGATCGGCGGCTCGGCGATGGCCACCGAACTGCACGTCTCCGCACCGATCGCGATGGTGGTGGCGGGGCTGATCATCGGCAACCTGGGGCGCAAGCTGGCGATGAACGACATGACCCGGCGCTACCTGGACGGCTTCTGGGAACTGCTCGATGACATGCTCAACGCGCTGCTCTTTGCGCTGATCGGCATGGAGCTGCTGCTGTTGCCGTTCAACTGGCTGCACGTGTTCGCGGCCAGTTTGCTGGCGGTGGCGATCCTGCTGTCTCGCCTGCTGACCGTGGCCCCGGCGATCCTGTTGCTGCGCCGCTGGCGCACGGTGCCGCGCGGCACCATCCGTATCCTGACCTGGGGCGGTTTGCGCGGCGGGGTTTCAGTGGCACTGGCGCTGGCCCTGCCACTGGGTCCGGAGCGCGATCTGCTGCTGAGCATCACCTACATCGTGGTGCTGTCGTCGATCCTGGTGCAGGGCTTGACCATTGGCCGAGTCGTAAAGCGCATAGCCGAGCCTCAGTGAAGCTGTGAGCAATTACGTCGCTACATCACACGTTTGCCTAAGGGCGCACTGCGATTGCCCAGGTGTTCAAGCAAGTGCCGCATCGCCAGTGGGCGCCGCGGCGTCGAGCTATGCATGACGACCAGATCCCGCGCATAGCGCGGCGCGTCGTCGACCGGCAAGACACACAGGCCATTGCGAGACATCCCTGCCCACTGCGGCACCAGTGATACACCCATGCCTTGGGCGACCAGTATGACGATGGTTTCCAAGGCATCCAGCTCACACAACACCTGCGGATCAAAGGACTGTTCATCGAGAAAACGCTGGGCAATCTGCCCACCCCACGAACGAGCGTCATAGCGGATGAATGGCCGCTCGCGCAGCAATGCTTCTAACGTTTGCGTGCCAAACCCAGCGGGGGCAATCAGTATCAGAGGTTCAGCCCGCAACAAGGTCGTCGCCAAAGCCTTGGGTGGCTGAAAGGGTGGCCTGACAAGAATCGCCGCGTCCAGCTCCTGGGCCAGCAATCTCTCATAGAGGCTTCTGGAGTCACCCGGTGTGATCTTCAGTCTCAGCCCTGGTGCCGAAAGCGCCAGTCGCTCAATCGCCCCCGGCAAGACCCCGGTCAATGCCGTCGAAATGGCACCGATCTTGATCTCTCCCGATAAGCCATCTTGGCTCAGGTCCTCCTGCAACTCGCGCGCCTGTTCAATGACCGCATGAATTTTTGGCAGCAACAGCAGGCACTGGTCTGAGGGCCATGCGGCATGCGCAGTGCGCATAAGCAGCGTGCACCCCAGTGTTCGCTCAAGCGTCTTGACCCGTTGGCTGATCGCCGCTGCGGTACGGTTTTCACGTCGCGCGGCCGCAGCAATGGAGCCGGTTTCAATGACGGCGACCAGACTTCTCAGGAATCGAACATCCATAAGTTTTCCTTTCGCTCAGACCAAGGCGAACCCGTTTTACCCGGGTACACGACCTGTTTAATTTGAGGGTTCTCCCACACAGAGATGCCCCCCATGAACAGACCTTTCCACGCTGCATATCATGTTTATGACCTAAATCAGGCGCGCATTTTTTATCGAGATGTTTTGGGCTGCACGGAAGGCCGTAGCAGCGAGACCTGGATCGACTTCGATTTTTTCGGGAACCAGCTTTCACTGCACTTGGGCACGCCGTTTCCCACCACACGTACCGGGCTGGTCGGTGAGCATCGTGTCCTGATGCCGCATCTCGGCGTGGTGTTACCGCTTGAGGAATGGCTGACGCTTGCCGAACGCCTTACCCACCTGGGTACATGTTTCGAGATTCCGCCAGTGATCCGATTCGCTGGCGAGCCAGGCGAGCAACGCACGATGTTTTTTCTTGACCCCAGCGGCAACCCCATCGAGGTGAAAGGGTTCAAGGACTTCGCCGCGCTGTTCGCTCAATAAATCCCTGAAATCTACAACAATAAGGGGCACCTACATGACCACCAAAAAACCAACCAGCCTTGTGACTCGCATCATGATCGGTCTGGCCGCCGGGATAATCGTCGGCATCCTTCTCAACCAGTTTCCCGAACACAAGACGTGGTTCATTGACAATCTGCTGCAACCGGCAGGCGACTTGTTTATCAAGCTGATGAAGATGATCGTCGTACCTTTGGTCTTTGCTTGCATGACCGTCGGCATTGCCGGGATGGGAAATCCTGCCGCCTTGGGACGCGTTGGCGTGAAGACCTTCGTTTACTTCTTCACGATCACCAGTATTGCAATCGTCTTTGGTCTGATCGTTGGAAACGTCGTCGAGCCCGGCTCAGGTGCCGAATTTGGCAGTACGTTGCAGACGCCAGTAACAGAACTGGCCGCCAACGGCAAAACGCAGAATCTGGGGCAAACGCTATTGGCGATCGTGCCGGATAACATCGTCTTGGCCATGTCGCAGGGCAAGCTGCTCTCCGTGCTGTTTTTCGCCATCCTGTTCGGCTGCGCCTTGTCTATGCTGCCCGAGCAGCGCAAGGCCCCCCTGATCAGTGTGATGCAGGGCATCTCCGACACCATGTTCAAAGTCACCCATCTGGTCATGCATTACTCGCCGATCGGCATTTTCGGGCTGATCGCAGTTACCGTCGCCAGCTTTGGCCTCAGTGCCTTGCTGCCGCTGGCCAAACTGATCGGCACAACTTATGTCGCAGTGCTGTTATTTGCATTGTGCGTATTGGGCGCAGTTGCACGATTGGCGGGGGTCGGCTTTTTCCACTTGGTGCGGGAGATACGCAGTGAATTGTTGCTGGCCTACAGCAGCGCCGCGTCAGCAACAGTAATGCCTCAATTGATCGAAAAAATGGAGCGCTACGGTGCTCCGCGCCCTATTACCAGCATGGTTATCCCGCTGGGCTACTCGTTCAACCTGGATGGCGCATCGCTTTTTGCTGCGTTGGGCACGTTGTTCATCGCCCAGGCATATGGCATCGACCTGAGTCTGGCGGATCAGGGGATGCTGGTATTGATCATGGTGTTGACGTCAAAGGGCGCGGCGGGCGTGCCGGGTTTCATGTTTATCATCCTTACCGCGACCTTGACTGCGGCGGGTCTGCCCGTGGAAGGAGTGGCGATCATTGCAGGCGTGTATCGCCTGATGGATATGCCGGTCACAGCGTTGAATGTGCTGGGCAACGCGCTGGCGCCATTGGTGATTGCCCGGTGGGAGGGTCAACTCAAGGCACCTGACCGCACAATTGCCGCCGATTCTGCCAGCACGTCGCTCAAAGCCTGAAAGTCCTGATCCAGGTGCCCCGCAAAGAACGCGTTTGAGTCTTTGCGGGGCAATATCAAGCCTTTTTCTTACTCTGAGAAAGCTGCCCCCGTGCGCCGGAGTGAGTTGCAGAAGGTGCCTTGGTTTCGCTACGAATCTGCGCATGGCTGATCAGCGCAAAGATGAAGCTGCCACCGATGATGTTGCCGGCCAGTGTGGGGCCGGCAAACACGAGCCAGAAGTCTTTCCACGGCAGCTCACCGGCAAACACCAGGTATGACACTTCCGCCGAACCCACCACGATATGGGTGAAATCCCCCAGGGCCATCAGGTAGGTGATCAGAATGATGATCCACATCTTGGCGCTTTCCATCGAAGGGATCATCCACACCATGGTGGCGATCATCCAGCCGGAGACGATGCCCTTGGCGAACATCTGGCCGGCGTCGTTTTCCATGATCTTGCGCCCGATGTCCAGGAAGGCCATGTCGGTCTTGGTGTCGAAGATCGGCAGGTGCAGCATCACATACGCCACCAACAGCGTGCCGCACAGGTTGCCCACCAGTACCACGCTCCAGAGCCTTATCAGCCGCCCGGCATTGGCCAGTGTAGGCTTGCTCATCACCGGCAACACGGCGGTCAGGGTGTTTTCGGTGAACAGTTGCTGACGCGCCAGGATCACCGCGAGGAAGCCTGCGCAGTAGCCGAAGCTGGCGATCACCTTGAACGCTTCGCCGTCCGGCAGGCGTGAATTGAGCAGCCCCATGGCCATCAACGACAGGCCCATGGTCAAGCCTGCGGCCAGGGCCGACCACCACAAGGCGGCGACGCTGCGCTCCAACTCCTGGTCGCCCTGGGTACGGATGATTTCGTGGAGCACCGCGGCGCGGGGTGGCTGGTTCTTGTCCACGTCCTGTTGCTCTTCCTGCGACAGGTTGGGGGTCTTGCCGTCTTCGTGGGTAGCCATGATGTTCCAGAGTCCGAGGGGTGCCTGTAGCTACGACATGCTGGCGCGGTAGCTGTTCAGTGACCAGACAACTAAACCGGCATGCGCCAAGCCTTGGCCATCTCCACAGTGGTGGAACTGGAAGGCGTGCTCCAGGGTTTGTTGCGCGCCTGGTATTTTTCGCTGAGGTCATCGAGCACACGGTTGAACGCGAGTGGCGAAGTGGCCTCGGCCAAGTCTCGGGCTGCGCGCTGTAACAGTTCAACATTCGACGCCGGCTGGCCTGGTCGGAACAACGATGGGTAGATGACCTCCCGCGTAAAGCTCTCGGCACTCACCGCGATATCGCGCCGCTTCATTTCAGCGACAGCGCAGGTCATGACCCTGGAAGAGGGTGAAGCTTCGCCGGCCCCCCGTTTGGCAGCCACTTGCAGCAACGCCTGGAAATTATGCTGGTCAGGGTCATTCAAGCGCCGTCCCAACCATTCGATCTTCTCGGGACTGCGGGCAAGTGCATCCAGATTACGAACTGCCGACGACAGCTTCGGTGTGAACAGCAAGCCATCATGGGACTTCTCGACCGCAGCAATCGCACGGTCCAGGGCGTGCAACACCTGCTTCGCTTCTTCTCGAAACATCAGCACACTGGTAGCGGCCGTGTCTTTCTGCAATGCCGGCTGCACACTGGCCAGTGTTTTATCATCCATCGCCAGCACCGCTTCATCCAGCGTACCGAACGAGTGAGACTCACGCGTCGTGGCACGACGCTGCAGATGCCCCTCCACCGCTTCACGCGCCCTCTCCTGCAGGTGCTGCTTGTACTCATCCTTCATGGTGAAGTTGACCGTACCGTTGAGCAGGCCGCGAAAATCGCCTTTTTCGGTATTAAGTGGCAACGCCAGCGTCTGGTCGGCAAATGCTTCGAGCCTTTTATCCTGGTAAGCCTCGGCGGCCGAGTGGGGTGTTCCCGTGATGCAGTCGACCAGGCTGCTGAAAAAACCGCCACGTTGGGCTGGCGCCCCGACGGGGTCTGACTCGAACTTGATGATCAGCGACTCAGACTTGCTCAGGGGGCTCTCGGAAAACAAACGGTCCACCACGCCTGACGCTGGTGTATTGAGCAGCAGGCCACCGTCCTGAAAGGACGTGGTTTCAGATGCCATCTGGAAGCCATGCCCTTGTTCCACAGGGCTTTTGAACAGTACGGGCAACGAACCCGAAATACGCGCGGCGCGGGCGATATCCATGTCCGGAGTCAAACTGCTGTTGAACACTACCAACTGTGGGCGCCCACCAAACATGCCAGTACCCGTGATATTGAGTTGCTTGACCGCTGGAATATTGCGACTTAACACCTCAAGGTCGGCAAACGTGGGCGCGCCACCTGCACTGAGCTTGTCAGCAATGCACATGACTTCGGCGGGACGGGTTTCTCTGGGAGTGTCGGCAATATGACCAAGAAGCGCCTTGCGCGACTCGTCGCGGATCATTTCCTCCAGCGGAACGGCAGCGGTTTTCAGACGTGGCAGCAGGGTCATCAGCAACTGGGAAATGTTGCCGGCCAGGCCCGGCAAGCGCCCCACATGCTTGCCAAGCGTCGAACTGGCTTCCTGCAACCAGGCCGTCACAGGGTCTTTGCTGTTCAGCAGACTGGGCAGATTGATGTTGTCCGACAGCCCATCGAATGCTGCCGCCCCCATGCCACTGGCAACCAAAGCTGCGGAAATCGCGCCGGCGGAGGAACCGGAGATCACCCGAATGCCTTCCAGTGTCCCTGCGTCTTCAAGTGCCTGCACGCCTCCCGAGAAAGCGACGCCCTTGGCCCCACCACCACTGAGCACCAAATGCGTGACGGGCGGCGGCGATAACACCACCTCCACCCGCCCTTGAGGATCGCGAAGGAGGGTCAGATTGCGCTCGCCGCCACTGTCCACCAACAACGTCTTCGCCGTGTGATCGGCGCTGACTCCGGCATTTCCATGCAAATGAGACTGAACAGGAGTGACCGGATTGAGCACTTTCATGCACTGACTCTCTCTGCGGGGGTGTAATCCTGAGTGACGAGAGAGCCTGGAAAAGATCCACCCGGAACAACCTGGCAACAGAAATCAAACCGGTGGCATGTAATTATTCGCGAATGTCATCTTCCTGGAACTGGTCCTTTACATACTTGATCTCGGTACGGCCGTGGGGCGCGGGCAAGCCGTCTTCGCCGAGGTTGACGAAGACCATCTTCTCTACAGTCAGGATGCTTTTACGGGTGATCTTGTTGCGCACTTCACAGGTGAGGGTGATGGAGGTGCGGCCAAATTCGGTGGCAGTGATCCCGAGTTCGATGATGTCGCCCTGGCGCGAGGCGCTGACAAAGTTGATTTCGGAAATGTATTTGGTCACCACGCGCTGGTTGCCCAGTTGGACGATGGCGTAGATGGCCGCTTCTTCGTCGATCCAGCGCAGCAGGCTGCCGCCGAACAGGGTGCCGTTGGGGTTGAGGTCTTCAGGTTTTACCCATTTGCGGGTGTGGAAGTTCATGGTCACTCCAAAGCGTCTTGCCAAATGATGGGCAACATCATGGCAGAGCCTGCCCCCAAGCTCTATGCGCCAATGCCTATCAACCCCATGCGCGATCTGCATGCCGCCGACAGAAAGGCTTGGGAAGTATCGCGTACACGGCTATAATCGCCACCGCTTCAAAACGGTCATCTTCAGTTGATACCGTTTCTCCCGCCACCTGTCCGAGGGGCGCTGCAGCAGGTTCAACCTGTCAGGCTCGGATGGGGCGTTGTCCGGCCTGGTTGCCCTGGCCTGATACTAAACGCACAACGGCGCCCATTCGCACACTACGAATGGAGGCTCTTCATGAGCGCTGTAATTACGCCTGCAGATTTCAACGACTACAAAGTCGCCGACATGTCCCTCGCCGCCTGGGGCCGTCGCGAAACCTTTATCGCCGAATCCGAAATGCCAGCCTTGATGGGCCTGCGTCGCAAGTACGCCGCCGAGCAACCGCTCAAGGGCGCGAAGATCCTCGGCTGCATCCACATGACCATCCAGACTGCCGTACTGATCGAAACCCTGGTGGCCCTGGGCGCCGAAGTGCGTTGGTCGTCCTGCAACATCTTCTCGACTCAAGACCAGGCCGCTGCCGCCATCGCCGCTGCCGGTATCCCGGTATTCGCCTGGAAAGGCGAGACCGAAGAAGAGTACGAGTGGTGCCTGGAGCAAACCATCCTGAAAGATGGCGCGCCTTGGGATGCCAACATGATCCTCGACGACGGCGGCGACCTGACCGAGCTGCTGCACAAGAAGTACCCGCAGATCCTCGACCGCGTCCACGGCGTGACCGAAGAGACCACCACCGGCGTGCACCGCCTGCTGGACATGCTGGCCAAGGGCGAGCTGAAAATCCCGGCCATCAACGTCAACGACTCCGTGACCAAGAGCAAGAACGACAACAAGTACGGCTGCCGTCACAGCCTGAACGATGCCATCAAGCGCGGCACCGACCACCTGCTGTCGGGCAAGCAAGCCCTGGTGATCGGCTACGGCGACGTGGGCAAGGGTTCGTCCCAGTCCCTGCGCCAGGAAGGCATGATCGTTAAAGTCTCCGAAGTCGACCCGATCTGCGCCATGCAAGCCTGCATGGACGGTTTCGAAGTGGTTTCGCCGTTCATCGATGGCGTCAATGACGGCACCGAAGCAAGCATCGACAAGGCCCTGCTGGGCAAGATCGACCTGATCGTGACCACCACCGGTAACGTCAACGTCTGCGATGCCAATATGCTCAAGGCCCTGAAAAAGCGTGCCGTGGTGTGTAACATCGGTCACTTCGACAACGAGATCGACACCGCTTTCATGCGCAAGAACTGGGCATGGGAAGAAGTGAAGCCGCAGGTACACAAGGTTCACCGTACCGGCGCTGGCGCTTTCGACCCGCAGAACGACGACTACCTGATCCTGCTGGCTGAAGGCCGCCTGGTTAACCTGGGCAACGCCACCGGCCACCCAAGCCGCATCATGGACGGCTCGTTCGCCAACCAGGTACTGGCCCAGATCTTCCTGTTCGGCCAGAAATACGCCGACCTGTCGCCAGCCCAGAAAGCCGAGCGCCTGACCGTGGAAGTACTACCGAAGAAACTCGACGAAGAAGTGGCCCTGGAAATGGTCCGCGGCTTCGGCGGCGTGGTGACTCAGCTGACCAAGACCCAGGCCGACTACATCGGCGTGACCGTCGAAGGTCCGTTCAAGCCGCACGCTTATCGCTACTAAGTAATCAGCCCAACCTGCTCTACCTGTAGGAGCGAGCCTGCTCGCGAAAAACTCAAGGACACCGCGTACATCCTGTTTCTACGCGTTATCGTTGACGTTCTTCGCGAGCAAGCTCGCGCCTACAGTGCAGATGGGTTGCACAGTCGGCTTCTGAGTTTCAAAGGGTATGACCATGTCCCAAGACCGTCGCTACAGCTTCGAGTTCTTCCCCACCAAGACCGATGCTGGGCATGAAAAACTGATGGCGACTGCCAAGCAGTTGGCCACTTACAACCCCGACTTCTTCTCCTGCACCTACGGCGCGGGCGGTTCGACGCGTGATCGTACGATCAACACCGTGTTGCAACTTGAAAGCGAAGTCAAAATTCCCGCCGCTCCGCATTTGTCCTGCGTGGGCGACAGCAAGGCCGATCTGCGCGGCCTACTCACCCAATACAAGGCCGCCGGCATCAAGCGCATCGTTGCCCTGCGTGGCGACTTGCCGTCCGGCATGGGCATGGCCAGCGGTGAGCTGCGCCACGCCAATGACCTGGTGAGCTTCATTCGCGAAGAAAGCGGCGATCACTTCCATATCGAAGTGGCCGCTTACCCGGAGATGCACCCCCAGGCGCGCAATTTCGAAGACGATCTGCAGAATTTCGTACGCAAGGCCAACGCCGGCGCCGACAGCGCGATCACCCAGTACTTCTTCAACGCCGACAGCTATTTCTACTTCGTCGAGCGTGTACAGGCCATGGGCGTGAACATCCCGATCGTGCCGGGCATCATGCCGATCACCAACTACAGCAAGCTGGCGCGCTTCTCTGACGCCTGCGGTGCAGAGATCCCACGCTGGGTGCGCAAGCAACTGGAAGCCTATGGCGATGACGTTAAGAGCATCCAGGCGTTCGGCGAGCAGGTGATCAGCAATATGTGTGAAAAATTGTTACAAGGTGGCGCGCCAGGCCTGCACTTCTATACCCTGAACCAGGCTGAACCAAGCCTCGCGATCTGGAACAACCTTAAACTGCCACGCTAGGCTGTTTTAATCGCTGTACCCGGCCCTCGTTATTACGGGGGTTTTTTTCGTCTATATATCTCCGGAAAGGAAGCCTGCAGTACATGAATACAGCGTCCCCGACTCTCCGCCCGCAACTGGTGTACTTGGTATTCGGCGCCGAGACCTATCATCAGGAAGCCGTATTCAGCATCGCCAGTGCCCTGGCCCAACTGGGCGGCCCCCAGGACATGCCATTGGACATCCAGGTGTTCAGCGACAACCCGGCCCCCTATCGCGGCTTGCCGGTACAGGTTCACACGCTGGACGACGCCACGCGCAGACGCTGGAGCGAGCCCCACGGCTACCACTTCCGCACCAAACATGTGCTGTTGCGCCAGGTGCTGGAAACAGCGGAGCGCGCGCTGTTGATCGACACCGACACTTTTTTCCACGACTCGCCCATGGCGCTGTTCGAACGCGTCGCGCCCGGTACCGTGCTGTGCAATGCCTTCCAGGCCAAGTACGGCGACAACCGCGAAAGCGTGCTGTATGAAACCATGGCCAAGCACCTCGCAGACAAAGGCCTGGCCGACGACGACATGTGGCTGCTCAACTCCGGCGTCATGGGCCTGGCCCGGCAAGACGCGCACATCCTTGATCGCTCGATCGAGTTGATGGACGAACTGTTCCCGATGGCCCGGGGCGCCTACACCCTGGAAGAATTCTGCCTGTCAGTGGCCGTGTACCGCACGCTCAACGTGCGCCAGTGTCCCGACCTGATCCACCATTACTGGAGCCGCAAGCAGCTGTTCCGCGCCAAGGTAAAGGCTTGGATCACCAAGCACGCCGCAGACCCCATCTGCGCCAAGGCCCTGGCCGACACCCGCAATGTGTCTGCCCACCTGCCTCGTCCGCCGCGCCTGCAGCGCTTGATGTACAAGCTGATCACCTTGGCCTTGCCCAAACGCAAGCAGCAGTTCATCCGCGAAATCCTCTACGGCTGCTACGAGCACGAAAATGAATTCGACCAGGCCTGTGGCCCGGTCTGGTGGGACAAGGCCCTGCAGAATCAGGAAGAGCGGCAAAAATGCCCGGTCGACGCGCACCAGCTCGAACATTGGTTCGCCAACCCTGTGGTGCGCCTGATTCTGGGCGAGCGACGTGCAGCCATCTACGCACACCTGATGACTTCACCGACAAAATAGCGCTGCCCGCAGATGCTTGTGCCAGAGCTTCTCTTTAGCGCGCGGGCGTCGTAACCTCGGGGCATGCCCGTCATTCTGAAGCTGTTGACCGCTGCGCTTTTTACTTGCTTGAGCCTGGCCGCTTATGGCGAGAAATTGCGCATTGTCACCGAGCCCTGGGCGCCTTACGTGTATGAAGAACACGGCGCCATGCGCGGGCTGGACTACGAAACCACGGTGATCGTGTTCCAGCGCCTGGGGGTCGATGTGCAATGGCAGTTCCTGCCCTGGAAGCGCTGTCTGGCCATGCTTGACCAGGGCAATGCCGATGGCGCACTGGATATTTTCCACAGTCACGACCGCGACGCGCTGCTGCTGTACCCCAGCGAACCGTTGTCGGAAGTGGAGTTCGTGATGTTCTACGCCAACGAGCGCCCTTACCCGGTCCAAAGCCTTGACGACCTTGGCGGCCTGACTGTCGGCACGTCCCCAGGCTACCTGTACAGCGCCCCCTTCAGCGACTCTGCCGCGTTCAACCGCGAGCCGGCCCCCAGCCATGAGGCCAACTTCGGCAAATTGCTGCTGGGGCGCATCGACCTGGCGATCACCGACCGCAGGGTCGGCCAGCATGTGATCAAGACGCTGGGCCTGGAGGACAAGGTCAGCCAGGCTCCCGTTGTGGTCAGCCGCCAGCAGCAATACCTTGCCGTTCGCCGTGGCGCGGGGATGGACCTGCTGGTGCAACGCTTTGCCGCCGAACTCAAGCGTTTCAAACAGGAGCCGGCCTATGCCGCCTTGAGCGCCAAATATGGTGGAATCCAAGCCAAAACAGCGCCCGGAGGCACCGTTGAGCAGCAGGAAAGCAGCGCGCCGTGATTGCTCTGTTATACTCCGGCCTTTCCGCCAGGCTCACGCCCGGCCGCTGAGGTCCTGAAAAAGGCACCCAACCCCGCTACTGCGCAGCTTTCAGCCCGCGCGAGCCGGTGGAGTGCCCGCCAGACGCAGCAGGACCGGACGGGATTGCGCTCCCCTAAGCGCCATTCACGCCCGGCAAGATTATCCCTTTGGGCCAAGCCCTAACTAAAACAGGATTACTCATGTCCTTTGCTTCCCTCGGTCTCTCCGAGGCTTTAGTCCGCGCCATCGAGGCAGCGGGCTATACCGAGCCTACTCCGGTGCAACAGCGGGCTATTCCCGCCGTGTTGCAAGGTCGCGACCTGATGGTTGCGGCTCAGACAGGTACTGGTAAAACCGGCGGCTTCGCCCTCCCGATTCTGGAGCGGTTGTTCCCCAACGGTCACCCGGACAAATCCCAGCGTCACGGCCCGCGTCAACCGCGCGTACTGGTCCTGACCCCTACCCGCGAACTCGCCGCCCAGGTGCACGACAGCTTCAAGCTGTACGCCCGCGACCTGAAGTTCGTCAGCGCCTGCATCTTCGGCGGCGTCGGCATGAACCCACAGGTTCAGGCCATGTCCCGCGGTGTTGACGTGCTGGTGGCGTGCCCCGGTCGTTTGCTCGACCTGTGCGGCCAAGGCAGCGTCGATTTGTCCCACGTGGAAATCCTCGTGCTGGACGAAGCCGACCGCATGCTCGACATGGGCTTTGTCCATGACGTGAAGAAGGTCCTCGCCCGCCTGCCGGCCAAACGTCAGAACCTGCTGTTCTCGGCAACGTTCTCCCAAGACATCACTGCCCTGGCCGGCAAGCTGCTGCACAACCCGGAACGTATCGAAGTCACGCCGCCGAACACCACGGTCGAGCGTATCGAGCAACGCGTATTCCGCCTGGCTGCCAGCCACAAGCGTTCATTGCTGGCGCACCTGATCACTGCCGGCGCCTGGGAACAGGTGCTGGTGTTCACCCGCACCAAGCACGGCGCCAACCGCCTGGCCGAGTACCTGGACAAGCACGGCCTCACCGCCGTTGCCATCCACGGCAACAAGAGCCAGAACGCGCGCACCAAAGCCCTGGCCGACTTCAAGGCCGGTGAAGTGCGCATCCTGGTCGCCACCGATATCGCCGCACGCGGCCTGGACATCGACCAGTTGCCACACGTGGTCAACTTCGAGCTGCCAAACGTCGACGAAGACTACGTGCACCGTATCGGCCGTACCGGCCGTGCCGGTCGTTCGGGTGAAGCCATTTCCCTGGTTGCTCCGGACGAAGAGAAACTGCTGAAAAGCATCGAACGCATGACCAAGCAGAAAATCGCCGATGGTGACCTGATGGGCTTCGATGCCAGCGCCGTTGAGGCCGAGAAGCCTGAAGTGCGTGAACGTCCGGACGTGCGCAACCCACGTAACCCACGCGGTCCAAAGGGCGATGGCCCGAATGGCGGCGGTGGTGGCGGTGGTCGTCGCGACAAGGGCAAAGACAAAGGCGGCAAGGAAAAAGCGCCCACCAACGGCCGTGGCGAACGCCCAGCCCGCGAGCAGAAGCCCCGTGAAGGCACCCCGGCCCGCGAACAGCGCCAGCCGAGCCAGCCGCCACGTGCCACAGCCGACCGCGCCCCCGACGAGTTCCTCGACGACGACGTGGATAACTTTGGTAACCGCGTTGACTACGTACCCCAGGCCAAACCGGCCCAGGGCCGTGGCCGTCGTCCAGGTGCTCCGGCGCCGGGCGCAGCTGCCGGGACTGGCGCTCCACGTGGCGGCCAGCCTCAGGGCGGTCGTCAGAACGGCCCGCGCAACAGCAGCGGCGGCACGACCGGCACCCCGCCGGCCAAGCGCAGCGGCCCGCGTAACGGTGCACCGCGTGATGGCCAGGCGCGTCGCGAAGACTCACGCAGCAACAACCGCCGCCCGGCCCGTGATGACCAGCCGCGGCTGTCCGAGCCAGCCGTGCAGAACCCGCGCGGTGGTCCGGCGCCAAAGATCATCCACAAGGAGTCGAAGGCTGATCGCTTCCCGACACCTGAGCAGTTGGATCAACTGCCAGGCCGTCCTCGTGGTGAAAAACCGGCATTGCTGACCCGCAACCGCGAGGCATAAAAAAAACCCGTATCGCGAGATACGGGTTTTTTTTGCCTGTAGGAGCGAGCTTGCTCGCTCCTACCTGCGAAGCATTACTTCGCTTTCACGCCTTCCAGCGAGATGTCCAGGTCGACAGTCTGGGAAGTCGGGCCTGGGCCTTTGATGCCGAAGTCGTTCAGGTCCAGCGTGGTCTTGGCGTTGAAGCCAGCACGTTCGCCGCCCCATGGATCCTTGCCTTCACCGTTGAACGTAGCCTTGAAGGTCACAGGCTTGGTCACGCCGTGGAAGGTCAGGTCGCCCGTCACGTCAGCAGTTTTTTCGCCGGTGGATTTAACCGCGGTGGACACGAACTTGGCGTCCGCGAACTTGGCAACGTCCAGGAAATCCTTGCTGGCGATGTGCTTGTCACGTTCAGCGTGGTTGGACCACAGGCTGGCGGTTTTCACGTCGACTGCGATTTTGCTGGCTTCAGGCTTGGCGGCATCCCAGCTGAACGTACCATCCCAGTCCTTGAAGGTACCGTGGATGTAGCTGTAGCCCAGGTGGCTGATTTTCCAGTCGATGAAGGCGTGTTGGCCTTCCTTGTCGATTTTGTAGTCAGCGGCCATCACCTGACCTGCAGACAGCAGCGCTGTACCGATTGCCAGAGCGGCGAGGGTCTTCTTCAACATGCTTTCTATTCCTTGTGAGTCGAGGTTGAACATCAGGCTTTGCGCCCCAGCATTCGCGTGAGGGTCGCATCACGATCGATAAAGTGGTGTTTCAACGCAGCCACGCCGTGCAAGCCGGCGAAGACTACCAACACCCAAGCGAGGTACAGGTGCACCACGCCAGCGGTGTCTGCCTGGTCCGGTAGACCGGAAACCACGGCAGGAATTTCAAACAGGCCAAACACCGGGATACCGACACCGTCTGCGGTGGAAATCAGGTAACCGGCGATCATCACGGCAAACAGCCCGAGATAAAGGAACGCGTGGCCGAACGCGGCACCGATGCGGGTCAAGCGGCTGTAACTGGCCAGCGGCGGAGGCGGCGGGCTGATCAGGCGCCAGACGATTCGTACCAGCATGATGGCGAACAGCGTGATGCCAATGCTCTTGTGCAGGTCCGGTGCTTCTTTGCGCCAGGCGCTGTAATAGTCGAGACCGACCATCCACAAGCCCAGGGCGAACAGCCCGAACACCACCAGGGCCACGCCCCAGTGCAAAACCATACTGACCCAGCCATAACGGGCCGGAGAGTTACGTAGCTGCATGTACTTAATCCCGTAAGAGCTGCGCCCAAGACTAGCGATTTACCTATCGAATTAAAGCGGAAAATTTTGCTTTGAAATATCGAGAAATACGATCTGGAGCGTATGCACAGTAAGTTAACCAAGGATTAAGGACTATTCCTAAGAAACGTGACAGTCCGTCCTACGTTTACTCCGAATTCCCCACAATGGCTTGTGACCCGGGCCACCATTGCATAGGCTTGCGCGATTGTTTCGCCTGCGCCGCTCGCAGGACCGCTTCGAGGAGATCACCGATGGGCTTGAACAACCAGTGGATGCAACGCGACCTCGCGGTGCTGTGGCATCCCTGCACCCAGATGAAAGACCACCAGCAACTGCCGCTGATCCCGATCAAGCGCGGGGAAGGCGTCTGGCTGGAAGACTTCGAAGGCAAGCGCTACCTCGACGCCGTCAGCTCCTGGTGGGTCAACGTCTTCGGCCACGCCAACCCGCGCATCAACCAGCGCATCAAGGACCAGGTCGACCAACTGGAACACGTGATCCTCGCCGGTTTCAGCCACCAGCCGGTGATCGAGTTGTCCGAGCGCCTGGTAAAGATGACCCCCGAGGGCCTGACCCGCTGCTTCTACGCCGATAACGGTTCGTCGTGCATCGAAGTCGCGCTGAAGATGAGCTTTCACTATTGGCTCAACCGTGGCCTGCCGGACAAAAAACGTTTCGTCACCCTCACCAACAGCTACCACGGCGAAACCATCGCCGCGATGTCGGTGGGCGACGTGCCGCTGTTTACCGAGACCTACAAGGCGCTGCTGCTGGACACCATCAAGGTGCCGAGCCCCGATTGCTACCTGCGCCCCGAGGGCATGAGCTGGGAAGAACACTCGCGCAACCTGTTCATGGCCATGGAGCAGACCCTGGCCGAGCACCACGACACCGTCGCCGCCGTGATCGTCGAGCCGCTGATCCAGGGCGCTGGCGGCATGCGCATGTACCACCCGGTGTACCTCAAGCTGCTGCGCGAGGCCTGCGACCGCTATGGCGTGCACCTGATCCACGATGAAATCGCCGTGGGCTTCGGCCGCACCGGAACCATGTTCGCCTGTGAACAGGCCGGCATCCGTCCGGACTTCCTGTGTTTGTCCAAGGCACTGACGGGCGGCTACCTGCCGTTGGCCGCCGTGGTCACCACCGATGACGTCTACGACGCGTTCTACGACGACTACCCGACCCTGCGCGCCTTCCTGCACTCCCACAGCTACACCGGCAACCCGCTGGCGTGCGCGGCGGCCCTGGCAACCCTGGATATTTTCGAAGAAGACAACGTCATCGAAAACAACAAGGCCCTGGCCCAGCGCATGGCCACCGCAACGGCGCACCTGGTCGACCATCCGCATGTCTCGGAAGTACGCCAGACCGGCATGGTGCTGGCCATCGAAATGGTCCAGGACAAGGCCACCAAGACCGCTTACCCGTGGCAGGAACGCCGTGGCCTGAAGGTATTCGAACACGCCCTGGAACGCGGCGCGCTGTTGCGGCCGCTGGGCAGCGTGGTGTATTTCCTGCCGCCCTACGTGATTACGCCGGAGCAAATCGACTTCCTCGCCGAAGTTGCCAGCGAGGGCATCGACATCGCCACCAACAGCAAAGTCAGCGTGGCGGTGCCGAAGGACTTCCACCCCGGCTTCCGCGATCCGGGTTGATTGCCGGCACACCTACACCTTTTTCCAGAGAACAGAAATGAGACTGTCCCGCTTTTTCACCGACACCCCGCTGAGCCTCGGCGATCACGAACTGCCCGAAGCCCAGGCGCACTACATCAGCCGCGTACTGCGCATGGGCGAAGGTGACGCCGTGCAATTGTTCGACGGTTCCGGCCAGGAGTTCCTGGGCAGTCTGCTGGAAGTCGGTAAAAAACGCGTCACCGTGCAACTGACGGAAAGCTTCGCCGGCCAGGCCGAATCGCCGCTGCACATCCACCTCGGCCAGGGCCTGTCCCGGGGCGAGCGCATGGATTGGGCGATCCAGAAAGCCACCGAGCTGGGCGTCAACGCCATCACGCCGATCTTCAGCGACCGCTGCGAAGTGCGCCTCAAGGACGAACGCGCCGACAAACGCCTGCTGCACTGGCGCCAGGTAGCGATCAGCGCGTGTGAGCAATGCGGGCGTTCGACGGTGCCGGTGATTCATCCGCCGTTGCTGCTGGCAGACTGGTTGAAGCAGGTCGAGGCGGATCTGAAGCTGGTGCTGCACCCGGTGGCCGAGCCAATGGTCAGCCATGCCAAGCCTGCGAGCCTGGCGTTTCTGATCGGGCCCGAGGGTGGGCTGACCGACAACGAAGTCGACACCGCCCAAGGCGCCGGCTTCCACGCCGCCCGCCTCGGCCCCCGCGTGTTGCGCACCGAGACTGCGCCCGTCGTCGCGTTGACCGTCGCCCAACAACTCTGGGGCGACTTCTAACTGTGGGAGGTGATCAGTCCACCGGATCGCTGATCGGCTTGGCAATGATCGCCTTCAACTCACTGGTCATCGGGAATTCCAGGTTCAAGCCCTTGGGCGGAATCGGCTGTTCAAACCAGCGCTGGTAAATCCCGTTGATCTCCCCCGAGCGGTACAGGTCGCCGAGGGTCTCGTTGACCACCGCGAGAAACTGCGGGTCATCCTTGCGCACCATGCAGCTGTAGATCTCCCGCGACTGTTCCTCGCCCACCACCACCCAGTTATGCGGGTCGCGGGCTTTGGCGCGTTCGCCGTAGAGCAATGCATCGTCCATATAGAACGCGGCCGCGCGGCCCGTCTCGAGCATCTTGAATGCCTCGCCGTGGTCCTTGGCGCTGATGACGAACATATTGCTCTTGTGCTCGGCGTTGTAACGCTTGAGAAAACGCTCGTTGGTGGTGCCGGCGGTGGTCACCACGTTCTTGCCCCCCAGGTCGGCGAAGCCCTTGATGCCGCTGTCTTTAGCCGTCAGCAACTGGCCTTTCACGTAAATAAACCCGTAGGAAAACGCCACCTGTTTCTGCCGCTCGGCGGTCACCCCGGTGGAACCGCACTCCAGGTCGACAGTGCCGTTCTGCACCAGCGGAATGCGCGTCTGAGAGGTCACCAGGTTGTACTTCACCTTAAGGTCGGCCACCCCGGTTTTCTGCTGGATACGCTCGACGATCTTGCTGGCCAGGTCCACCGAATAGCCCATCGGCTTGCCGCTGTGATCGCCCACGTAGGAAAACGGCACCGACGCGTCGCGATAACCCAGGGTGATGGACTTGGCGTTGGCGATCTTGCCCAGCGTACCGTCCAGCGGCGCCTGATTGGCATGGGCGTGTGCCCCCAGCAAAAGGCCCAGGGTGCAGCCGGTCAACAGGATTTTTTTCATTGTTATTCTCCGTTGGTCTTTAACGTTATTTACGTACAGCTATCACGCTGATTTCCACCAGCACACTCGGCCGTGCCAGTTCCGCCTGCAAGGTGGTGCGCGTCGGCGCCATCCCCGGCGATAGCCAGGCGGCCCATACGTCATTCATCGGCGCGAAACCGCTGCCGATGTCTTTCAAGTAAATGGTCGCGTTCAGCAAATGATCCTTGTCACTGCCGGCCTGGGCCAGCAGCGCATCGACCTTGGCCAGCACTTCGCGGGTTTGCGTCGCCACATCCTGGCCTTCGCCGGGCACCTGGCCCGAAAGGAATACCAGATCCTTGAACGTGACGGCGCCGGACAGTCGGTCGTTGCTGCTGATTCGGTTGATGGTCATGGAAGCATCCTTATGCAGCGCGGGGCGCCAGGCCCTGCATATCAATGGAAGGTAGGTGGTGGTCGATCAGTTCGGCCAGTAATTGGCCGCTGCCACACGCCAGGGTAAAGCCGAGGGCGCCGTGGCCCAGGTTCAGCCACAGGTTGCGATAGACACTGGGGCCAATCAGCGGCACACCGGTCGGGGTGGCCGGGCGCATACCGGCCCATTCCACGGCATGGGCATAGTCGCCAGCTGTAGGAAATGTCTCGATCGCCTGACGTTTCATCAGCGCCAGGCGCTTGGGCTCAAGGCTGGCGTCAAAGCCGACGATATCCACCATAGCCGCCACCCGCAGTTGTTCGCCAATACGCGCGTAGACAATCTTGCGGTCGTAGTCGGTAATGCTCACATTCGGCGCTTGGTGCTGCGCGCCAATCGGCACGCTGAGGCTGTAGCCCTTGAGCGGATACAGTGGCAATGACAACCCCGGCAACGCCAACTCGGCGCTGCGATGACCGGCCGCGAGCACCAGGTGTTCCACTGGCATCACTTCGCCACCCAACTCGATGGCCTGCACCGCGCCACCCGCATGGCGAATCCCGGTGACCTTGCGCCCCAGCAAAAAGGTGCAGCGCCCCGACGCTTCAAGGCGTGCCGCCAGCTGTTGGCAGAAGGCATGACAGTCCGCCACTTCCTCATTCGGCGTGTAGATCCCCCCGACAAACTCCTCCGCCGCCTGCGCCAGCGCCGGCTCCAGGCGCGCACAATCCAGCGTCGACAGTACCTGTTGTTGCAGGATATCGGTGACCTTGCTGCGCGCGCGCTCAAAGGTGTCGGCATTACGAAAGGTCACCAGCTTGCCATTACGCCGCCAGTTGAAAGCGTCCAAGCGATCGTCGACGCGCCATTGCTGCAGGGTGTTTTGACTCAGGCTTGCCAGGCGTAGCAAATGGGCGGCATTACGCTTGTTCACCGAGCCCCGGCAGGCGCCGATAAAGGCGGCCATCCAGCGCCATTGCTGAGGGTCCAGGCGGGGGCGCAGCTTCAGCGGCGAGTCACCGCGCAGTAACCAGCCAATCGCCTGCAGCGGCACTCCCGCATCAGCCAGCGGTGCGACATAGCGGTAGGACAATTGCCCGCCATTGGCGAAACTGGTTTCGCTGCCCAAGGTGTCGCGCGCATCGATCACCGTCACTTCATGGCCGGCACGCACCAGCGCATAAGCACTCGCCAGGCCGATAACCCCACCGCCAATGATGCAAACCTGCCTGGCCATCCCGACCTCCAGCCCTTGAATAAGTAGACTCAAGCGTAGGCGCAGGTGACAGGCCAGCGACAATGAATAAAGATGGACCACCTATAAACAAAGGTTATGGACTTGCCATGCGCTTGCGTCATATCGAAATCTTCCAGGCCATCCGCCAGACCGGCTCCGTCAGTGCGGCTGCGCAGTTGCTGCATGTGTCGCAACCGGCGGTGACCAAGGTGTTGCAGCATGCCGAGTTGCAGCTAGGCTTTCCGCTGTTCCTGCGGGTGCGCGGTAAATTGCAGCCCACGCCGGAAGCCCTGGCGCTGGAAAGCGAGGTCGAGAAAGTCACCGAGAGCCTGCAAGGTGTGCGACGCCTGGCCAAGAGCTTGCGCCGCGCCCCAGGGCAAAGCGTGCGGGTTGGCGCAATCCCGGCGTTGGCGCTGTCGCTGTTGCCACCGGCGATTCTGGAATGGAAGCGCGACTACCCGGACATCGCGTGCGAGCTGTCCAGCGACCATAGCCGCGAGCTGGTGCAAAAACTGCTGATGCGTGAAATCGACCTGGCGTTGACCCTCAACTTCTCCGGCCATCCTGGGTTGACCACACAGGTGCTGGCCAATGGCGTGTTGGTGGCCCTGGCGTCGAAAAACTACTGGCCAGACGCAGCACTGCATCAGGCGCTGCCACTGGCTGAGCTGGCGGGTGCGCCGTTGATTGGCCTGTCCAGCGCCGACCCGCTGGCGGCGAAACTCGACAGCTACCTGGAACATGTCGACCCACCGCCTCGAGTGACGATTTCAGTGCAAACCTATTCCCTGGCCCGGGCGATGGTGGAATCCGGCGCCGGCTTGACGGTCATCGATCCGTTCACGGCGTTGGGCGCCTCAACGGCCACCACCTGCATCCGCACGCTCACACCGCCGCTGCCGATCACCCTCTACGCCCTGACCCGCGCCGATGAACCACCGCCGCATATGCTGGCAAACCTGTTGGAGATCCTGAGCAAGCGCGCAGGCGAGTTATTGGGGCGCCTCTAAGGACACCGCCCCTCCCGCATTCAAAGCACGTAATGCATGATCGCCACAAAGTGCAGCAGGCTCCCGCCGATCACAAACAAATGCCAGATCCCATGGGAATGCCGCAGGCGATCCTCCAGGGCGAAGAAGATGATGCCGACGGTGTACAGCACCCCGCCCGCCGCCAGCCAGGTAAACCCCGCCGTCCCCAGCGCGGCAATCAGCGGCTTGACCGCCACCAGCACGATCCAGCCCATTACCGCATAAATCACGATGGACAGGATGCGCGCCTCGGAGCGCGGCTTGATCTCTTGCAGGATGCCGATCACCGCCAGCCCCCACACGATGCCGAACAACGTCCACCCCCACGGGCCTCTCAGCGTCACCAGGCAAAACGGTGTGTAGCTGCCGGCGATCAACAGGTAGATCGAAAAGTGATCGACCTTCTGCATGATCTCTTTTCGCCGCCCCTGGACGCTGTGGTACACGGTCGACGCGCTGTACAGCACCATCAGCGTAAAGCCATAAATCGCCACGCTGACGATCTTCCAGGGGCTGCCGTCCAGGCTCGCCACCACCAACATCCACACGGCACCAATACACGCCGCGACCGCACCGAGCAAATGGCTCCAGGCGTTGAATCGTTCCCCGTGATACATCTGTCACTGACCTCCTGTAGCCGCTGGGACTGGCTGGCAAGCGTCCAGCCTTGCGCATAAGAGTGCAAGCGTCTTGTGACGTTCCGAGGACGCCGCACGGTTTTGCGGGCACAATCGGACGCATTCGAACAAGAGCCCACGGCCATGCTGATCGACGAAGAATTCACCCTCAAAAAGCTGGAAATCTTCCTGGCATTCATGCGCACCGGCAACCTGGCCCGCGCCGCCGCCGAACTGCAAACCAGCAATGTCAGCGTGCACCGCGCCATCCACTCCCTGGAAAATGCCCTGCGCTGCCCGCTGTTCAAACACGAGGGCCGCAACCTCACCCCGCTGGAAAGCGCCTACGTGTTAGAAGAACGCGCGCAGAAACTGATCGCCGATGTGGTCGACAGCGTACGCCTGACCCGCGAAGCCGCCGGTTTCTCTGCCGAACGCTTCAAGCTCGGCTCGCTGTATTCGCTGACGGTCAAGACCGTGCCGCAACTGATCATGGGCCTGAAAATCAGGCGCAGCGAACTCAATATCGACCTGATCCTCGGCTCCAATTTCGACCTGCTGTACAAGCTCAAGAACATGGAAGTCGACGCGATCCTCATCTCCCTCGACGAACACGCCAACGACCCCGACTGCGAACAGATTGCGCTGTTCTCCGACGACATTTTCCTCGCCACCCCGGCCGACTCGCCCTTCGACCGCGACCAGGAAATCGACCTCGCCGACGTGCGCGATGCCACCTTCATCACCCTCACCCAAGGCTTCGCCACCCACCAGGACGGCAACCGCGTGTTCAAGCAGGCGGGGTTCGAGCCGAAGGTGGCGATGCAGGTGAATGACATCTTCACACTGCTGAGCATGGTCAGTTCGGGGGTGGGTTATGCGTTGCTGCCGGGGCGGATTGCGGCGGTGTATGAAAACCGCGTGAAGCTGATACCGCTGCAACCCCGGTATCGGTTGCAGCAGCATATCGGGGTGGTGTTTCTGAAGGCCAAGGAGCGTGATCCGAACTTACTGGCGTTGTTGGCGGAGTGTCGGATGTATGCCAATCGGCAGGGGACAGCCTGACACTCCGCGATTGGGGGCAGGTCAGCCCACCAATCCGCGCATCATCAAAAACAACAGCGACGGCCCCAGCAAGCATCCCAGCGCCGTATAGAATGCCGCCGTCAGACAGCCATAAGGCACCAGCTTGGGATCAGTCGCCGCCAACCCGCCCGCCACGCCGCTGGAGGTGCCCATCAACCCGCCAAAAATCACCGCGCTGCGCGGGTTGTTCAAGCCGATCAGGGGCGCCACAAACGGTGTCATCACCATCACCAGAATGGCTTTGATCAACCCTGCGGCAATGGATAACGCCATCACCTCGGAACTGGCACCAATCGCCGCGCCGGTGACCGGGCCGACGATGTAGGTCACGGCACCCGCGCCAATGGTGGTAAGGCTCACCGCATCGGTATAGCCGAACGCCATGGCCACCCCGACCCCCGCCACGAATGAAGACCCCACGCCGACAAACAGCGCCAACACGCCGACGTATCCGGCGCGCTTCAACTCATCGACACTCACGCCAAAAGCGGTGGCAACGATGGCGAAGTCGCGCAGCATCGCCCCACCCAACAGGCCGATGCCCGACAACAATGGAATATCCACTACCCCTTTGGAGCCACCGGTGAAGGCACCGCCCACATACGACAGCACCAGCCCCAGCAAAATGGCGATGGCCGAGCCGTGCAGGCGGCCTTTGGTAAACGTGTCGGAAATCCAGTAGGACACCCACATGGTCAGGCCGATCACCGCGAAACCGCTGATCAGTCCGTAACCGGTGATCACTTTCATCATGGATTCGTACATGGCGATCACCCGGCTTCTTTGGTGGGAACAACTGCGCTCGGCTCATGGTTGCCGATACGCGTCAGTACGGGCACCAGGGCAAATCCCAATACCACGGCAACCGTCCCGGCCAATATCGCCATGGGCCCGCCACTGATGGCGCCATACACGTTCTGCTGGGCAGCCATGGCCACCACGATCGGGATATAAATCGCCGCCCAAAAGCTCACGCCCGGCTCCGATTTGCTGGTAAACCAGCCACGTTTGCTGAGATAACTGCCCAGGCCGATCAACAGCAGCATGGCGATACCCACCCCGCCTACGTTGGCCGGGATACCCATCCATTTACCCAGCAGCTCACCGACAAACAGGCCGGCCAACGTGCAGAGCGCCAAAAACGCCACACCGTAAATAATCATTGTTGTTGTCCTCGAAGTGCTCGATCGAAATTGTTGTTTTTGTGCTTCGACAGCCTTGGGTAGTGCTTTATCGGTGGCGGCGCTCCTCCTCTTCCAGCAGGGCCTGCAAGGTATCCAGGCGTGCGCCTTCGCAGGCGATCACCGTGCCTTGTTCAAACACGCGGCGTGACAGGCCGGTGAGCACCGCGCCCGGGGGCAGTTCGATTTGCAGGCGCACACCGCGCTCGTAGGCGCTTTGCACGGTGCCGCGCCAGTCAACGACGCGGCACATGTTGAAGGCCAGGTCGTCGCGAAGTTGTTCGGGGTTGTGGATCGGACGCGCGCGGGTGCTGCTCAGGTAGGTGATGCGCGGCGCCTTGAGCGGGACAAATGCCTGGGCCAGGGCCTCGGCCGGTTGCGCCAGCAGCGCGCAATGGGACGGCACACTGACGGCCAGGCGTTTGGCAATGCCGTTGCCCTTGATGCGCGCGGCAACACGCTTCATGGCCTCGTCGCTGCCGGCGATCACGCTCTGGTTATCGGCGTTGATATTGGCCAGGTACACCGGGGTTTCGGGGCTATGGATGTCGGCGAGGATTTTTTCGACGGTGGATAACTCCACGCCGATGATCGCGGTCATGCCGTAGCCGTGTGGATAAGCGTTTTGCATCAGTTGGCCGCGCAGGCTCACCAGTTTTACCGCCTCGGCAAACGCCAGGGCACCGGCGATGACCGCAGCCGGGTAGGCACCGATGGACAGGCCCGCCACGTAATCCGGGGTGCGATCCAACAGACGGGCGTGGGCCACACCGGCAATCAACAGGCACAGTTGCACGGCGCGGGTACTGGCCAGGGCTTGCGCGGAATCGAGCAGGCGCACGTCTTCGCCCAGGGCATCGCTGGCTTCTTCCAGCACAGGTTCGGGCAGCGACTGGAGCATGCCTGGTCGCTGGGCACCCTGCCCCGGAAACACCAGAAGGCTGCTCATGCCACGGCCTGCCAAGGGTCGAGCACAAGATGCGCCCCGCTGGCGGTTTTCAGCAGCACACGGCGTGAGCCGCTGGCCCATTCGCGCAAGGCGACGGCGCCGAACGGGGTTTGCAGTTGCAGGTCGACGGCGCACTCAGCCCTATCAAGCATCGCTAGGAGATCTTCGGCATCACCTCGGGCCAAAGGCTCGGGCGTGCGCAGCATCAAATCCAGATCACTCTGGGCATGCAGCGCTTCAACCCCACAGGCCAACTCGAAACCCGCGCTGCCTGTGACGCCCCACGTCTCCTGCGCCAGCACCGGCCGCAGTTGGTCGAGCGCGCGCAACGCGGGTAAATCCCTCGGAGAGATCACCCCGCGCAACGCTTCCGGTATCACTCGCCGCTGCACTGCCGCCAGCGGCATCCGCGCAGCAAAACGTTGCTCACGCAAACGCCCGCGCACGCCGACCGCCACATAACCCGGTTCGGCAATGGCGCGGCGCACTACCACCGGGTGGCCGGCGCCAAGCGCCTCCAGCACCCAGGCCGGTGCATCGGCGGGCACATGCGCCGGGGTCATGCCCCAGAGCAAGTCGTGGGCGTTCACCATTGTTCCCGCAGCAGTTGGCGAACGTGGCTGGAGGCTGCGCGATTTGTCGCGCCGAGGCGCCCGCCCAAATCGGTGCTGCCGACATCCTTGATCGCATGCACCAGGCAATCAGTGACCCGCGCTACATCATCCGCGGTGGGCTGTTCAATCTGGCTGACCGACAAGGTCTCCCACAGCAAACCGAGGCTGGCATAGCTGTCGATGTCATAGGCCATGGGCGGCACACTGGCGGCCAGGGCTTCCAGCTCTTCGACGCTGCGCAAGGTCACCCGCGCGGCCGACGCCTTGCCCATGGCGTGCACCATCACACCGGGATCGCGCAGGGCGATCAGGCGGTTGGCCTGATAACCGTGGGCCAGGAACGCACCGGACATGGCCTTGCCCACTAGCAGCGCAATCACCGGGTGGCCGGCGAGGCGAGCGCGGGCATAGCTGTCGGCGGCAGCGGCCAGGGCCTGATGGATGCCGAGGGCCTCTTCGCGACGGCCGTAGGCTTGGCTGGGCACATCGACGATGGCGATGATCGGGCGCTTGTCGCCGCGTGCGATGGCCTCATCGACGGCCTTGGCCAGGCCCCAGCCTTCGAGCAGGCCGACTTCGCCATTGCGCGCCCGAGGGAAGCGGTTTTGCGCGTCGGTAACCACGGCGACAAAGCGCACCTTTTGCTCACCCAATACACCGTCGGCAACCCTCAGCGACGCCGGCAAACCTTCTACAGGTGGAGCGCCGGCGCTCAATGCGTTGAACCACTGCAAGCCTCTCATGAGCGTTCTCCTTGATACAGCTCGCGCACCGTCGCCGGGTCGATTTGCGGTACGGCGTCCAACTCGGCCAAGCGTGTGAGGTAATAATCAGCCTGGCGACTGCGTTGTTGTGCGGGCACGCCTTGCTGCAACAACGCGCTGACAGTCTGCTGGATCTGCGCCGCATCGTCGGCCACGTAACGGTCGGCCAGGCCGCTGTTGAAACGCTGTTCGCCGCCCGTGAGGCTCCAGATAAAAGGACGGTCGCGGGAGTCGTATTCTTCCAACCCGGCTTCCTGTTCGATCACCTGCGGACCATTGAGCCCCAGACGCGCTTCGCGGGTCACGACGAGGTAACTGCACAGCCCGGCCGCGATGGACATGCCGCCGAAACAGCCAACGCTGCCCGCCACCACGCCGATCACCGGCTGGTACTGGCGCAGGTCGACAATCGCCGCGTGTATATCGGCAATCGCGGCCAGGCCGAGGTTGGCTTCCTGCAAGCGCACGCCGCCGGTTTCCAGCAGCAGCACCGCGCGGGTCGGGATGCCCTTGCGGTTGTCTTCGGCGGCCAGTTCCAGGGCGCCGGCGATTTTCGCGCCGCCCACTTCACCGAGGCTGCCGCCCTGGAAGTTGCCTTCAATGGCTGCAATCACCACAGGCAAGTCGCCGATGCTGCCCTTGGCGATCACCACCCCGTCATCGGCCTGGGGCACCACACCTTGGCGGCTGAGCCAGGGCGACATGACGCGCTGGAACGGGTCGATCAGTTCGCGAAAGGTGCCGGCATCCAACAAGGCCTTGGCCCGCTGCCGCGCACCCAGTTCCACGAAGCTGTGTTTAGCGAGCAAGTCAGTCATGGCCGATCTCCTCGAAACCCTGCTCCAGGCGCAGGCGCACCACGCCGGGGGTGGCGCCGAAATCGTGAATATCAATGTTCAGGGCCGGCGGTGTCTGCTCTTGGAAGATGCGTTCGAACAGGTGTTGCCAGCGTTGTTCGGCGCCATTCACCGAGGTCTGTACCTGGATGGTCAACGTGCCGGCCGTGCCTGGTTCCAGCAGCACTTCCAGGTCGCCCGAGCCGACGCAACCCACCAGCGCACGGCCTTTTGGCGGCTGCCCGGCGGGAAATTCAAAGGATAAGGTTTCCATCACAACGCTCCGTCGAGGCGGTCGATAAACAGGCAGGCGGCCAACAGGTCGGCGGCGCCGCCGGGGGAGGCATTCAGGGCCAGCAGTTGGTGGTCCAGCTCATGCAATTGGCGGCGCCCGGCGAGGCTTGCACTGCCGCCGGCGTCGAGCACGGCCTGGGCACCGCGCTGCATGGCATGCAGGCCTTCCAGGCCGGCGCGATAGAGCACGCAGGTGTCGGCCAGGTCGGTCATGATCGCGAGCAAAGCGTCCAGGCGCGCGTTCTGTTCACCAGCGTTTTGTTGGCGGCTTTTGTGCAGTTGCGGCAGGCCGCGCTGCAGCACCGACGGGAAGCCCAGTTGCGCTTCTTCACGAGCACCACGTGCGCCGTAGCGCTGGGCAACCTGGGCGCCGTGGCTCGCGGTTTGCGGCGCGTAGCGGTCGTTAAGCAGCGCGAGTCTGGCGGCATTCAGCGGTATGGCGCGGGGTTCCAGCGCCGCCGCTGCGGTCAGTAGGCCAAGGGCCCAGATCGCGCCACGATGGGTGTTCACGCCATGGGTGGTGGCGAGCATCGCTTGTTCACCTTCGCGCCCGATACGGCCGAGGGCTTCGCGCAGGGGCAAGCCGACTTCGCCGAACTCAAGCGCGGCCTCCGCCATTTCCTTGAACATCGGCCACAGCGACAGCGCCGACGCGTGCATCAGCCCCAGGTGCAAATCACTGTGGGCGCCGTTGCCGCGACGGTCCACCAGGGCAGGCTTGGGCGACAGGTCGGCTTCATCGATCAGCGCATCGACGGCCATATCCGCCAGGCGATCCGCGAGGCTGAGTTCGTGCAGTTTAAGGGCGCGCATTTACCAGCTCCTGAATTTGGCGGGCGGGTTGTACAGGCCACCAGACCACTCCACCAGGTCGGCCACGCTCTTGGCGGCCAACAACTCGCGGGTGGCGTCGGTGCGGCGGATACCCAAGTCTTCGGGCAAGGCGATCAGGCCTTCGCGGCGCATGCGCGCGGTGTCCTTGGGGTTATGGCGCATGCCGATGGCGGTCACCCCGGCGACGGCGGCGATCATCGCCTGGCGCTCTTCCAGGGACCGCGCCTTGTACAGGTAGGCGATGCCTTCTTCGGTGAGCAGGTGGGTGACGTCGTCGCCATAGATCATGATCGGCGCCAGGGGCATGCCGCTTTTACGCGCCACTTCCACGGCGTCGAGGGTGTCGACGAAGGTGGGCTTGCCGCCTTCCTGGAAGGTCTCGACCATCTGCACCACGAGCTTTTTGCCGCGCTCCAGCAGCGCAACCGGCGCATCGTCGTGACGCATATCCAGCCACGCCGGCGTGCCATGGCGGCGACCGCGCGGGTCGTGGCCCATGTTCGGCGCCCCACCGAAACCGGCGAGGCGGCCACGGGTCACGGTGCTGGAATGGCCGTCGCCGTCGACTTGCAGGGTGGCGCCGATAAACAGGTCCACCGCGTACTGGCCGGCCAATTGGCAGAACATCCGGTTGGAGCGCATCGAACCGTCGCGGCCGGTGAAGAACACATCCGGGCGGGCGGCGATGTAGTTCTCCATGCCCAGTTCGGTGCCGAAGCAATGCACGCTTTCCACCCAACCGCTTTCGATGGCGGGGATTAGCGTGGGGTGCGGGTTGAGGGTCCAGTTGCGGCAGATCTTGCCCTTCAGGCCCAGGGATTCGCCGTAGGTGGGCAGGATCAATTCGATGGCGGCGGTGTTGAACCCGATGCCGTGGTTGAGCGATTGCACATTGTGTTTTTCGTAGATGCCACGGATCGCCATCATCGCCATCAACACATGCACGGGTTTGATATGGCGCGGGTCGCGGGTGAACAGCGGCTCGATGTAGAACGGCTTGTCGGCCACCACCACAAAATCCACCCAACTGGCGGGGATGTCGACGCGCGGCAAGTCGGTGACGTCATCCACCAACTGATTGACCTGCACGATCACGATGCCATCGCTGAAGGCGGCGGGTTCGATCAGCGCGGGAGTGTCTTCGGTGCTGGCACCGGTGTAGATATTGCCGGCACGGTCGGCCATGAAACCGGCGGAAAGTACGACGTTGGGGATCAGGTCCACCACCAGCCGTGCATAGAGTTCGATGTAGGTATGGATCGCGCCGATTTCCAGCAGGCCGTCTTCGAGCAACTGGCTGATGCGCAGGGATTGCGTGCCGGCGAAGGAAAAGTCCAGCTTGCGCGCGATGCCCTTTTCAAACAGGTCCAAGTGCTCGGACCGCCCGACGCTGGGCATGATCATGTGCAAATCGTGGAGCTTGGCCGGGTCGGCCTTGGCCAGGGAGCGCGAGAGGAAGTCGGCTTGCTTCTGGTTGTTGCCCTCCAGCACCACACGGTCGCCGGGAAGGATCAGCGCCTCAAGTGCCTCGACGATCCTGTCGCTGGGTAACACGGCCCCGTCGGCGTACTGCTTGACCCGCCCGAGCCGCCGCTGCTTCTCGTCGCGCCGCCGCGTCCAGCGCGAGTCGGGGTTTATTGTTGTTGTCATGGTCGCTCCACGAGGTTTGCTGTCGTGGGCTGTACCTTAGGAGTGATTCAGGGGGCCATCAATCAAGCTGGGCGACGGATCATTACGGCTGGAGTAATGGAGCATCAGCAAACGCTAAGCCGAGCCCAGTGAAGGGCTGATCTGCTCCAGCGCCCGATCCACCAACAACTGCCCCAACTCGACACCCAGCAGGTCCGAAGACCTCCTGCGCGCAGCCGCCATAAAGCAGCGAGCACAAAAAACGCCCGTTGGTTGGCTGGGCGTTTGTACGCCTAAACAGTTCCGTCGGACTTGTAATTCCGTGTCATCGTTTTTTGCGATGACGGGTACGAAGAGCCGGCGCGCTGACAGCACGCGACAAGTTCATGCACAGCGCAAAATCCTGCTGGGAAAATCCGAGAGCCCACCCACCGGGCTCTCCCTGCGCAGATTGTCAGGCGCGCTTGCGCTGGGCCCAACCCCAACTCAATCCCAGCACGGCCGCCAGGCCGGAAGCGCACAGCACGCTCAGTTTGGCGGCGGAGAGCAGGCTGGCATCGTTGAACGCCAATGAGGCGATAAAGATCGACATGGTAAAGCCGATACCCGCGAGCAAACCCACCAGCACCACGCCGGACCACGTCACACCCTGCGGCAACTGGCACAACCGCGATTTGACCAGCAGCCCGCAGGCCAGGATGACACCGACCGGCTTGCCCACCACCAATGCCAGGATCACCGCGATGAAGACGTGCTGGGACATCACCTCGTCGAGGTTTGCGCCGGCCAGGTTCACCCCGGCGTTGGCCAGGGCAAACAACGGCATGATGCCGAACGCGACCCAGGGATGCAGCGCGGTCTGGATACGCTGCACGGGCGAGAGCATTTCGCGCTGCGCCTGGCGTATCTGCTTGAGGGGTTGATGCACCGCCTGCGGGTCCTGGCCCTTTGCAGAAAACTTGTCGACCAATTCGTGGAAGTTGCGCTGCAGGCTTTCCAGTGGTCGCTCGCGCATCGGCATCGAGCGCACCGGGCTCATCAGGCCGAGCAGCACGCCGGCCAGCGTGGGATGTACGCCGGTCTTGAGCAGACCGTACCAGACGATCGCACCTGGCAGGATGTACAGCACCATCTTGCTGATCCCCATGCGCTGGAACAACAGGACCATCAGCACCCCGCCCAAGGCAATCACGACGCCGCTCAAATCGAGGCTGGCGGTGTAGAACAGCGCGATGATCAGGATGGCGACGATGTCATCGATAATCGCCAAGGCCAGCAACAGAATGCGCACGCCGCCGGGAATTGACTTGCCCAACAACGCCAGCACGCCCACCGCAAAGGCGATGTCCGTCGCGGTCGGCACGGCCCAGCCATGGCTGGCCTCAGTGCCGTGGTTGATCGCCAGGTAAATGAGGGCCGGTACCACCACGCCCCCCAAGGCTGCACCCAGCGGCAAGACGGCCATCTTGAAACTGGCCAAGGCACCTTCGTGGATTTCCTGGCGTATCTCAGCCCCAACCACCAGGAAGAAAATCGTCATCAGACCGTCGTTCACTAGAAAGTGCAGCGACCTGGAAACACTCCACTCGCCAAAACCCAGGGTTATCTGGGTATGCCAAAGGTGTTCATAGCTGGCGGCATAAGGACTGTTGGCCCAGGTCAGGGCCACAAGGGCCGCCACCAGTAGCGCGATACCGCTGACCGCTTCGATATGGGAAAACCGCTCCAGAGCAGACAGGGCACGCTCGGCCAAGACTTGCGGACGGGGAATGGTGGGCGATAGCGGTTTTTTTTCAGGCACGGGTGCACTCCGATGGCGGCCCGACCAACGCTTGAATTTAACCTGCAATGCGCAACACGCGACACCGCACCCGCAGCGATGATATGAAGCCGAGGCAGCCGGTGCAAACCCTATGAGGCGTCTCGAATGCAACGTTGGCGGATGCGCCACTTAATCGGCAACGGATCACAAATGGTAAGGTTGGGAACGTCGGCCATTTGAGACGGCTTTTTTCCCTTACTTTCATCTCCGAGGTTCCATGCAGATCGAGTTACAGGAGATTCGCGACCACCTTCACCGTTTCCCGCCTTTCGATGCGCTGCCGCTTGAATCGCTCGAGGCTATCGCCCGGCGCATCGAGGTCAGTTACTTCAAGGCAGGCGCCGACATTCTTGAAGCGGGCGCGGTTGTCCAGCATCTGCATTACGTGCGCAGCGGCGCCGTGGAAATCTACCGACGCAACGGCGAGCTCTATAACCGCCTGGTCGAGGGCGATCTCTTCGGCCAGGCTGGCTTGTTGCGCAGCAATAAAGTGCGTTTTCCGGCCAAGGCGCTGGAAGACAGCCTGATCTACTTTATCCCCGCCGAGTTGTTCGCCGAATTGTGCGCACAACACGATACCTTTGCGGACTTCGTCGAAGCCGAAGGGCACTCCCGACTTAAGAGCGCAGTGGAGTCCCAGGGACGGGCGAGCGAGCTGATCCAGCTGAAAAGTCGCGCGCTGATCTCGCGCTCCCTGGTGTGGGTGAGCGCCGACACATCCGTGCACGAAGCCGCCAAGGTGATGACCGAGCAAAGCGTTTCATGCGTCGTCGTGATGGCGCCTGGCGACGGGCCGCACGCCAAGATGGTGGGCCTTGTGACCGACCGCGACCTGCGCACCCGCGTAGTCGCAGCGGCGCGCAGCGACACCGCCACCGCGATCAGCGAGGTCATGACCTCCGATCCCGCAGCGATACAAGCTGACGATTCGGTGTTCGAAGCCATGCTGGTGATGCTGCGCCGCAATATTCATCACCTGCCGGTGATGCACAAGGGCCGCACCCTGGGGCTGATCAACTTGTCGGACATCATCCGCTACGAATCCCAGAGCAGCCTGTACCTGGTCAATCGCATCTCCAACCAAACCTCGGTCGAAGGCCTGCGCGAACTGCTGCGCGATCTACGCGGCACTTATATCCGCATGGTGCGTGATGGCGCTACCGCGCACATGATCGGCAGCGCTATTTCCGGTATCGGCCGAGCGTTCACCCAGCGCCTGCTGGAGCTGGCCGAAAAGCGGCTGGGACCGCCGCCGGTACCGTACTGCTTCATGGTGCTGGGCTCGATGGCACGCGATGAGCAATTGCTGGTCACCGATCAGGACAACGCCCTGGTGCTCGACGACAGCTTCGACCCGGCACTGCACGACGAGTATTTTCGCAGCCTCGCCGCCTTTGTCAGCGACGGCCTCGCGGCGTGCGGTTACAGCTATTGCAAAGGTGGCATCATGGCGACTAACGATCAGTGGCGTCAGCCGCTACGCGTGTGGCGTGCCTACTTTGAGCAATGGATAGAAAAGCCCAACCCCGCCACGCTGCTCAATAGCTGCATCTTTTTCGACCTGGACGGCGTGTATGGTCAGCTTGAACTGGTGCAGACACTCAAAACGCTGTGCGCGCAAAAATCCAGTCGACATCCAGCGTTTCTGCATGCCATGGCGCGCATTGCCCTGAACCGCACGCCACCCTTGGGGTTTTTCCGCACGTTCGTGGTCGAAACGGATGGGCGGCAAAAACGCATCATCAATCTCAAGGGGCGCGGCACCGCGCCGCTCACCGACCTGATTCGCATCCATGCCCTGGCCTGTGCCAGCACCGCGCAGAACTCGCTTGACCGGCTTGAGGCGATCAGCAGCACCCAACTGATACAACCGGAAGCCGTCGAGCATCTACGTTATGCCCTGGAGTTTCTTTCCATGGTGCGCATCCGCCACCAGGCTGAAGCCATGGAACAAGGCGAAACGCCAGACAACTACATCGAGCCGGAGCGTTTTTCCTCCAGCGAGCGGCATAACCTCAAGGAAGCTTTCCAAGTGTTGAGCAATGCGCAGAGCTTCCTGCGGTTTCGCTATCCGGCAAAAGGACGGCCAAACCCGTGAAGCATTCTTCAACGCCTGGGCCTTACACGCATCAGGATTGGGCGAGCCGGTTCCGGACCCTGGCGCAGGAAGCACGCCATCCGAGCCTGCAAAAATTCTATCGCGCCGGGACGGTCGCACCGCAGACGCCGATAGAACAGGTGCAACTGTTGGCCATGGATGTGGAAACCACCGGCCTCAACCCCAACGCGCACAACATTGTGAGCATCGGCCTGATCCCATTTACGCTCAAGCGCATACGCTGTGGGCAAGCGCTCTACTGGGTCATCAAACCGCCGTCAGAGTTGAACGAACACTCGGTGACGTTCCATCACATTACTCATTCGGACGTATTGCATGCGCCCCCGTTGTCCGAGGTGCTGGACGCATTGCTCGAAGCCATGGCCGGCAATGTAATGGTGGTGCATTACCGGAATATCGAACGCGGTTTTCTGGACCAGGCACTGCGCCGCCAGTTGGGCGAGGGCCTGCAATTTCCGGTCATCGATACTATGCAACTGGAAGCGCGCATGCACCGTGGCAACCGAAGCTGGCTTGACCGGCTGCTGCGCCGTGCGCAGCCATCGATCAGGCTCGCCGATAGCCGCGAGCGCTATCATCTGCCCAGCTATCACGCCCACCACGCGCTCACCGATGCGCTGGCCGCAGCGGAATTGCTCCAGGCGCAGATCGCCCATCACTACTCGTCCGACACGCCGATCCAGACGCTATGGGATTGAAGCACCGCGCCCAAAAAAAGGTGCGCCCTGAGCGCACCTTTTATTCACAGCGTTAAATTCAGGACCTTGGTTCCGACATCAGCCCCTTGACCAGGGAAATACAGCCCAGCATCAGCACGATGGCGAACGGCAGGCCCGTGGAAACCGCCATGGCCTGCAGCGCAACCAGACCGCCGCCAAGCAACAAGGCAATGGCGATCACGCCTTCGATGACCGCCCAGAACACGCGCTGCGGTACCGGCGCGTCAACCTTGCCGCCTGCCGTAATGGTGTCAATCACCAACGAACCGGAGTCTGAAGAGGTGATGAAGAACACGATGACCAGGATAATCCCCAGGAACGAGGTGATTTCCTTGAGCGGTAAATGCCCCAGCATGGCGAACAGCTTGAGCTCCAGCACGGCATCCTTGACGCCCATGAAGCCTTGGAGCGTGGTCTGGTCAATGGCGGTGCCGCCGAAGGTGGTCATCCACAATACCGACACCAGCGAAGGCACCAACAGCACCGAGATCAGGAACTCACGCACGGTACGGCCACGGCTCACGCGGGCGATGAACATACCGACAAACGGTGACCAACTGATCCACCAGGCCCAGTAGAACGCAGTCCAACCCTGGGTGAACTCAGTGTCGGTGCGGCCGAAGGGGTTGGACAGCGCAGGCAGGTACTCGGCGTAAGTCACCAGGTTGTGGAAGAAACCGCTGAAGATAGCCAGGGTCGGGCCCACGATGATGATAAACAGCAACAGCAGCAAGGCCAGCCCCATGTTGATCTGGGACAGCATCTTGACGCCCTTGTCGAGGCCGGACAGCACCGACCACAGGGCGATCAGCGTGATGCCGATAATCAGCACCACCTTGCTCAGGTTCGTCGACTGGATACCAAACAGGTATTCGATACCCGCAGCCGCCTGTTCCGCGCCGATCCCCAAGGATGTCGCGAGGCCGAACAAGGTAGCGAACACGGCCAGGATATCAATGATATGCCCCGGCCAGCCCCACACACGCTCACCCAGCAACGGGTAGAAAATCGACCGTATCGACAGCGGCAAACCCTTGTTATACGAAAACAGCGCCAACGACAGCGCGACAATCGCATAGATCGCCCAAGGGTGCAGGCCCCAGTGGAATATGGTCGCGGCCATTGCCAGGTCGGCGGATGCCTTCATATCCCCCGCGGCACCGCCCAGCGGCGCCCAATCGGTGCGCACACCGTTGGGATCAAGGGTCACACCGCCCATCGACGCCGCATAATGCGACATGGGTTCAGCGACCCCGTAGAACATCAAGCCAATGCCCATGCCGGCGGCAAACAGCATTGAAAACCAGCCCACGTACGAATGGTCCGGCTTCGCGTCCCGGCCCCCGAGGCGAACCTTGCCCAGCGGTGAAACGATCAGCGCAAAGCACAGCACCACGAAAATATTGGCCACACTCATGAAGAACCAGGCCAGGTGAGCGGTCAACCAATTGCGTATCGCACTGAACAGCGGCTCGACTTCGTTCTGCAAGGCCAGCGTCAGGATGACGAACAGCACGATCGTCGCCGCCGAAATAATGAAGACCTTGCCATGGATATCCAGCGAAAAAGAAAACTCGCCTTTGATGTTGTCTTGCCCGATTACATAATCGGTATCAATCAGGTTGGCGGCCCCGCTCGGAGCAGGGATACCCTCCTCGCCCGAGGAATGAGAGTTGGCTGGTAGATCAGCCATAGGTTTTTCAGCCATACAGGCCTCCTTGAAAGTGGCGTGCGGTCGTGCGCACCCTTATCTGCTCCGCTGTTCCTATGGTTAACGAGAGATGCTAGGCGAACATCCTACAAGCTTCGCCGCACATATGTGCAAACACACTTCAAGACTTATCGATAATCAGGACCGGATCGCCGCGCCTCAAGCCAGCCCAGACTCGACCAGTAACGCCTCCAACCCCATCAAATCCGGCACCTTCGCCACATGCTCCCCCACCTGCACCGCTGCCAGTTCCAATGGGCACAGCGGCACGTCCACATAGCTCAATTCGCTGTCGAGCTTGTACGAGCGCGGAATTCCCTGGATCACCACTGCAATAAACTTCAACGTCGGCCGCCCGCCCAGCGCATTCAACACCACGATCCGCGAGCGTTCGCCGGTCACGCTGGCCTCGCCGCACACCGCTTCAAAGCTGATCAACGGGATTTGCCGATCCCGCCACGTCACTTGCCGCAAATACCACGGCGGTGCGTCGCTGGCCGGTTCGCCGCGTTGGAAGTCGATCAACTCGGCGATGGCGACGTTGGGCAGTACCAGGTGGCGGTCGGCCAGGGGCAGGAGCAGGCCGGTGAGTTGGCTGGTGCGGTGGTCAAGCACGGGATTTGCTCCAGTAGGCGATGCTCTCGAGCAGCACCGATTCCTGGTACGGCTTGCCCAGGTAGTCGTTGACGCCGATGGCCATGGCACGGTCGCGGTGTTTCTGGCCGGTGCGGGAGGTGATCATGATGATCGGCAGGCGCATCAGCCGGGGGTCGTTGCGCACATGGATGGCGACTTCGAAGCCGTCCATGCGCGGCATTTCGATGTCGAGCAGCATCAGGTCGGGCGTATGTTCCTCGAGCACGGCCAGGGCGTCGATGCCGTCTTTAGCGGTGAGTACGTTCATGCCGTTGCGCTCCAGCAGGCGGCTGGTGACTTTGCGCACGGTGACCGAGTCGTCCACCACCAGCACCAGCAGCGGGCGCTTTTTCAGCGGGTCGTTGAGAATCAACGGAGCATCCACCGGCTGCGCCGGCAAGGCCGGTTGCCGGGCGCGGATATGCGCCAGCAAGTCGATAATCAAGACCACGCGCCCATCACCCAGGATGGTCGCGCCGGACAACCCCTGCACCCCGGAAAATTGCGGACCCAGGCCCTTGACCACAATCTCCCGGGTGCCGGCCATGGCGTCCACATGCACCGCTACGCGGCGCTCATTGCACTGCACCAGCAACACCGGCACGGGTTGATATTGGCCCAATAGTTTCGGGCGGCCGACGGTGTGCAGTAGGTCACCCAGGTAAAACAACTCGTAGCGTTGGCCGGCATATTCATAACGCGGCGGATCCTGCTGGTAGTGCCCCGCCAGTTCATGGGGCAGCACACGCACCAACCCTTCGATGGTATTGAGCGGGATCGCGTATTGGTCGTCTGCGCACTGCACCATCAACGCCCGGTTGACCGACACGGTAAACGGCAGGCGAATGCGAAAGTGCACGCCCTCCCCCGGCGTCGAGTCAATGACCATCGAGCCACCGAGCTGGCGCACTTCTTCGTGCACCACGTCCATGCCCACGCCACGCCCGGAAATCTGCGTGATCTTTTCCGCGGTGGAGAACCCCGGCTGCAGGATGAACTGCAACACATCACGGTCGCTCATCTCTTGATGAGGGGCGAGCAAACCGCGCTTGATCGCCTTGCGCCGCACCGCTTCCAGAGGCACACCGGCACCGTCGTCGCGCATGTCGAAAACGATATCGCCGCCTTCGTGGGTCAGGTCCAGGGTGATGCGGCCCTTCTCCGGTTTGCCGGCCAGCAACCGCGCATCGCGGGATTCCAAGCCATGGTCGACGGCGTTGCGCAGCATGTGTTCCAGCGGCGCCGCCATGCGCTCCAGCACGTTGCGGTCCATCTCGCCCTCGGCATTGCCGACGATGAACTCCACGTCCTTGCCCAACTCGCCCGCCACCTGGCGCACGATGCGTTTAAGGCGCGGCAGCATGCGCTCGAAGGGCACCATGCGCGTGCGCATCAGGCCTTCCTGCAACTCGGTATTGATGCGCGCCTGTTGCTGCAACAGGTCATGGGCATCTTCGTTGCGGCGGTCGAGGGTGTCCTTGAGGTCGAGCAGGTCGGAGGCGGATTCGGACAGCGCCCGGGACAGTTGCTGCAACTGCGAATGACGGTCCATTTCCAGCGGGTCGAATTCTTCGTAGCCCAGGCGCTCGGCCTCGGCCTGTTGACGGCTGAGAATGCGCCCCTGGGTTTCGGTATCGAGGCGACGCAGTTGGTCGCGCATACGCTCGATGGTGGTTTCCACTTCATGCAGGGCAATGCGCGCGTCGTTGACTTGCTGCTCGATACGGCCACGAAAGATCGACGTTTCCCCCGCCAGATTGACCAGGTCGTCGAGCAGGTCGGCGGAGATTTTCACCATGTCGGCGGCGGGATCAACCACCGCATCGGCCTTGCCTGCGGGCAACGCCAATGGCACCACTGGCTCATCGCTGGGGTGAACCAGGCTCTTGATCCTTTCGATAAGCCTGTCCACCGAGCCCACCGGCAGCCCATCCGCCACGGCGTCGATCATCTGTGCCAGGCGGTCGTGGCAACCTTGCAGCAACGCGAACAGTTCGGCGGACGGCGCGAGCAAACCGGCGGACAGCCCTTCGTAGAGAAATTCCAGCTCATGGGCCAGGTCACCAATCGGTCCGATCTCGACCATGCGTGCGCCGCCCTTGAGGGTGTGCAAATCACGCAGCAGGGTTTCCACTTCCTGGCGATTGTTCGGCTCGGCCTGCCAGCGCAGCAAGGCGCTGCCGGAGCTGTCGAGAATGTCGGCGGCTTCTTCGAGGAAGATGTCCAGCAACTCCGGGTCGGTGCCCGGCGTTTCCGCAGGTGGGGCGGCCTGTGCAGCCGGCATGCCGCCCTGGCGTAGCGCGCGCAACCTGGCGACCAGCTCGGCACTGTCGCTCAAGGGTTGATGGTGCTGCAGCTCCTCCAGTTGCAAGGCCAACCGCTCATGGCTGGCCATCAGCACCTGAGACAGCTCGCTGGAGTAGCTGTAGCGCCGATCCACAAGGCCTTCGTACAAGCACTCCAACTCATGCGCCAGGTCGCCCACCGGCCCGATGTCGGCCATGCGCGCGCCGCCCTTGAGGGTGTGCAGGTCGCGCTGCAGTGACGACAACGGCGCCGCACTCTCCGGCTCCAGCAGCCAGCGTTTCAGGGACTGCCCCGCACTGTCGAGGATATCCACGGCTTCTTCGAGGAAGATCTCCACGAGCTCATCGTCGATCGCTGTTTCATGCTGCAGTTGCGCCGTGCCGGCGCCCAGTTCAGAGATGCTCAGGGCGCGGCTGCCGTCGCTTTTGATCAGGCCGGTGGCAGCAGGGTCCAGAGCATCGTCCAACAGTTCGCGCAGGGCGTTTACGCGGGCCGGTGCAGGGATGATTTCCTGGCCGGCGGCCAATTGATCGAGCATGTTGATCAGCGCTTCATGGGCCTGCTCGGCCTCATGGAAAAACCGCTCGCTGACCGCCAGGCTGCTTTCTTCCACGGCGCCGTAGAGGTCGAGCAAGGCTTCGCAGAGTTCATCGATGGCGTGCAGGTCGGCGACGTGCGCGCCCTCCCCCAGCGTGGTCAATTCATCCAGCAACGCGGTGAGTTCCTGGCGTTCGCCGGGGTGTTGTTGCCAGCGGCGCAGCAGGCTTTCGGCGTCGAGCAGAATGTCCATGCCCTGGGCCAGGAAGTTGGCGATCAGTTGCGGGTCGCGCTTGATTCGCGAGCCCGTGTTGGGTGCGTCCAGCTGCGCGGCGAGTTGATGGTCGAGCAGGGCCTGGGTTCGGTGGATCAAGTCATCCGCCCCCTTGATCGGCACCAGGGGATCGCGGTCCAGTTGGCGCAACCCACGCTGGAACAGGCCTTCGGCTTCCAGCAGCAACTCGACTTCGTCCAGGTCCAGCGGCAGGCGATGAGCTTTGTATTCGCGGGTCAGGTGATCCAGTGGGCGTACCAGCTCGGCGATGGGCAGCACACCGGCCATGTAGGCGCTGCCCTTGAGGGTGTGCAGGGCGCGTTGCAGCTCATCGCTGACTTGCAGCGGCACATGCTCGGCGGCCTGTTGCAGGAAGTGGTTGAGGCTGTCCAGATGGCTCTGGGCTTCGTTGCGGAATATCTCCAGCAACATCGGATCGTGGGGTTCGGCGGCCGATGCGGCAGCGCCGTTGGCCCAGGCGTGGGCACGGGCGGCCAGCGCGTCGACCTCATCGCGCTGGTGTTGGTCGCCCGTCGCGAAGTCGGCGATCAATTCCGGCAGCAGGGCCACGGCGTCATCCAGCACCTGCTGTATCTCGGGGCCGAGGGCTACGCTGCGCTCGAGCACACGGTTCAGCAGGTTTTCCACGGCCCAGGCCAGCTCCGCCAGCACCAGGGCACGCACCATGCGACCGCTGCCTTTCAAGGTGTGGAAGGCGCGGCGCATTTCGCCCTGGGCAGTTTTGTCTGCGCTGTTGGGCAGGTGGCGGTGCAGCACCTCAAGGACTTCGTCGGTTTCTTCGAGGAAGACGTCGCGCAGTTCATCGTCGATGGGCGCTTCATCGGCCGGCGGCGGCAGCAGGCTACCGGGGCGTTGCAAGGCAGGCGGATTGAGGCGCGAAGTGGGGTTGGCCAGTGCGTCGAACTGGGACTGGCTGGGCGCAACCTCGCTCGACAGCGCGCCATCGGGTGCTGCCAGCGCCTGGCGCCAGGGTTTTTCGGCGGGCAGGTAGCCCAGCGCAGCCAGGCTTTGGGTGGCCAGTTCCAACACCCGTTCACCGGCTGCGTCAGGGTCCTGGAGCATGCGTTCGAGGTAGTACTCCAGGCTGCTGATCACGTCAGCGAAGTGCTCCAGTTGCACCTCCGACGGCGGGCGATCGCTGACCATCAACTGTTCGTCGACGTAATCGGTACAACCACGCATCAGGCTTGCCGCGCGGGGCAAGGGGATCATCGCCAGCGCGCCGCGCACCTGGCTCAGCAGTTCCGGCAGGGATTCCAGGCGCTGACGGTCCCAATCGGCTTCGATACAGTCGATCACCAGCTCCTTGGCTTGCCGTAGGCACTGGCAGGATTCGCGGATGACCAACTGGTGGATCTGGGTCAGGTCGGTGGTGGGCAGACGGCTTTCTTCGTGGCCTTCCGGCTCAACGGTACCGACCATTCCCGCCAGCGTCGCTTCCACATAAAGCAGCGCGCCAGCGACGTCCATCAACACCGCGTCGTTGGGCTCACGATGCCCCTGGGCCAGGCTCAATACCACGGCCAACTGGTCGATGATGACTTTGCGCGGCTGGCCAAACCCCAGCACCGCAAGGGTATCGGCAATCTGTCGCAGGGGCGCCAGCAGCGCGTCGAGGTCGCTCGTGTGCTGGCGGTCGCTGCGCACGAACAGGTCGAGGCGCTCTTTGACCCGTACCAATTCTTCACACAACGCACCGAGCACCGAGCCCATGGCGTTACGATCCGGCCCGGCGAGGCGCGCGCGTTCGGCATCCACCACCGCGCTGTCGGGCAAGGCCTCATCCAGGCTGTAGCGTTCTTTCAAACTCTGCATGCGCGGGGTCGGTCGAGTGACTTTGGCGACGTAAAACAACAAGCTCTTGAGCAGCTCATCCGGTGCCGGCTGGTTGATCCCGCCAATGCCTTGTGCCAGCAGGCGCTTGAGCTGCTTGTCGCTGGCCTTGAGCAGGCTGCGCAGTGCCGGGCTGTTGGCGACCACGCCGGTGAGCATGCCCTCGACCAGTGCCGACGCCACTTGCCACAGCGGCAACAGCGGCGCGCCCTGGCACAGCGCTTCGAGGCGCGCGAACACCCGTGCCATGTCTTCCAGGTTGCTCGGGCCGTGGTCTTCACGCAGCAGCCCGGCGAGGGCTTGTTGCAGCAGTTGGTGCCACTGGCGCAGTTGCTCCTGAACGTCGGCCGGTGCGCGCTGGGCCAGGGCGTCCTCGGGAAGCGGCGCAATCGACAGCAGTTGCGGGCTGAACAAGCTGGTCTCCGACAGCAGGCTTTCACCGCGGGCACTGCGCAGGTCGTTGAGCAGCGGCAGCACCACCAGCGGTAAATCACGGCGGGCGCTGTGCACACGGTCGAGGTACAACGGCAGTTGGCCCAGGGCCTGTTGCAGCAGGCGGATACTTTCCTCGCGCTGGCTGACCTGCCCGGCCTGGAGCGCCAGGGCCAGTTCTTCGATCTCTTCGGCCAGCAGCGCCGCGCCGTAGAACTCGACCATTTGCAGCGCGCCATGCACCTGGTGGATGGCGGCCAGGCATTGGCTGATCACGTCATCGTCGCGGGTCTCGACAAACGCATCCAGCGCCGAACGGGCCTGTTTCAGGGTTTCGGCAATGTCGCCCTTGACCCATTCGAGGGCCACGTAGTCGTGCCGATCAACCATAACTGCTCCGCTTAGAATTCGTGGGTTGCTGGTGTTCTTGAAACAAATGGAGATCACATGTGGGAGGGGCGGTGCGACGATTCGGCTTGCCCCCTCCCACATTTTGACTGCATTTCAATCATCAACCTGTTTGGCCGCAGGCAAGGTGAAACCCGACACCGACCTGCGCAACTGGCTCGCCATCTTCGCCAGGTTGCCGATGCTTTCAGCGGTGGCGGTGGAGCCCGATGACGTCTGCGTGGTGATCTGCTGGATCACGTTCATGGTCAGGGAGATCTGCCCCGCCGACGAGGTCTGTTGCTGCGCCGCGTTGGAGATGCTCTGGATCAGCGCGGCCAGGGTTTTCGACACGCCTTCGATTTCTTCCAGGGCCACCCCGGCGTCCTGGGCCAACCGTGCCCCCCGCACCACTTCGGTGGTGGTCTGTTCCATGGAGATAACGGCTTCGTTGGTGTCGGCCTGGATTGCGCGCACCAGGGTTTCAATCTGCCGCGTGGCCGCCGATGAACGCTCGGCCAGCCGCTGCACTTCATCGGCCACCACCGCAAAGCCGCGTCCGGCATCCCCGGCCATGCTGGCCTGGATCGCGGCGTTGAGGGCGAGGATATTGGTCTGGTCGGCAATGTCGTCGATCAGGCTGACGATGTCGCCAATCTCCTGGGACGACTCGCCCAGGCGCTTGATGCGCTTGGCGGTGTCCTGGATCTGTTCGCGGATGTTGTCCATGCCGTGGATGGTGTTGTGCACCACCTCGTTGCCTTTGTTGGCGATTTCTACCGAACGCTCCGCCACCGCCGAGGATTCGGCCGCGTTGGCCGATACCTGGTCGATGGATTGGGCCATCTGGTTGATTGCGGTGGAGGCTTCGGCGATCTGCTGGGCCTGATGCTCCGACGCCTGGGCCAGGTGCATGGCGGTGGCCTGCGTCTCCTGCACGGCACCCGCCACTTGCCCGGCGGTGAGGTTAATGGTGGCCACCAGGTCGCGCAGTTGGTCCACGGAATAGTTGATGGAGTCGGCGATGGTGCCGGTGAAGTCTTCAGTCACCGAGGCGGTCACGGTGAGGTCGCCGTCGGCCAGGTCTTCGATCTCATCGAGCAGGCGCATGATCGCATTCTGGTTGCGCTCGTTCTTCTCGGCGGTCTCATGCAGTTGGCGGTTGGTTTCGCGCACCATCACCAGGCCGATCAGGATGATCGAGGTCAACGCCAGCAGGCCCAGCACATACCCGCCGATGGTGTCGAAGCTGCGTCCGCTGGCCAGGTTTTCAAAACCGGTGGCCAGGTGCGAGGCTTCATCGAGCAGGGTTTGCGACAAGTTGAAAATATTGCTCGCCGAGGCGCGCACCTGGAACAGCTGCGGCGAGGTTTCGAGGATTTCATCCACGGAGCCGGAGACAAACTCGAACAGCTCGGCGATTTCCGCCAGCCGCGCACGGGCATCGTGGTCTTCGACCTGGGTGATGCGCAGCCCGGGGTTGCCGTTGAGCATGCCATTGAGCACCTGCCCGAAGCGATTGGCGTCGCGGCCAAAGGTATCGGCGGCCTGTACGGCGGTTTCGTCGCCGGCCAGCACGGTGTTGACCGCGCCCAGGATACGCTCGGCCAGCAGCGACTGGCGCTGGGCCACGGCCACTTGGCTGGCCGGCGCGCCACGTTGCAGCAGGATCTCGACGACCTTCTCCGATTCCATCTGCAATTGCGGGACGGTTTCGGCGAGGGTCGCGGCCACTTGGTGCAGGGACAGCACGGTCTGTTCGCTGGCGAGGATCGCGTCGGTGTTTTTCAGCAGCGCTTCCCAGTCCGTCTGCACCGCGCGCATTTCAGCGCGGACCGCATTGGGCGCAGCGGGCAGGCCGGTTTGCGGATCGCCTTTTTTCAGGTAACCCCAGCGTTGGGCAAAATCGTTGCGCGCTTCGCCCAACAGCTTGAATGCGGCGGCCTTGCCGGCGGCGGCCTCGGTAGCGTTCTTGGCGATGCGTTGGGACAGCACGCGCAGTTCACCGGCGTGGCCGATGTACTGTTTGTCGTAGGTGGACTGGGTGTTGAGGTACGCGAAGTTGGCGAACAGCAGCATGATGAACACGATCAGCGCGATAAACAGCACGATGATCTGTGAGCGGCTGCGTGAGCCGGCCTGGGGTTTGGGCGTAGTCGCGGTGGTCATGCGGCGACATCCATGAAGCCAGGGGCCTGAGCCAGGGCGAAGGGGCTGAAGACCTGCCACAGCGGCTCACCATCGAAGTGACCCTGGATAAACGGCGCGCTGAGGCTGGTGTTCGCCAGCAAGGCGTCTTGTGCAAAATGCTGCATCCCCACCACCTCGTCTACCAGCAGCCCGACAAACAGATCGTTGTATTCCACCACCAACACCCGCCGTTGCTTGCGCGCCTTGGACAGCTCAAGGCCAAGGAAGCCGCCCAGGTCCATCACCGGCAGCAAACGCCCGCGCAGGTTAGCAACACCCTTGACCCAGGCCTTGACCCCAGGCATTAAAGTGCAGCGTGGCTCATGCAGGACTTCGGCGACTTCGCCCATGGGCGCGACATACCAATGCTGCCCAAGGCGAAAGCCAATCCCGCTCCAGCGTTGCAGGCGGGTTTCCTGGGATGGCAGGTCGGCGGCCAGCAGCCGGCAGCGACGGTCGATGTCCAGCAGTAACTCGAAGGCGGTTTGCGACTCGGTCATGATGGCGTGCCGTCAGCCGGCCAGCACCTTGTTCAGGGTGGCGATCAGGGTTTCCTCGTCCACAGGCTTGGTCAGGTAATCCTTGGCGCCCTGGCGAGTACCCCACACCTTGTCGGTTTCCTGATCTTTAGTGGTGATGATGATCACAGGGATGTGCTCGGTTTCCTTGTCTTTGGTCAGTTGGCGCGTGGCCTGGAACCCATTGAGGCCCGGCATCACGATGTCCATCAATACCGCGTCAGGTTTTTCCTGGCGGGCAAGCGCCACGCCATCGCCGCCGTTGGCGGCCTTGAGAACCTCGTGACCATGCTTTTCGAGCATGCCGGTCAATTTGTACATTTCGGTCGGCGAATCGTCGACGATCAGAACTCGTGCCATGGTTTTCCCCGCTACATTGGTCAGCGCCGGCCCTTGTGAGGCGACGTCAGTGTGCTTGTTCCACTGCGGCGAACCCAGGCACATAGGCCTTGATCGCACTCAGCAGTTCTTCCTTGCTGAAAGGCTTGGTCAAAAACTGATCGACACCCACGATGCGCCCCTTGGCCTTGTCGAACAGGCCGTCCTTGGAGGACAGCATGATCACCGGGATCGACTTGAACACCGGGTTGTTCTTCACCAGGGCGCAGGTCTGATAGCCATCCAGGCGCGGCATCATGATGTCGACAAAGATAATGTGCGGGTGATGATCCACAATCCGGGCCAGGGCATCGAAACCGTCGATGGCCGTGATGACATCGCAGCCCACGTTCTTCAACAGCGTCTCGGCGGTGCGGCGGATCGTTTTCGAATCGTCGATTACCATCACTCTCAAGGCGTTGGAATGCTGTTCCATATCTGCTCTACCATCGCCACAGCGAATCGGTTTTCGGTGCGTACTGCCTGATGTTGCACAGGATGAGCGCCGCAGGCCTTGGATTTCAAGGGCTGCTGCGCCGTGGCAGTCTTTTTAGCACAGTCTCGGGGAGCAATCTATCGAGGCACCCGCCCGGTGGTTTTTCCTTGACCCACAACAACCGCAGCGCCACTCTGACGCCACTTTTATGCGCCCTAATTTGCTAGAGGAAATCCCCCATGAGCGTTCGCGTCGGCATTGTCATGGACCCTATCGCCAGCATTTCCTATAAAAAGGACAGCTCGCTGGCCATGCTCCTGGCCGCCCAGGCCCGCGGCTGGACCCTGTTCTATATGGAACAGCGCGACCTTTACCAGGGCGACGGCGAGGCCCGTGCACGCATGCGCCCGCTGCAGGTGTTTGCCAACCCCGAGAAGTGGTTCGAACTGCAGGACGAAATCGACAGCCCCCTGAGCGACCTCGACGTGATCCTGATGCGCAAGGACCCGCCGTTCGACATGGAGTTCGTCTATTCCACCTATCTGCTGGAGCAGGCCGAGCGCGCTGGCGTGCTGATCGTCAACAAACCCCAGAGCCTGCGCGACTGCAATGAAAAGCTGTTCGCCACGTTGTTCCCGCAGTGCACGCCACCTACCGTGGTCAGCCGCCGCGCCGATGTGCTGCGTGAATTCGCCGCCAAGCACGGCGATGTGATCCTCAAGCCGCTGGACGGCATGGGTGGCACCTCGATCTTCCGGCACCGCGCCGGCGACCCCAACCTGTCGGTGATCCTCGAAACCCTGACCGCCCTGGGCACCCAGCAGATCATGGGCCAGGCCTACCTGCCGGCGATCAAGGACGGCGACAAACGCATCCTGATGATCGACGGCGAGCCGGTGGATTACTGCCTGGCGCGTATCCCGGCGGTGGGCGAGACCCGTGGCAACCTGGCGGCCGGCGGTCGTGGCGAAGCGCGGCCGTTGTCCGACAAGGACCGCTGGATCGCCAGCCAAGTTGGTCCGACCCTGCGGGAAAAGGGTTTGCTGTTTGTTGGCCTTGACGTGATTGGTGAAAACCTCACCGAAATCAACGTCACCAGCCCGACCTGCATTCGCGAGATCGACAACGCATTTGGCACCAACATCGGTGAAATGTTGATGGCTGCCATCGAGCGCAAGCTGCAGGCCAAGTGATATAGAACAGCCGGACACACACCAACATTGCGCTATCATGCCCGACCTGTGAAACGCGCGATGTTGGTTTTCTTGTCATGACACTCCCGTCCGATCTGCCCCCCGAACTCTCCCACAGCGGCGTGCGCCCGGCTGATCGGCTCGGATTTACCCTGTTCCTGGCCGCGTTGATTCACCTGGCATTGATCCTCGGCGTGGGTTTCACCATGGTCGAGCCCAAGCAGATCACCAAGACCCTGGAAATCACCCTCGCCACGTTCAAGAGTGAAAAGAAGCCCGAGAAGGCGGATTTTCTTGCCCAGGACAACCAACAGGGCAGTGGCACCCTGGACAAAAAGGCGATTCCCAAGACTACCGAAGTGGCGCCTTTCCAGGACAACAAGGTCAATAAGGTCACACCGCCGCCGGCGCCCAATCCTGAAGTCAAACAGGCCACGCCCAAACCCACGGTGACCACCGTCGCACCCAAGCCGCAAAAAGCCCCGGTCCAGCGCGAGAAAACCAAGACCGAGCCGCAGCCGGAGCCCGTGAAGCCGGCGCCGACGTTCGATAGCTCGACACTGTCTGACGAAATTTCCAGCCTGGAGGCCGAACTGGCCCATGAACAACAGCTTTATGCCAAGCGTCCGCGCATCTATCGCTTGAACGCGGCCTCGACCATGCGTGACAAGGGCGCCTGGTATAAGGACGAGTGGCGTAAGAAGGTCGAGCGCATCGGTAACCTCAACTACCCGGAAGAGGCACGGCGCCAGCAGATTTACGGCAATTTACGCCTATTGGTGTCGATCAACCGCGACGGTACGTTATATGAAGTGCAGGTGCTGGAGTCGTCCGGCCAGCCGCTGCTGGACCAGGCCGCCCAACGCATCGTGCGCCTGGCCGCGCCCTTTGCCCCGTTTACCGGGGACTTGAACGATGTGGACCGCCTGGAAATCATCCGCACCTGGAAGTTTGCCAAGGGTGACCGCCTCTCCAGCAACTGAAAGCGCCCTCCTACAGAAAAGCCGACAGCACTGTATTCGGGTCACGTCCAGCTTGTCAGTTCGCCCCTCCAACGCCACACTAGCGGACATGAAAAATGTCAGCCCGACCTACCTCAAGCACCAATTCCTGATCGCCATGCCCCATATGGCCGACCCGAACTTTGCGCAGACCTTGACCTACATCGTCGAGCACACGGCCAATGGTGCCATGGGGTTGGTGGTGAACCGCCCGCAGGCGCTGAACCTGGCCGATATCCTTGAACAACTGCGCCCGGAGGTCGACCCACCGGCCCGTTGCCAGGGCGTACAGATCTACATCGGCGGGCCGGTGCAGACCGATCGCGGCTTTGTGCTGCACCCGACCGGACCGAAGTTCCAGGCCACGGTGGACCTGGACGGGGTCTCACTGTCCACCTCCCAGGACGTGTTATTCGCCATCGCCGACGGTGTGGGCCCTGAGCAAAGTGTGATCACCCTGGGTTACGCCGGCTGGGAAGCCGGGCAGCTGGAAGCCGAACTGGCCAGCAATGCCTGGCTGACCTGCCCGTTCGATGCCGACATCCTGTTCAACACCGCAAGCGAATTGCGCCTGGAAGCCGCCGCGGCCAAGCTGCGGGTCAACCTCAGCCTGCTGACCAGCCAGGCGGGGCACGCCTGATGGCCTTGCGTCTGATCCTCGGCTTTGACTACGGCACCAAGCAGATCGGCGTAGCGGTTGGCCAGGTGATCACCGGCCAGGCCCGCGAGCTGTGCACCCTCAAGGCCCAGAACGGCATACCGGACTGGAACCAGGTCGAAGCCCTCATTAAAGAGTGGAAGCCCGACGCCGTGGTGGTCGGCCTGCCCCTCAACATGGACGGCACCCCCAGCGACATGTGCCTGCGCGCCGAAAAGTTCGCCCGCCGCCTTAACGGCCGCTACAACCTGCCCTTCTATACCCACGATGAACGCTTGACCACCTTTGAAGCCAAGGGCGAGCGCCGCGACCGTGGCGGCCAGAAGGGCAGTTACCGAGACAACCCGGTGGACGCCATTGCCGCCGCCTTGCTGTTGCAAGGCTGGCTGGATGAAAACACTGCTTTATTTGAATCCTGACTGACGCGGCTTGCCGCGTCTTCTTACGTTTGAGCCCGGACCTTGTCGTCGCCCCGCCGCGCAAGGCCTTGAAGGAGCCACCATGAGTCTGCCAAACCCCGCCGAACTGATCCGCCAGATGGCGGTTAGCCTCAAGACGCACCTGGAACACCGTGGCATCAGCGAACCGCGCTTTATCGGTATTCGCACCGGCGGTGTGTGGGTCGCCCAAGCGTTGCTGGAAGAACTGGGCAGCGACTCACCCTTGGGTACCCTGGACGTGTCCTTCTACCGCGACGACTTCAGCCAGAACGGCCTGCACCCACAAGTGCGCCCGTCCGCCCTGCCGTTCGAGATTGAAGGCCAGCACCTGGTGCTGATCGACGACGTGCTGATGAGCGGCCGTACCATCCGCGCCGCCATGAATGAATTGTTCGATTACGGGCGCCCGGCCAGCATCACCCTGGTCTGTCTGCTGGACCTGGAGGCAGGCGAACTGCCTATCAGCCCGGACGTGGTTGGCGCCACGCTGTCCCTTGAGGCCAGCCAGCGAGTAAAATTGTCCGGTCCCACGCCGCTCGAACTCGAACTGCAAGACCTTGCCCTTTAAACCGCCTTGTAAAGAGTCCCCGCGATGACGCCTCTAGATGCCAAGCGCCCGCTGCAGCTCAATGCTCAGGGCCAGTTGCAACACTTCTTGTCCCTCGACGGTTTGCCCCGCGAACTGCTCACCGAAATCCTCGACACCGCCGACTCGTTCCTCGAAGTGGGCGGCCGGGCGGTGAAGAAAGTCCCGCTGCTGCGCGGCAAGACCATCTGCAACGTGTTCTTCGAGAACTCCACCCGTACACGGACCACCTTTGAACTGGCGGCCCAACGGCTGTCGGCCGACGTGATCACGCTGAACGTGTCCACCTCGTCGGCGAGCAAGGGCGAGACCCTGCTCGACACCCTGCGCAATCTGGAAGCCATGGCCGCCGACATGTTCGTGGTGCGCCACGGCGACTCCGGTGCCGCCCACTTCATTGCCGAGCATGTATGCCCGCAGGTGGCGATCATCAACGGCGGCGACGGCCGTCACGCCCACCCGACCCAGGGCATGCTCGACATGCTCACCATTCGTCGGCACAAGGGCAGCTTTGAAAACCTTTCGGTGGCCATCGTCGGCGACATCCTGCATTCGCGGGTGGCACGCTCGAACATGCTGGCCCTGAAAACCCTGGGTTGCCCGGACATTCGCGTGATCGCGCCGAAAACCCTGCTGCCCATCGGCGTCGAGCAATACGGCGTGAAGGTCTACACCGACATGACAGAAGGCCTCAAGGATGTGGACGTGGTGATCATGCTGCGCCTGCAGCGCGAACGCATGTCGGGGGGTCTGCTGCCGAGCGAGGGCGAGTTCTACCGCCTGTTCGGCCTGACCACCGCACGCCTGGCCGGCGCCAAGCCGGATGCCATCGTGATGCACCCGGGGCCGATCAACCGAGGCGTGGAGATTGAGTCGGCGGTGGCCGACGGTAACCAGTCGGTGATTCTCAACCAGGTCACGTATGGCATCGCCGTGCGCATGGCGGTGTTGTCCATGGCCATGAGCGGGCAAACCGCGCAACGTCAATTCGAGCAGGAGAAGGCCCAGTGAAGCTCAGCATTCTCGGCGCCCGAGTCATCGATCCGGCCAGCGGCCTGGATCACATTACCGATCTGCATCTGGAAGCCGGCAAGATCATCGCCATCGGCGCCGCCCCCCGTGATTTCAGCCCCAGCGAGACGATCGATGCCAAAGGTCTGGTGGCCGCGCCCGGCCTGGTGGACCTGAACGTCGCCCTGCGCGAGCCGGGCTACAGCCGCAAAGGCAATATCACCAGCGAGACCCGCGCGGCCGCAGCCGGTGGCGTCACCAGCCTGTGCTGCCCACCGCACACCAAACCGGTGCTCGACACATCGGCCGTGACCGAGCTGATCCTCGACCGTGCGCGCGAAGCCGGCAATTGCAAAGTGTTTCCCATCGGCGCCCTGAGCAAAGGCCTGGAAGGCGAACAACTCGCCGAACTGATTGCCCTGCGCGACGCCGGTTGCGTGGCGTTCGGCAACGGCCTGGAGAGTTTCCGCAGCACCCGCACCCTGTGCCGCGCCCTGGAATATGCGGCCACCTTCGACTTGACGGTGATCTTCCACTCCCAGGACCGCGACCTGGCCGAAGGCGGCCTGGCCCATGAAGGTGCGGTCGCCAGCTTCCTCGGCTTGCCGGGCATTCCGGAAACCGCTGAAACCGTAGCCCTGGCCCGTGACCTGCTGCTGGTGGAACAAAGTGGCGTGCGCGCGCACTTCAGCCAGCTGACCAGCGCCCGGGGCGTGGCCCTGATCGCCCAGGCCCAGGCCCGTGGCCTGCCGGTGACGGCGGACGTGGCGTTGTATCAATTGCTGCTGACGGACGAGGCGCTGATCGACTTCTCCAGCCTTTACCACGTACAACCGCCGCTGCGCACACAGGCCGATCGTGACGGTTTGCGTGCGGCAGTCAAATCCGGTGTGGTCTCGGCGATTTCCAGCCACCACCAGCCCCACGAGCGGGATGCCAAGCTGGCACCGTTTGGCGCGACAGAGCCGGGCATCAGCAGCGTGGAGCTTTTACTGCCACTGGCGATGACGTTGGTGGAAGACGGTTTGCTCGACTTGCCGACGCTGCTGGCACGCCTGAGCACCGGCCCGGCCAAGGCCTTGCGCCTGCCGGCGGGGAAACTGGCGGTAGGTGCGGCGGCAGACCTGGTGCTGTTTGACCCGGCCGGCTCCACGGTTGCCGGGGAGCACTGGCTGTCCAAAGGTGAGAACTGCCCGTTCATCGGCCATAGCCTGCCGGCGAGCGTGCGCTACACCTTGGTGGACGGGCGCATCAGCTACCAGGCTTGAGCCATAAAAAACTGTAGGAGCGAGCTTGCTCGCTCCTACAGGTTATTTATGATCTACCGGCCGCCATTGCGCTCGGCATTGCGGATCGAAACCTGGGTATTCAACGTCCAGAAGTCATACAGCACCCCCACCAGGAACAAACCGCCGGTCAGCAGGTAGATCAGTCCGGTGACCCATTTGCCCTGGTACATGCGGTGCACGCCGAATACCCCCAGAAACGCCAACAGAATCCAAGCGACGTTGTATTCGATAGGGCCAGCGGTAAAACGCAGGTCCGCTTCTCGGTCCATGGCCGGGATCAGGAACAGGTCGATCAGCCAGCCGATCCCAAGCAAACCCAGGGTGAAAAACCAGATCGTGCCGGTCACCGGTTTGCCGTAATAGAAGCGATGGGCCCCGGTAAACCCGAAAATCCAGAGCAGGTAACCGATCACCTTGCTGTGGGTGTCTTGCTGCGGACCAACCTGTTGATAGGTGTTCATGGAGTACCTCATTTGCTTCGATAGATAAATTTTTTCACTTTCTTTGTGACTTTTTTACAGGCGCCCGACGTACGGCAAATGGTATCTTCCCTCCCCTGAAAGCCTTATGCCACCTGACTTGTGTAGGACAATCGCGGCGAATCGTCGCATTTTTCCTGAGTTTGACCCCAAGGTTCAGTCGACAAACGGCCTGAGAACGACACAAAAAGCTGTTATAAAGTTGCGCGCAAACCCATAAGAGCCACGCCTAATGCGACCATTTTTCAAGACATGGCTAACCATTTGCCTATTAATGCCACTGGCCGCCCACGCCACCAATCGTGAGCAACGACTTCCAAACGTCAACGGTTTCACCCCTAAAGTCCACAGCACGCCAAGCACCGCCAAATCGGCAAAGCCGACCATCAGCCGCCCGACTCAACTGAGCAAGGCCCACGGTAAGGCAGTTCCAGGCCTGATGGCAGTCAACACCAAGCAGAGCAGCACCGTCCTCAGCCGCGCCGTAAACGTGCTGGGTACTCCTTATCGTTGGGGCGGCAGCAGCCCAAGTAAAGGGTTCGACTGCAGTGGCCTGGTGAAATATGCGTTTAACGACGTAGCCGCCGTGGATCTGCCGCGCACCTCCAACGCCATGGCCGCCGGCCATGGGCAGAAGGTTGATCGCAAGGACCTGAAACCGGGTGACCTGTTGTTCTTCAAACTGAAGAGCCGCCAGGTGAACCACGTTGCCATTTACCTGGGCAACGACCGCTTTATCCACGCACCACGTCGTGGCAAGTCGGTCAGTATCGACACGCTGAAAAAGCCGTTCTGGAACAAGAACTACGTGATTGCCAAGCGGGTTCTGCCGAAAGAGCAGAACAGCAACCTGCGGATCGTGCAACGCTGATCTTCAGCTGAAATGCAGCAGTAAATGTGGGAGGGGGCTTGCTCCCGATAGCAGTGGGTCAGGTACAGATACGCTGACTGATCCACCGCTATCGGGAGCAAGCTGAACTGGTCAAGTAATCTTGGACACTGATTAAGGTTCACGCCGCCAACCTTTCCTTCACGACCGGCGACCGGTAGTCGTTGTAGCTATGAGGCCTGCTGATGTTGTAG